>CAVKUX010000009.1:0-28317 GCA_963659595.1 Anaeroplasmataceae bacterium | reverse complement strand
ATAGACATCGAATGACTAATTTGGATATAATCAGTCCAAAATGCGGTAATATGCCGACAAATTCAAACATACAATAACAACTTTTCTGGATATTTAACATTTGAAATGTTATAATGTAGAAAAATTGTTAAATAGGTGCTTTGTGTTGGCATTTTACAAAAAATCACTACCCATAACTTGACTTATGATTGCCTTACTCTGCATTTAAGGACATATACAATCTCGCCACATCTATCTTTTTTCTGACATTTTATTTATCGATATTCTCTAAAAATCTCTGAAACTAAACGCAGGAACTCTTGAAAAAAACACGAAAAAATGGTATAATAGACTTAATCTTAAACGAGAGGTTTTTCAAATGCTTTTTCAAGAAACCGAGAAAACCGAGTTAAAAAAGGTATTAAACGATAGTCTACAAAAGGAACTCGTAGCCTTTTTGAACAGTTTCGACGGCACAATTTATATCGGAGTTGACGATGACGGAATCGTTGTGGGTGTTGATAATCTTGACGATACGCAAAAACGCATCGCCGATATTGTTACCACGCAAATTTTACCGAATCCGCAAAGTCTCATTGAGCTCGGCACAAAATATGTCGATGGTAAAAACGTAATCGAGATTAAGGTTAAGAAAGGAAACTCTCTCTATTATATCAAAAAATACGGAAGAAGCGCCGCAGGATGTTTTATTCGCATCGGCACGACTTGCCGCAGTATGACCGAAGAAGAAATCGAACGTAGGTATATAGAAAGTTTAAGCATTCCCGAGAAAGCTATCAAAGACATTCCTGTGTTGCGCGATGATTTAACTTTTGCAAAATTAAAGCAATATCTTATAAGCAAAGGAATTCATATTAACGAAGAAACATTTTACAAGAATTTCGGACTTGTAACTGCCGACGGCAAATTTAACCTTCTGGCAGAAATTCTTGCCGATGAAAACATGAATTCGATAAAGGTTGCGGTATTCAAAGGCAAAGACAAATCCGAATTCGTAAAAAGGAATGAATACGGGTATACGTGCCTTATCGAATCGCTTGAAAAAGTTATCAATTATTGCGACGCGCTGAACGAAACGTTTATCGACGTATCGGTTCGCCCAAGAAAAGAACAACGTCTTTTCAGCAGCGAGGCATTCAAAGAAGCGTGGATCAATGCTTGCGTTCACAATAAATGGGCGGAAGAATTAGCTCCTGCGGTTTATTGGTTTGAAGATAGAATGGAAATCGTATCTTATGGCGGAATTCCTAAAAATCTTACCAAAGAAGAGTTTTTGTCAGGGAAAACCGAGCCCGTCAATAAAGAGTTGATGAAAATATTTTTGCAATGCGGTATTGTCGAACATTCAGGGCACGGAGTTCCTATCGTAGTCAAAGAATACGGAGAAAAGGCTTACTCATTTTCGCAGAATATGATTACGGTGACTATTCCGTTTAACAGACCGAAACAACTCAAAAATGAGCCTGTAAATGAGCCTGTAAATGAGCCTGTAAAACTCACTATGTCTGCAAAAAAGGTATTGCAAGCACTAAAAACAAATTCTGAAAGCACCATAGATGAAATAGCAACGAGTATAAGCGTATCAAGAGAAACTGTTAAGCGGTCGTTGAAATCTTTATCAGAAAAAGGCTTAATAAAGCGTGTTGGTTCAGATAAAACCGGTTACTGGGAAATAATAGAAAGCATCTTATGAACAATATGGAGACGTAAAATGGCGGATAAACATAATGAAATAACAATCAGAAGTTCGGCTGCGGAGTATCTTACTTACGTTGCATCCGTCGGTGATGAGACTCAAAATATAGAAGTTAGATACGAGGACGAGAACATATGGCTTACGCAAAAGATGCTCGGGATGCTGTTTGACGTAGAGTCTCACACTATAAACTACCATATTAAAAAGATTTTTGCTGACAGCGAACTTACGGAAGAGGCAACTACTCGAAAATTTCGAATAGTTCAAAATGAAGGCGGTAGAACAGTAGGCAGAGATGTCGTGCATTTTAATCTCTCAATGATTATTGCCGTCGGGTTCAAAGTCAACTCGGAGAGAGCCGTTCAATTCCGCAAATGGGTGAATCAGATTGCCGCTGAATACACAATCAAAGGTTGGGTAATGGACGACGAAAGGCTTAAACGCGGGACATACCTAACGGATAAGTACTTCGACGAGCAATTGGAACGCGTTCGGGAAATCCGCGCCTCTGAACGTAAATTCTATCAAAAAATAACCGATTTATATGCCACGGCAATCGATTACGACAAGGACGCATTGGCAACAAAACGCTTTTACGCAACCGTTCAAAACAAAATGCATTATGCCGTTCACGGTCATACCGCGGCAGAATTGATTGTAGAGCGTGCCGACGCAACCAAAGAGCATATGGGGCTTACCACCTGGAAAGATGCTCCCGATAGAAAAATTCAAAAGTCCGATGTCGTAGTTGCAAAAAACTATCTGAGCGAGTTTGAGCTTGGACAACTTAACAGAATGGTTACCGCATATCTCGATTTTGCCGAAAGTATGGCACAGAGGAAAATTCCTTTGACGATGGCGGATTGGGAAAAACGTCTAAACTCATTTATTGAGATGTTCGAATATGGGCTTTTGCAAGACGCGGGTAAAGTTTCCAATGAAATCGCAAAACTTCATGCAGAAACGGAGTTTGAAAAATACAGAGTAATTCAGGATAGATTGTTTATGTCCGATTTTGATAAATATATGCTGGAACTTGAACAGCATGTCAAAAAAGATGTCGGTGATAAAAAATAGATTTGGCTACATTAAGCGCGCCAACTTGATTGTGAGGGTATAATTGTTTTGTAAACGGGCAAAGCGCGGATGGCATAAGCGGATAAAACTGAAATAGATAAAATGGAAATAACGGTTGAGGAATTTGAAAAACTGGATAAAGACGAAAGGGTGGTGTTTGACATCCGACCCGAAACGGACAGGGCGTACGGTTTTATTCCCGATTCGGTGAGCGTAAGCGAGGATGCGCTAAGGGCGAATCCGCCGACGGATAAGGACAAAGCCGTAATCGTGTATTGCGCAAAGGGAATACTCAGCGTGGATATTGCCGAGCAGTTTTGCGAGCAGGGGCTTAGGGCGTACAGTTTGCGCGGCGGATACTCCGAGTATTTGCGCGCGCAGATGCAAAAGCAAGTGGACGACGACTTTTGCAAGAAGGTCGAGCAGAGCATAACCGGCAAATTCAAAAAGGACATATTCGGCAAATTTTACAAGGCGATAAAAGAGTATAACCTTGTTAAAGACGGCGACAGAATCGCGGTGTGCATATCGGGCGGAAAAGACTCGATGCTTATGGCGAAACTCTTTCAGGAATACAAGCGGCACAGCGATTTGGAATTCGAGGTCAAGTATCTTGTTATGGACCCGGGATATGCAAAGGCAAACCGAGAGATAATCGAGGAAAACGCACGGCGGCTCAACGTGCCGATAACGGTGTTCGAGACGGACATATTCGAGTCGGTATACAACGTTGACAAATCGCCGTGTTACTTGTGCGCGCGCATGAGAAGGGGGTATCTGTACAACTTCGCAAAGCAACTCGGTTGCAACAAAATCGCGCTCGGACATCACTACGACGATGTAATCGAAACCATACTTATGGGCATGTTGCACGGCGCGCAAATACAGACGATGATGCCCAAACTTCACAGCACCAACTTCGAGGGAATGGAACTTATCCGCCCGTTGTATCTCATACGGGAGGACGACATAAAGGCGTGGCGAGATTATAACGGACTGCACTTTATACAGTGCGCCTGCAAGTTTACAGACACTTGCACGTCTTGTGGTAGCGGGCAGAATCACTCGAAAAGACAGGAAACCAAACTGCTTATTCAAGAACTCAAAAAGTCCAATCCCGATGTCGAAAAGTGCATATTCAGAAGCGTTGAAAACGTGCAACTCAACACGGTGATAGCCTACAAGAAGGACGGAATCAGGTACAGTTTTCTCGACGAGTACGACAAGTAAACAATTGAAAAAATCACAAAAAGAAAGTTTAACAAAGCAAAACGCGCACATAAAGTGCGCATTTTGACGTTTTTGTCGAACGGTTATGCTTTTTGACATGCGTCTTCGTTTGGCAATTTGCCAAAAAAAAGGCGCGACGTTGAGGCGTTGCGACTTGTGAGGGAATTGTATGTTTAGAACTTATTGACGGAAGACGCGCCGTCACGCTTTTCTGAATTTTCCGTCTAAACCTTTTATCAAAAAACATCTTCCGACAATGCGGTCGAGGCTTACCTGTCCGAACTCTCGGCAGTCTGTCGAGTGGTTGCGATTGTCGCCCATACAAAAGACGTAGCCGTCCTCGACGTAAACGTCCAAGTCGTCGTATTGCGCGAGTTCGTCTTTGTTGACGTAACTTTCGTCGAGTTGCTTGCCGTTGAGATATACGGTGTTGTTTGATATTACGATGTGGTCGCCGCCCACCGCGACCACTCTTTTCACGAGGGTTCTGCCCTTAAAAATTCCGCTGTCGGGGACAAAAACGACGATGTCGCCGCGATTTATTTTTGCAAGTCTGTTGAGATAGAGCGTTTCGCCGTTGTTGCGGTCGGAGTCGCTGTGTGCGCCCGAGCCGCCGTCGAGAGTCGGGTACATAGATATCCCGTCAACCGTGAACGTTGCAATGACGTAGTATTTGACCAAAAGTGCGCTCGCAACAGCCAAAATCACCACCAAAAGCACGATTGCAACCGAAATCGCAATGCGCTTTGAACGGCGTTTTGGTTCTTCCTGTATCGGTTCTTGTTCAAAAAGCGGGAGATCTTGCATACAAAAATATATGGTTTTGGGCGTAGATTATTTTCAAATCCACAAAAAGTTGTTGAAAACAATTCCGCCCGCGTTTTCGACCTCGATGGTTTTTACCACCGCGAACGAAGAGAGGGTGCGACCTTCCTCGCTCTTGAAGTCGGCGGACTCGAAGAGCAGTTTTTGCCAGAACTCGCCGCCTTTCAATTTTGTGCGCGCGGTGTATTTTTTGAGGTCGGGGTAGGTGTATACGCACACGCTAAGGCTGCCCGACGTTTTGGAGTACGCGTCGACGTGCAGTATGGCGGTGCGGCTTGTGGATGTCATTTCCTGTATGCTTCTGCAAAGCGCGAGGTTGCCTTTTTTTGCGGATATGCCCTTTATGGCAAACGGTCCGTCGGCGACAAACAGATTGTTGTCGTCCAAAAGTGCGTCGTCCGTTTTTGCCACAAATTCACCAAGTCCCATACTTCCGTCATAAAGGACCTTCGAGATTCGCGGCGAAGTTTCAACCGCGCTCACGTCGTGTTTTGCAGGGATAATGCTCGTGACTTTTGTGGAAATCACGTTCGAGTCGGGATATATGAGCGTTGCATAGGCAACGATGAGTTCCTCGGCGTCGTAGACGGGAACGTCGCAGACGTATTCGTGTTCGCCGACCTTTTGGCGCACGTCGAAGGATTGCCAGTATCTTTGGCGGGAGGACGGCTCGCCGTAACTGACATACAGCGTGCGTTTGTCCGCTTTTTTGCCCGAATTGAGTTTGACGTACAACTTTCCGTCTGCCGTTTCGAAGCGTAGCGACGTTGAAATCGCGTCCGACGTGTTCGCAAGGTGCGAGCGTAGCCACAGCACGAGTGCGGAGTATACGCTTTTTGTTATCTGCATATCGCAGGAATCCGAAATTATGAGTTGCTTCACGTCGGATTTTACGAGGTCGAGCATATCGCCGATTCTGTCAACGTCGCAATACACCGAGTCGCGCGTTGCGATTGCGAGTGCGGGGCAGGTGACGAACATCGCGTATGTCTCTGCGCCTATACCCGTCGAGTATGCCAGTTGCTCGTCGTTCGAGGGTATGTCGCTGCCCAAAAATCTTGCGTTGTGTTCCGCCCAACGGTAGCCGCCGCCGTTGATTGCGGTCATCGAGCGGATGCGCTTATCGGTGCCTGCGACGAGCCAGCAAAGTTGCGCTCCTATACCGAATCCCAAAATGCCTATGCGCTCGCCGAGGACGATGCTTTGCTCTTGCAAAAGACTAATCGCGCGGCGCGCTATCTTCGCCCATACGAACCAAGGCGTATTGCGCGCGGTGGTTTCTATGCTGTCGAGATGATTTTGACAATCGGGGAAGCGAGCAAAACTCAAATCGGACGGATAAGCCGTTTTCGTATCCTCGAATACGCCGCAGTAATCGAGAGTGCAAGCGACAAACCCCTCGTCGACAAGCAAACGCATTGAGTCGGAGGAATGAGGATTTTTGAAAGACGGCAACACCAAAACGGCAGGACGCGCGTCTTGCCAGCGTGCGTCGTAATAGAAGTTGCAACATATGCGCACGCGTCCCTCTTTTGAGGTTTCTGCCGTAAAAATCTGCTTCGAGCAGACAAAATTATCCGTTGTTTGACACGAGATTATTGAGGCTTCCAAAGGCGCAACGCGCGGATCGAACCCTTCCCACACCTCGGTCGGCGTCATAAATTTGAGTTCCATACCTTGCATTATATCTCAAAAGCAAAACAATGTAAAGAAATAAAACTTTTATATCGCGTATATCGCAGGCATACGCGCATCGCGCGAGAGCGGAGTTTGCCGTTTCGTTGTTTTGCAAATCTTTTTGCGGTATCTCGTGAAGATTGCCGTTTATGCAGCCGCTTTGGTTTCCTTGCGATTTGTTGCCGAAATCGTCGGTCGAACCGTCGCCGCATTTATTGTCGTTCGAGTTCAATTTGTTTATGTATCCGAGTGCGCCCGCCTTTTTGTTTATACGGCAAGCGTATTCGGCGCACATCTTTTTCACGGTTTCGTCGTCGGGCAAAAGATAATCCATAAAACACCTCTACGCCACTATATGACGATTGCGAAAATCGAGGTGCAACGGATCAGCCCGCCTCTTTCACGCTTACGGACACTTTCGGCTCGAAAGAGAGAGTAAAGAGGCAATCTTCTTCGAGGTTTCGCCCGAGAGACTGATAGGCTTTCGATTGCAACGACAAAAAGTCGATATTTTGACTTAGCGACAACTCATACAACTTGCAAAGCCTGCTTTCGATGTCCTTTGCGAGGGCGGAGGCATATTGTTTTACGATGTTGTTGTCGGTGCCGACAACCTCGTCCGTCGGAATTTTCTGCACGTCGGCAAGGTCCGTGGATAGTTTGATTTCGGCAACCACTTTGCGCCCGTGAGCCTTGATTTTGACGGATTTTTTGAGGATTTTGAACTCGATTGTTCCGCCGTCTTTTGCGGTGTAATTGAGCGTTCCCGTCACGTCGTGGCTGTGATATAGCGCAAGAATTTCGGCGTATTCGTTTTCGATTATGCAATACTTTTCGTTGTCAAACGCCATTGCTCGCGATATGTCGAGTTCGTACACATCGTCCTCGCCGCCTGCTTCGGTGAGGGGCGGCGTAGCCTCTTTTGCGATTATATAGGGGATGACGTTTGCCTTGCTTCTTGACAGCGAGCGAGCAAGGAAGTCCTTTGCGGTCGTGCGAATCATACCGTCCGAGCCTTCTTCGTTGACGAGAGCCTGTTGCAAAAAGAAGGGCGAACTTATGGTTGTGCCTATCCTCAGCGACAGCATTTCGAAGGGTGATTTGTCCCCTGTCACGATGATGGTTTGCTCGGGCAAAGCGTACATGCCGGTGAGCGGATATATGAGTTGCATATGGTCGAGTTTGAATGTCGATGTTGACATAAACACAACATTACAGTGCGAAAGCGATACGGTTAACCCCATTTTTCGTGCAATTATGTCCATTGCGCCTGCAATCGTGTTTCCCTTTGCGGATGTACAGACATAACTTGTTTCGGTCGTATCGCCGCTCGACGAGCCGACAAGCACCGCTTGCGTACTGACCTCGAACAGAGAGGATGATTCATCGTAGTCTATGCCGAGTCCGAGCACCACCGCCGATTTCGACAGCGACGGCGTTTCCACCATTCTGCCGAACACAATCAAAAACACGGCGATGAGGAAAAACACAAGCCATTTCGTGCGCGATAGGCAGGAGGGAACGTTGAGTTTTTTCATTGCGCTTCCCCCTTTTGCGAGTTTTGCTTGAACGAGTAAAGCACGCCGTCGTTTTCGCTGTCGGGCGCATTGTCTTGCTTGCCTATCGTCGCGTACTCTGCGTCAAGGCAGGCATACAAGCCCGAGTGTTTTTTCTTTTCGGCTTTCGCTACGGCAAAAAACGTAATCGGCAAGGCGAACGCAATCGCCGTCAAAACATAGCCCGCCGTGCCGAGCGCAAAGTCTGTCACTTGTTGCAGCGACGACGAAAACAGAGCGGAGCATACAATCGCCGTCGGGCAAAGTATCTTTGACGGCAGAGCCGTGCCGAGCGCACGCTCGCAAGCCTGATTCGCCCCGTCGTAGAGGAACGAGAGCGAGTAGAGCGACATCATTATGATTCCGAAAAGGTTTGTCCATTCCATTCTGCCAATTTCCGGCGAGAGTTGGTTGAAACTTGCGATGTGTATAATTAGGTCGGACACCGTTTTGAGCGCGTTGCCGTACAGAGCGACGCCGATAAGCACGATTAGATTTGCAATCGCCCAAGTCGACGCGATGCCGAGGGTGAGATAGGGCGCTTTTTTGTTGCGAAGCCTCACGAATATAAAGGGGAACGCGTCGCCGAGCCACAGTCCGTAGCGCGGCATAGTCGCAAACAGCACGGACGGCTCTGTCGTGAAAATCGGCAGATTGCGCCCGAAGTCCATATCCGAATCCAAAAACGCGAGATTTAGAATTATCACCGCAAGAAAGAGCGGCGCAAACAATTCGCAACTTCTTGCAATCGAGCGAGTGCCTTTCAAGCCGAGATATACGATTGGCAGAAGGAACAATCCGTATATGAGGAAAGGTTGCGTTCCCGTGAAGAGTTCGTGGGTGAGATATGAGGTGCAGTAGCAAAAATAAAACGCCGTCTTTGCCGAAAGCCAAACGCAGGCGACAAGGCACGCCGCTTTATAAAATACGCAATTCGTCGCGCGCAAAAGCGCGTCTCCGCCCATTCTCGCAAAGGCGAAAATGAAGATTACGCATATACCCTCGATTGCGGTGAATCCCATAAACACCCAAAACGTTGCCGAGCCGAACGCCTCCGAAAAAATCCCCGGGGCGGACGAGAGTTTGAACGCAAAACCGAGCGCGACCATAATTGCCGCCGCTTGTGAATTGTAGATAGTGCCGTTTGGCAGATTTTTGCGCAATCCGTGTTTTATTGTGCTGTTTGTCATAGATAAACCTTGTGTTTGTCAATCTTTGCGTATGCGGCGGCGGTTTTGCGTGGGTATGGAATAGGGGCGCAATTCCATTGCCGCCGAGTCCGCTTTCAACACGCCGTCTTGAAGGTCGGGCGAGATTCTCGGTGCATACGGCGCAAGATAGGGCGTGCCGAAATTTTCAAGCGAAGCGAGATATGCGATGATGACAATCGTGAGAATTATCATTCCAACAAAGCCGAGAACCGCGCTTATGCATAGGTACAAAAAGCGGAGTATGGACATCGTTCCCACTTGGTCGGGCACGCAGAATATGCCTATTGCCGACAGCGCGACAACAAGCACGGACGGCGACGAGATAAGACCCGATTTCACCGCCGTGTCGCCAAGCACTATTGCGCCCACGACGGATAGAGATATGCCGAAGTAGCGAGGCATTCGTATGGACGCTTGATTGAGTACCTCGAAAAGAGTCATAACCAAGAGCATTTCTATCGCCGGCGGAAAGGGTATGTTTGTCGTTGCCGACATAAGCGTCATCAAAAACTTTATGGGCAACAACTGAAAGTGGTAGGTTTGAAGCGCGATGTACGCTCCCGGCAAAAGTACGGTCAGCATTGCGCCGAAAAGGCGAAACATTCGTATCATCGATGCGCGCCAGTCGCCCGAATAGTAGTCGTAGCCGTCCTGCACGTCTTCGAAGACGAGATAGGGCAGAGTTATGGCGATAGGCGAGCCGTCAACGATGATTGCGATTCGCCCTTCGAGCAGTTTTGCAGTCGCCACGTCGGGCTTTTCCGTCGTGCCTGCCTGAATGAAAAACGAGTTCTTTTTGGTTTGGATAAAGGACAGCACAAACGCGCTGTCCACAACGCCGTCCACGTCGATTTGTTCTATTTTGCGGGTTAACCTCTCGACGATTTTGTCGTCTGCAACGCCTCTTATATACATCAAAGCAACCGTCGTTGCCGAGTATCTGCCCACTTGAAAGGTTTTCATAACGAGGTCGGGGGATTTTAAGCGCTTTCTCACGAGCGACATATTCGTTTTGATTTCCTCGATAAATCCCTCGCGCGGACCTTTCATAACCGACGACGTGGGCGGTTCGCCTATCGCTCTCGAAGCAGGCTTGCGAAGGGAAAAGATATACGCTTTATCCTCGCCCTCTATATAGAATGCGATGTCGCATGCGGCGATGTTGCTCGGCGAGTCTTTGACATCCGCAACCTCGATTTCGTCGGCGTACGCAACCGTGTTTTGCAAGGATTTCAGATAGGGTTTTTCGAGCTTCTCGCAGTTTTTTAGAGGGCGCACGACGTCCTGCTCGAACAAAACTTTGTCGATATTGCCGTCGATATACGCAAAAAGGCAACGCTTGTCGCCGATATCGAGGCGGCGGCATTTGAAGTCGTCGCTGTTTGAAAAAGTCTTTTTCAAATCTTGTTGAAGGCTGTCTATGTCCACGTCGTACATTATTGTCAAAACGACGAGTTTATAAACGGCATATAAACAACAAAAAAACCGCCCTCTAAAAAGAGAGCGGTAAGTATGAGATTGAGTTTTGCGTTTATTCTGCGGTGTTTTCCGTGTTTTCTGTGTTGCCCGAGTTTTCGGCGTTTTCGGTTTTGTTTTCCTTTTCGTCTTTGGGTTTGCGGAAAACCACAAATTTTTGCCACATAAATTCAAGCACGAAGTTGATTATCATAACCGTACCTTCGGCAATTATGCCTGCCGCATCCGTGCCTATTGCGTCTACAAGCAAGAACTTGATTGTGTGGACGTACCAAGTCTGGAAGGGATAGAAGGGAACGTAGAACAAAAACGCCAAAACCATTGCTTTTGGCACGTTGCCTGCATCTTTGAAGGTGAACTTGCGGTTGAAAGTGAAGTTCCAAAGTATAGAAGCGCAAAGCGCGACGGTCGTTGCGATAAACGTGACCAAATCCATATCTTCGACGATGAAGTGTATGGTTTTGCCGTTCGAGGGTATGACCGCTTGCAAAATCGAGAACAGCACAATCTGAATTATGCCTGCACTCGCCGCGCAAAGGGCGTATTTTATGAATTGCATAACGCCTTTTTTCTTTTCTTTTTTGGCGTTTTTCTCGGCTTGTTTGAGGCTTGTTTCGTACAGTATGCCTTTTGGCGTTTCCGCCGAAGATTCTTCCGTTTGGGGAATGGGTTGCTCGTCGATGATGTCGTTGCTTGTTTGGTTTTGTTCCATAATATTTTCCTCTTTACACAGTTTAACATAACGGCAAAAAATGTCAATACCGCTTAAAGAATCTTTGCGCTTAAAAGGCGTTTCAGTCCTTAAAATATATCGCGTCGATTATGAGTTCGGACAAATTTTCGATTGGCGTTTTGCAATCCTCGTCAAGCCACGCAATCGACACGTCGAACAACATTCCCGCATACAAGAGCGGCTTAAACTTGTTTTCGTCGGGGAACGTGTTTTGAAACATCTTTGAAAATCCGTCGTTGAGATAGTTGAGATAAAGATATTCGAGGTGCGCTTTGCGGAGCAACTTCAAGGGCTCTTTCTGCTCTTTGAACAGCGAAAACGCACGCTTGGTTATGTCGATATAGTCTTGCTTGCAACGAGGGTAGTAGCGTTGCTCGGACATAAATTCGCGCGTGGTGTGGTTGAAAAAGTATATGAGCACGTCCTCTTTGGTTTTGAAATGACGATAAAACGTCGCGCGCCCGACGCCCGCCTTGTTCACTATGTCCGTGACGGTGATTTTTTCAAACGTGTATTCGTCCATAAGTTTGAACAACGCTTGAATGATATAATGCTTCATATATTCTTCTTGCGAGTATTCCACGATACAAATCCGCCTTTTTGTATCAATGCGTCTTTCAAAATCGCAAAAGTGTATCATTGCGCTTTCGGGGCATTGAAATTTCGATTTTTCAAGTATACGATACACTTGTCTCAGGCAAAAGTCAACGGCAATTTAACCGCGAAAAAGAGACGAAAATAAGAAAAAGGATGGAATATTTTATGGAAAACAAAGATTTCGTGACGTATGAATATATGTCGAAAATGGCAAAAACAAACGAGCAAGCGCAAGTGTGCGATATGTACGAGGCTTTCGGCTGGGAAGCGACGTCTATGCAAAACAACGGCGTAGGCGCAACGATAATTTCTTTCAAGCGCGACAGAAAACTCAAACACAAAAACGAACTTTCGAAACTCGAAAGACAAGCGGAAGAAACCTACGAGGAAATCCACAACCTCGAAAACGCAAAAACAAAAACGGCGAGCATATTTTCGTATACGTTCGGCACTTTTGCGGCACTCGTGTTCGGCGGCGGAATGAGCCTTTGTATGCTCAAAACGAGTGAAATTCCCGCGCTCGCAGGCGGAATAATCCTCGGAATCGTCGGGGCTGTGCTTTGCGGCGTAAACTATCTTGCATACAAATCCATTGCGCAAAAGAAAACCAAACAAGCGCTTCCTCTCATCGACGAGAAACAAGAAAAACTTGCAAATTTGCTTGAAAAAGGCAACGATTTGCTTTCGACCGACCTCATCTGATTTATGAAAAACCGTAGCGAAAAGCAAAAAGAATCCAACGGAAAAAGAGCGGATTTATCTCTGCTCACAGCGTTGTCGTCGCTTGCGACAACGCTGTTTTTCGTTGTGTTCAACGCATATCTGTATGCAAAAAACGGCGCGCTCTGGAATTTGTGTATTTCAATCTACTATGCGGTGCTTTTTGCCATTAGAATATCGGTTTTTGCGTGCAAGAAAGGCGTAAAAGCAGGCAAACTCGACAAAAAGAAACAGCAAAACGCAAGCGTTGCGATCGACGTGCTGTTTTTGATTGCGGACATATCTCTCATTGCGCCGATTGCGCTTATGGCAATGCACAAAAGAGACGTTTCCTATTCCACGGTGATTGCGATTTCGTCTGCGGCGTACACGCTGTACAAAATCGTCGTCGCATCGCTGAATTTGAAAAAATCCGCAAAAACGGGCAATCTATTCGACCGAATTTTGCGTGCGGCAGGTCTGAAAGACGCAATTATGTCGATAATCGTGCTTCAATACGTCCTCATATCCACATTTGGCGGCGGCAGCGCGCTCGACTTGATGTGCGACATCACCAATTTCATACTTTGGGGCGCAATAGTCGCCGTTTCGGTGATAGAAACAGGCTTGACGATAAAGAAAAAGAAAGATTGTGAAAATTAAATTTATATAAAAAATAAGCGTTTAGATGTCTGAAAACGTGTGTAGTGGGGGGGGGAAATCCACTAATCCGAAAAATTAAAAATGTATGTAAGAATAGAAAACTAAAAATATAATAAATAAAAATTCTAAAAACGCGCCAAACGGATGAATAACGCGAAAGCACCCCTCGATTGACAACCCTAATTTACTGAGCGTAAATGAGTTGGCAAGCAAGGGGTGCTGACAAAGTTAGTCGCCGTTTGGCGCGTTTTTAGTTGATTCCTTGCGCTATCATAGCGTCGGCTACTTTCTTAAATCCCGCAAGGTTTGCGCCCTTGACGAGGTTGTAATCGAGACCGTATGCGTCGAGTGCATCGCAGATTTGAGTGTGGATGCCTTTCATAATTTGTTTGAGTTTTGCGTCCACTTCTTCCTTTGTCCAAGCAAGACGTTCGCTGTTTTGCGACATTTCGAGACCGCTCGTCGCAACGCCGCCAGCGTTGACCGCTTTGGACGGGGTGACGAGAACGCCGTGTTCTTGCAAGTATGCGATTGCCTCGTTGGTTGTAGGCATGTTGGAAACTTCGTTGAGGACGGGCACGCCGAGTTTAACCATTGCGATTGCGTCGTCCAAAAGAACTTCGTTTTGTCTTGCGCAAGGCATATAGACGTCTGCTTTGACGTTGCCCCAAGGCTTCTTGCCTGCGACGAATTCGCAGCCGTACTTGTCGGAATAGTCTTGAACTCTGTTGCGGTTGGAGGCGCGCATTTCGAGCAAATAGTCGATCTTTTCGCCCGTTACGCCGTCCGGGTCGTAAACGTATCCGTCGGGCCCCGAGAGGGTGATGACTTTGCCGCCGAGTTCGTCGATTTTCTTTGCCGCGCCCCACGCGACGTTGCCGAAACCACTGAGGCAGAATGTTTTGCCTGCGAGTTGTTCGCCTTGATGTTTGAACACTTCGTCGAGGAAGTAGGTTGCGCCGAAACCTGTCGCTTCTGGACGGATGAGAGATCCGCCGTAACTGAGACCTTTGCCGGTGAGAACGCCGTTTTCGTAAGCGCCGACGATTTTCTTATATTGACCGAACAGATAGCCGATTTCGCGACCGCCGACGCCCATATCGCCTGCCGGAACGTCCATATTCGGACCGATATGACGATAAAGTTCGTTCATAAAGGATTGGCAGAAACGCATAATTTCGGAATCGCTCTTGCCGGTGGGATCGAAGTCTGCGCCGCCCTTTGCGCCGCCCATAGGAAGGGAAGTGAGGGAGTTTTTGAAGGTCTGCTCGAAACCGAGGAACTTCATTGCGTCGAGGTTGACGTCCTTTTGGAATCTCAAGCCGCCCTTGTACGGTCCGATTGCGTTGTTGAATTGGACGCGGAAACCGCGATTGACGTGGTATTTGCCGTTGTCGTCCATCCAAGGAACGCGGAACATAATTTGTCTGTCGGGTTCGACAAGGCGTTCGAGGATGACGTTTTTGCGCATCAACTGTTCGTTTTGCTCGATAGCGGGTGCCAAAGAGGTGAGGACTTCTTTGACGGTTTGCATAAACTGAGGCTGATTGGGGTTTTTCAATTCAGTCTGTTCTATGACTTCGCTGATGTATGACATATTTTCCTCCTGACATCGACGGTTTGCCGATTTGTTGATTCAATAATATACTCTTAGAATGCCAAAATCAACCCCGAAACGAAAATCTGCCCCCGCAAGTTCAAAGATTAATTTGTCGAAACGATAAATATGCGCACAAAACGGCAAAAATGTCGGGTATTTTGCGTCGGCTTGCGAATAATTGATATAGGAAAATAACACTTTTCAAAAGCGGAACGCGGGGTGTGCGCGTATCCGCTGAGGCAGAATTGCATATAATGCAAACATACGCCTTGAAAACGGGGAGGAAAGCAGCAAAAAGTTGAGAAAATCTGCAAAAAAACCTCAAAAAACCGCAAAATAACTGGCATATTGTGAACGAGGGCGCAACGATTGCGCAAGATATGGGGCGGTCAAATTTTATTGAAAATCGTATTGAAATATGTTTTGAGATATGCTATGATAGTACAGTAAATCATATTCGGGTGCGCTCGCGCATACATAAGAGAGCAATCCCAAATCAATGAGGAGAAAGTTATGAGCCAAACTCAACAGTACAAAAAGGTCAAGTTGTACCGCACGCTCAAAGTCGTGTTTTACATGCTTGGTCTTCCCTTGTTCCTGGTTGCGGTGTGTTTCACCGCGGTCAGATTCATCAGCCACGATCCGTTCATGGGTGAAACGACATTCACGACGGCGCTCGGCTTTTTCAAGCAGGCGGAGTCGTACGTCACCGCGCCTGCGCTTTACGGCGTTTGGATCGGTTTTGCGGTCTGGGCGTTCATTTCGATCGTGCATATCATTCTGAGCAAGACGGTGAAGAACACTCGCGTGAGGATGTTCTCCGTCGTTGCGGTTTGTATGGCGACGATGCTTATCACGGGCGTGGTTATGGACGCGATGCTTGAAAAGAAGATCACCGAAATTCAGGCGCAGTACGAGGGGACGGGCGTTACGGTCAACGACTATAAGACCCAACTTTCCTACTATCGCACGGTGTCCTCGAACGCAGTCGGCAAGAACGACACGCTCAATCTCATCAAACAAGTGGATTTGATGAAAAACGTCTACAACGTTGAGATGGAAGGCGCAAACAAGGGCGGCGTTTCGGGCAACATCTCAAACAAACCGGTCACCTACTATTCCATCATCGACGACGAGGGCAATCAGGGCGTAGACATCAGTTTTGTCAAGGGCGAGGACGGACTTTACAGGCTCGACGTTGACGAAAACAACAACATCAAGGGCAACGGCGATCTTAAAAAGATTCTCGACGGCACTTATCGCGTAAGCAGCGACAGCGAAAATTCCTACGATTACAGACAAAGCCCCGAATATACGCAAATCGTAAGGCTCAAACCGAACTCGAGCGGACAACTTGTCATCAACGGCAAGACCTATTCGCACTACTGGTATCAAAAGAAAACCACCAAGGCGGGCGAGGAAATTTACGTTTGGTATTGCAAGGACTTGATGCCGCTCGGCACCGAATACGCAGACGGCTCTTCTCAGACAAGCACAATGGACGGCGTATACGGAAAGGGCATTTACAATTCCAACGGTATGCTTTCGGACGGCTGGGTTTTCAGCCTCGACAACGTGCTTAATATTTTGGAAGATTACTATTCCGCACAAGAGGAAATCACTGCTAATAAATACTCTTCTTCCTTCCAAAAGATGTATGAAAAAGCAGTCAAGGCGAGAGACAGATATTACACCGGCACGCTCGAAGATCCCGACACGGGAGAAAAATGCCCCGAATGGTTGCAAACCCTTTACGGTCAGGAAATCGAGTTTGCAGAGAACTTCTCTCTCACGCACAACGGTCTCGATTATCTGATCGCAAAAGTGGGCGCATTGCTCGGCAACAACCAACTTTTCGACTTCCTGCTCAAAGCAAACGACGGCAGCACGGGTCTTGACGACGTTATAGGCAAATTCGGCGTTGGCGCGATCCTTTCGCCTATCCTCGAACAGTTGCAAAACGGCATGAGTTTCAGAAAAGACTTCGGCATGGACGACGCGACTATGGCGACTGCTTTGGAATGGATCCAACCGCTTTTGGGCGTTGACAGCACCGTTACGGTGAACGATTTGTTCTTGGTTGTGGCATATGCGGGCGCACCCGACGTGTTCAACGAGGGCGAGACGAGAGATTATCTCTATGTCGCGCTTGTCAAAGACGACGGCACTAAGGACTCGGACGGCAACTACGTTATGGGCAAAAACAGCGAAAAAGTCGCGGACGGCGGCGACGTGCTTGTCGATCTCAACTTCAGCGACGCATTCGTGAAAGTGGGCGAGGACGGCAACATCGAATACGACTTCGACCTCGATCACCTCAGCGACTTCCTCAACACCGCACTCAACGGATTGATGAGCAAACTGGGCGTTGACCTCTCGTCCGTACTCGGCGGCGGCGTTGTCGGCACAATCAACGGACTTCTCAACCTCATCAAGACTTTCAACACGGACGACGGCATTCGTTACGGTCTTGAAATCAGCGGCATTCAAATTCCGCTTCTCGACGAGGACTACAATTTTGCAATCAACGTATCTTCCATTTTGACAACAATCCTCGAAGGATTGTATTACTATCAATCTCCGGCAATCAAACCCGTGTGGGAGTTCTACACCTGGGTTGCGGGCAAAGACGATATGGCAATGGCTCTTGCGTATCAAAAATACGAGAGAGCAAACTATGAAGCCACAGCATTCGGCTCGATGATAGGATCGACGCTTGTCGGCGACACGCTCGGCGCAGGCACATATCCCTCCGCGCTCGGACTTGCCGACTTGACGGCAGTGAGACAACTCAAAGCGGATTTGAGTTACAAACCCACGTTCTATCCGCTCTACGGCGTTCGCGATATGCTGTTCTTCTTCTGCGGCTTTGTCGTGTTGTTCTACTTCCTTAGTTTCGTTGCGCAGGAGAGGGAACTCGAATACGCAAACGGCACGGCAATCGAAGACAAGAAGAAAGGCAAAAAAGCCAAAAAAGCCAAGAATCGACAAAGCGACGAACAAAACGACGCTCAAGGCGGACAAGACGTAGTTCTTCAAGACCAAATGCCCGAAACGGCAGAGGGGGACACCCAAATCCCTGCGGACGAAAATTCTGACAAGGAGGCTTTGTAATTATGAGCGATCAAGTTATGAATCAAGAAGAAATAAATCAAGACGTTCAAAACGAACAACTCGCTTTGGACGCGGATATGCTCAATCGCGATCAAAACGGCGACGTAATTCCCGCTTTCCCGGTGAGCAAGCGCACAAAGAGAGACCAACGCAAGACGTCCGTTCTCTACACGCTTGCGGCGATATTGCTACACGTTCTTGCGTATTTGCCCATAGTCATCGTGTCCGTAGTGCTTGGCATAAAGTGCTACAACCTCATGCCGTACTACACGTTCTGGCCGTTTGTCGGCGTGATTTTGGCAGGCGTGCTCGGGCTCGTGTTTATGACGGTTGCGCTTGTCGTCAACAGAAAGAGGTCAAAGAGCAGCATCCGCACCAAAACCGTCAAAGTGCTTATCGCATTCGTGTGTTTGTCAACGGGATTCGGTCTTATATTGACCTACGTTTTCCCCGACGTCATCGCATATGCGACGCAAAGCACGCTCTATTGCGAGGATTTGTACTACAACGGCGAAGCGCAAGCCGAAAAGAATGCCGCGCTCGAGCGTGACCTCATCATGTACAATCTTCTCAACGGCAACCTCAACAACTATGACGCAGACGGCAAGATTGCCGAAAACGGCGACTTCTCCTACAAGACCCTCGTCGCTCACAACGAAAACAACGGCGTCATCACCAACTATAAAAACGAATTCATTCAAACAAGAACAAAGTACTACAACAACACCTACGGCAAGAACGTTGACGGCATTCAGGTCGAAATCGACGCTCTCAAATCCAACGAGAGAAAGTATGAACTCTATCAGTTCATCTACAATCAATACGTCCTCAACGACTACGACTATTGCTTCAACAACAACGTCGCAAGACGTGCGATCGCACTCTCCATTCTCGACTATATCTACACCTACTACGATTACGAAGGTATGTTGAAAGACGGTTTCAAGAACGAGAGATTCAAGGCGTTGTTCCAACAAAACTACGACAGTTTCAACCAAGACGGCTATCTCACCTTTGACGATCCGCTTCTTTTGTACGCACAGATGAGCGGACGTATGACGGTGCCTATCGTCCTTCGTCTCATCCTCAACCAAGGCTGGTCGTACACGCAAAGTTCCTACAACGGCGCAGGCGGACTCACCTACACGGAAGACGGCAATTGCCTGTATCAACTCTACGATCCGCAACTTGTCGAACAGTTTAAGGCAAACGGCGGCAAGTTCGAGTACACCGGCACAATCCTCGATCAGGACGGCAAATCAATCGAGGTCAAGTACGGCTTCAACGAGGACGGTTGGCAAATGTACGAAAACGGCGTGACGAAACGTCCGCTTGCATGGCTCGTTCTCGATATGCTCGGCGATCCGATGGCTTTGACCACTTTGGACGTTGCAAACTTGCTCGGCAGTCAAATCTACGGCATCGTGCAAAAAGTTCTCGAACAATTCCCCAGCCTCATCGACTCTCTCGGCGGGCTTATGCAAGAGGATCTCATCGAGGTCATCAAGGCGGCGGCAGGCGGCGCGCAACTCAGTCTCGGCTTGTGCATCGACGACGACGGCTTGATTGCAATCAACCTCTATCCGATGAACGCGCCCTACGGCATGCTCGGCTATATGCAAGCGACGTGGGTTGACAGCAACAACTTGCTTATGGCGGTCATCAACGTCGTAAGTTTGCGCAACTGGATGGCAATCTTCGGCGCAATCGGATCTGTGCTTATCATCGCCGCAGGCGTATGCCGCGACATGGGCGAAAAGACCCGCAAACGCACCGAGGACTCTCGCAATCGCATTTTGAGAGCAAAGGCGGCTGAGGAAAACGGCATAGGCGTAGGCAAATCCGACGGAGGGGAGGATGTTGCGCCCGACATCCCCGACGCAATGGGCGCATAACAATTTTTGTTACAAACAAAAACACGGCGGCACTCAAACGAGTGCCGCTTGTTTTTTGTCTTTCGGCTTGTTTTATTGTTTTTCTTCGTTTGCTTTCGGGCTGCTTTTCGTTTTAGATTTTCGATATTTTGCTTTTGTTTTGTTGTTTTTGCACTTTACGCTTCACAATGTTCGATTTTTTTGTATTCGACAAAATTCGCGCGTTGCTTTATACAATGTTTTCTGAAAATAGGGGCGAGGCGCAATATTTGCGTATTGACTTTAATTTTGATATAATATATAATATCTATTACAGATGTAACCATACTATGCGTGTATGCGCGAGGGGGTGCATTTGCAAACGATGGTAAATTATTAGGAGGCAATTATGAAAAAATTCAGCATCAAATCACTTCTCATCGTGATTCTTGCGTTGATTTTGGTGTTCGCGCTTGTCGCTTGCGGCGATAAGGACAAGGGCAACGACAATTCCAAACCGAACGTAACACCCAAACCGACAAAAGACACCACGAACGTGAAGGCATACTTCAACACGCTTTGGGAGCAATCCACCGGCATCGGCGACGAAGCAATCGGCGCAAGCGACGACCTCAAAGTGAGCCTCGGTCTCACCGTGCAACTTGACCTTGTCGACGGCGATGGCAACTCTCAGGAAAGTGTGGACGTAGGCATCTTGCTTGATCTCGTCCTCGACAGATCCAGCGGCGAGGACAAGAGCACCAACACCGCAATCAAGGCGAAGATCTACGATCCGAGCAAGGCGGAAAACTGGTTCACCGCATACTATTTCTTCAATGACGTAGACAACGTCTACATCGACTATGCGGGACAAAACATCAAAATTCCGTTCAGTTATCTCAACGACACCTACAACGCGAAATTCTACAACTTCATCTACAACGATAAGCCCGTTGCAGGCAAATCCATTGCGGAAATCATCACCGCTCTCACCGCAAATATGGGCAAGAATTGGGATCTCAACACTCTTGTCGGCGACGTTATGAGAGTTTTCAACATCAACGTTGACAGCCTCAAAGAAGAAATCGGCGGCGTGTTTGAAATTCTCGGTCTCAGCGTGGACGAAGCATTCGACGCACAGGGCAACATCAACATCAAAAACGTTTTGACAAACGACACCGTCGCAGGCTTCTTTGTCAATGACAACACCACCACATCAACCAAGGACGGCGTCACCACTTACACGACTCAACTCGATCCGAGCGTCCTCAGCATGCTCGATTTGCTCGGCAGCAGCCTTCCCAAAGGTCTCACCGACTTGCTTGACGGTTTGAAACTCTATCTTGAATTCACAACCAAGAACAACGCAATCGACTCGTTCACCATCAGAGCAGGTCTTCCCGCTCTTGAAAGCGAAATCGTGACTACGAGCGAAAGCAAAAAAGAAACTCTTGTTGACGTGTATCCCGTTGTTGCAATCACCATCACCGACCTCAACTTCGCAAAAGCAAAGGAAGGAGAAATCGAAAAATCGATGGCAGTCGAGAGAGGAAATTACACCACCGACGTCGTTCTCGACGCTGCAGTCGAACTCGACCTCACAGGCATCACTCTCGACGCAACCGCTCTCGATCAAGACAACTACAAGAGATTCTCAAATGTCAACACTGCAATCGGCGGCGGACTTGAAAACCTCAAACTCGACGGAACGCTCGCTCTTACGTTGAACGGCAAACTCGAACTCGCAGACACCGTCAACGAAGACGGCACAGTCAAAAACGGCACTGTCGCAGCGGCGGCATTGACCTACAAGGCGGCAGGCGCAACAGAGGCGGTTGACATCGTCAAAGCGTCCTTTATGAACGGCAACCTCGCTCTCACCGTCAATCAAGACGCAAAGGTCGGCAACGTGAAGATTGTTGACGTTCTCGTCAGATTGTTCGGCGACTATGCCTACACTTGGATCAGAGACACCTTCTTCAAGGACGATAAAACCGAACTCAACAAATTTGCAGATGTATTCTTCTCGTGCGATATCAAAGAACAAGTTGCTGTTGACGAAAACGGCAACAACAAAGTCGACCCGCAGGACAGAGTCATCACAATCAACCCCGACTTCAAGGGCGCAGTGTGGAAGAATATCGACATAGTCGAAGTTTTCCAAGACCTTTTAGACGACATCTTCAACGATGAAGAAGAGGAAACACCGGACGATAGCGCAAGCGCGCAATACGCAAGCGATCCCATCATCACCAAAGTGTCCGACACCATCGTCAGAGCGCTTCCGCTTGTCTCTGCAAAGGGCGACAAACTCACAATCAAGACCAACTCCAACGCAAATTTGAAGAAGAACTACGGCACGCTCGGCAGCGCAATCAACTACATCGGTCAAACTTGGTGGGAGAAGAAAGCACCGTCTTTCATAGATTCAATCATCAAAGCAGACAAAGATAAGTGGAATGAAAGAATTGCAAACGCACTCACCGTCGCAGGCACAACCTACGGCAATGAAACCACCGACGCAAAGAAGGGCGAAGCATTCCTCAACGAAATGTTCGCTTCAACGGCAGAAGTCGTTCTCGACATCAGCGGAGCAAACGGGCTCGAACTCTCTGTCAATGTTGATGTCAACAAGAGCGCAGGCGTTGGCGTATCTGTCAAACTCGGTGCAAAGGCGTATGTCGAAGCAGACTACACCGACCTCACTCCCGCAACGGACAAAGAGGCAGGTTGGTATATCTACACCGTCCCCGAAAAACAAGCATAATTGCTGAATAACTCAAAAAGAAAAGGCGCAAACCGCGCCTTTTCTTTATGCCTTTTTGCCAAAATGCTTTTTCAAGCGAAACACCGCTTTTTGCATTTTTTTGCGCAAAATTGAAATATTCGCCCAAAAGATGCTCATTATGTTGACAATCTTTCATATAAAAAATGTCAAAATCATTGACATTCTTGACATTTGACGACAAACAACCATTGAAAAAGTTTGTCAAATCAAGTGTGGCACAAGGTTTGTCAAATCGTCCTTTTTCAATGTTTCTTTCAAGGTTGATAAATACAAAAAGCGTGTTATAATAGAGATATGGCAGCCTTTGAAGAAAAACACAGCGTAATAAACAAAGATGATATGCAAAGCGCGATGGAGTTTGTCGAGGATTTTTCGCGCGAACTTTCAAAATATCCGCACCGTATCACGGCAAGCAAGGACGAAACCGCTTGCGCAAGGGCAATCCGCAACAGACTTCACGACGAGACGGACGCAAAAACTCGGCTCGAAGCGTTCAACGCGCCCGTTTTGCTCGGCAGAGGTTCGTTTTTGCTTTTGGGCATATGGTATGCGCTCTGCTACGCCGTGTACTTCGTGTCGTTTGCAGGAGGACGAGTTGCAGGCGCGCTTGTGACGTTACTGTCCCTCGTTATGTTCCTTGCGGGCGGAAGCGCACTTTTGCTTATGTATTTTGGCAACCGCAAGGCAGGCAAAATTCTGCCTAAAAAAGTTTCGTACAACGTCGTCAGCGAAAGTTGCAAGGACGAAAAGAACGTCAAAAACACTCTCGTCATCTGCGACAACCACGACGCAACGCTCGGAAGCCCCATAAAAGATTTCAATCTCGTAAGAAAACTCTCTATGATAATCGCGCCTTTGTCCGTGTTCATTTTCGTGCTTTTCTGCATTTTGAAGATGGCAATCGGCACGCAGGGCGACAACGTTGCGGCAAAGATAAGCGCGTTCACCATTCTGCCGTTCGTGTCGGGCATTTTCGGCATTGCGGCGTTTGTGTTGCACTTCTCGCCTATGGAACGCTTCGCTCGCGAAAACAACGGCGTGGCGACGGCTGTGGCGATGGCGACGTACGCCTATTTTGCCGAGCAACCAGATCTTCTTGCCGACAACACCAAGATTGTGTACGTTTCCTTCGGCGCGGAAAATTCGGGGCATTGCGGCTCAAACGCATTCGTCGAGGCTCATCCCGAATTCGCCTCGGCAAAGGTTTTGGCAATAGGAGACGTTTTGAGCGACAATTTCCAAGTCGCAGAGCGCGACGCTTTGCGCAATATCGACTTTTCAATCGACGTCGTGTCCGCAGTGCACGCAAGCGCGATAGAGCAGGGCATAACCGTTTCCACAATGCCGCACGACACCCTTTTGCACAAATTCAACTCCCTTCACGGCTTCATTTCGGACGCGTTTGCCAAAAACGGCAATCCGAGTGCAACCATTTTGGCAAAAGATTACTCAAAGCGCGACAAATCCCTTTCCAAATCCGATTTGGAAAATCTGTTTTCCCTTTGCGTCGGGGCGGCTATGAAGATTATGTCAAAAGAGGACGTCGCGCCCAAAACCGCGGAAAGCGCAATCGCAACCGCGCCGTCGTCCGAAATGAAAATCGTTGACGTCGAAAGCAAGTGAAACGCAAACGGCGAAACGCTAAAAAGCAATGGTAAATATAAAAGTTTTCGAATCAAAAACTCTGAAAATTTACAAAAAACAAGAAAGAAAAAACGCAAAAATCAAATAAAAACAAATGAATAAAATGCCGACTCGGCGATATAGAGAATAAACCGCATTTGCAATGCAAACGGACAGAAAAATGCAAAAAAACGACGATAAAAACATTGAAAAACGCACCGTTTTTGACGATATTTCGTGTGAAAACGCACAAGATTCTTCTTTGACTTGCGAAGATTCCGCAATCGAGCAAACCGCCGATACGGAACTTGCCAAAGCGGCAACCGCCGACGAACAAGACGTTTGTGGCGAACGAGAAAACCGTTGCGAGCAAAACGTTTGCGGCGAGAAGAAAGAAGGAATTTTGTCCGAGTATTCCGCTCGCGAAAGCAAGGGTAAAAAGGCGCTCGAAGTTGTCAAAAAGTACTGCAAACGCTACTTTATCGACGCATTTTCGGGTATGGCGCAAGGCTTGTTCTGCACGCTCATCGCAGGCACTATTCTCGCTCAAATCGCGTCTTGGTGCGGCGACAATTCGTTTGCGCGCGTTCTCGGTTACATCGCAAGCATTGCAAAAATGCTTATGGGCGCAGGCATCGGCATAGGAATCGCGCACAAGTTGGGCGCAAAACCGCTCGTGATTTTCACAGCCGCCGTAACGGGCTTGGTCGGCGCGTTTTCGGGCAATCTCGTGAGTGCGCTCTGCCAAAACGCATCGTTTACAATCGCTTTCGGTGCGGTCGGCAATCCTATCGGCGCGTACGTCGTTTCCCTTCTCACCGTTGAAATCGCCTCGCTTTACGCAGGAAAAACCAAACTCGACATAATCTTGATTCCGCTCGGGATGATGCTTATGTGCCTTGCGGGCATATTTGTTGCGTGGCCGTTTATCAAACTTATCGACTTGCTCGCAAAACTCATAGTTTTGGCAATCGAGGCGGGCGCGGCAGTCAAAATTATCGTCGGCGTGTTCGTCGCGGTGGTTATGGGCATTTTGCTCACTATGCCGACATCCTCTGCGGCAATATGGGTTGCAATCGCAACAAGCGCGACGGCACTCGAAAATCCCGACGTATTCGCAATCGCGGGCGGCGCGGCGGTTGCCGGTTGCTCGGCGCATATGATAGGTTTTGCCGTCGCGAGTTTCAGAGAAAACGGCGTGGGCGGTCTCATTTCGCAAGGCGTAGGCACAAGTATGTTGCAAATCCCCAACATTATGAGAAAACCTGCGATCATGGTTCCCGAAATAGTCGCGAGCGCGGTGTGCGGACTCGTCGCCGTGCTTATGGGGCTTCGTTGCAACGCTTCGGGCGGCGGAATGGGTACGAGCGGACTTGTCGGCGTATTCGGCACGATTGATGCCTCTATGGGCATAATCCCAGACTGGCAACTCGGCGTAGGCATTGTGCTTTGTTTGTTTGTGCTTCCTGCTGCGATTTCGTTCGGCGTAAGCGAACTTATGCGCAAAACCGGCGCAATAAAGTTCGGCGACCAGAAATTAGACTAACCGTAAAGTTTTTGGCGAGACGGAATTGGAGCCGCAAGGCGGCGACCGTAAGGAGCGCCGAGCTTGACGATAAGTACAAGCGAACGGGCGAGTGTGGATTTTTTCGCCCGTGAACGAGTGGCATAACAAGAGGACGATACTTTTCTATGCGAGTGCCGAGTGTTGCCCCACGCGGAGCGGACGCCGTGGGTTCCCTCAAAGTATGCAGAGGGGGAACGGCGGTAGGGGAAACACGTGAGGAAGGGGGAAGCTTTATTTTTGAATGATTTGTTATAAAAAAGCGCACCTTCGGGTGCGCTTTTAATCACAGTTCAAACAGTTTTCTATCATAGTTCAAACAATTTCTTTTTCTTTTTGGGTTCGATGGGCGTGCCGTCTTTTTTGACTTTGAGAGAGGGAAGATACACGTCGAACACCGTGCCTTTTCCCTCGATTCCGTGACAATCAATTTCGCCGCAATGCGCTTTTACCGTTGCCGCGGCTATGGACAAGCCGAGCCCGAAACTCTGGTTGTCCTTGTTTTGTCTTGCGCCGTCCGTACGGTAGAATCTGTCGAAAACGTGCTTTGCGTCCTCTTTCGAGATGCACTCGCCCGTGTTCATAACCGACAAATGTATGCGCTTGGAGTCCACAAACAGCCTCACGCCCACTTTGCCGTTGTCGCCCGAGTATTTGATTGCGTTGTCAAGCAGTATGACGACGAGGCGTTCGAGCGATTTGCTTTCGCCGTAGACGTGCAAATCGGGTTGCACGTCGGTGAGCAGTTTCACGTCTTTTTCAAAGCAAGTCGCTTCGAATTCGAGACACGCGCCCTCGACGATTTCGCTGAAATTCACGTCCTGTTTTTGAAGTTCGCTCTGCTCGAGTTTGCTAAGTTCAAGCATACTGTTCACAAGGTCGCGCATACGCACCAGTTGCGTAGATATGGAAGTTATCCACTTCTCGTTGTCCTTGACGGTGGAATCGGGTTCGCTCTTGATTACGCTGAGGTTTGTCCCGATGATTGTGAGCGGCGTTTTGAGTTCGTGCGAAGCGTTGGCGATGAGGTCGCGTTGTTTCGTCATTGCGGAAGCGACGGGGAACAGCAATCTTGCCGATGACAAAAGCGCGAGTAACGCCACAAACACGACCGAGCAACAATAGAGCAAAGTCACCATAATTGCGGTGTTTGCAAGTTGCTTGTGATAACTCGTGCGGTCGATGAGCGCAAAGAGCGTGCCGTTGGCGTATTGTTTGTTTGCCACGACGAAGTGACAGTCGTTGTACTCGAATTTTCCGTCGGCGGTCGCAATGGCTTTGAGGATAATCTCCGTTGCGTCGTCGCCGTATACGTCAATCTTTCCGTCGATGTAAGGCTTTCTTCCGTCGTTATACTGATAGATAAAGATACAGCGCAAGTCGTTTGCGACATTGTCGTTGTAGTGTTCGGGGTCGTCCAAAGCCTTGTCGAGAGCCTTGTTTATGAACACGTCGTTCGAGCCGTACACAACGCCGAACAAACCGCCCAAAACCACAAGCAAGAAGATTGCGGCTATGAGGGTGGTGGTGACGGTGTAATTGATACGCTGTTTTTTGATTATGTCCATATTGCCCGATTTGATGTTTTATCTACTCACACCGAAACGATAAACCTTCGCTTGTGCAAACAAGGCGCATTTGTGCGTTTGCTTATATCTTCGACGGAGAAAGTTTGTAGCCCACGCCGCGGACAGATTCTATCGTGAAGTTTGCGCCGAGATGGGAAAGTTTCTTGCGCAGGAAGGACATATACACTTCAAGGTTGTTCGACTCGAACTCGCTGTTGAGTCCCCACGCTTTGAGAATGAGATTTTCCTTTGTCGCAACAAAGTTGGGATACTCGAAAAGGTATCTCAAAAGTTCAAACTCCTTGCCTGTGAGATTTATGCTTCCGTTCTGCGTCGACAGAGTGAAAGTGGTGAGGTCGAGCGAGGCGTTTTGGTATTCGAGTTTGTTGTCCGAAAGCAGTTTGCCGCGCCTTCTCAACACCGCACGGATACGAGCGGAAAGTTCGTTGAAAGAGAAGGGCTTGGAAACATAGTCGTCCGCGCCTTTATCGAGTCCTGATATTTTGTCGTTTTCGTCGGTGAGAGCGGTGAGCATAATCACCGGCGTTTCGAGTTTGCGTTGTCTTAAAGTGGCAAGCACTTCGAAGCCGTTCATTTTGGGCATCATAACGTCGAGAAGAATCATATCGTACATGCCGGTGGACGCAAAATTCAATCCGTCTGCGCCGTCATACACGCAGTCCACGTCGTAGCCGTCTTTCATAAGCATCTGAGCGAGCGCTCTCGACAATTCTTTTTCGTCTTCAACAAGCAGTATTCTCATACAC
>CAVKUX010000008.1:0-28778 GCA_963659595.1 Anaeroplasmataceae bacterium | reverse complement strand
CGAACGACGATATTTTTGGAGTGATTGCATTTGCACTTGTGCAAATTAAAGCCGTAGGCTTGCGCTAAATGCGCAAAATCACTGTGGAGGAGCAACGGAGTTGCGACGTGGCAATCCAGCGTAGCGAAATGCGGCTTCGCCTTGATTCCCACGCTAACGCTCGGAATGACATATGGAAGATTCAGATATTCCATAACCCAAACGGAGTTTGGATATCATCGTGCAGAATTGCACGATATCGTCACAAAGTGATATCATCGCCATAAGCGATATCATTCACTGCGTGAGGAAGGGGGAAGCCCTATTAAGTGCTTAATGGAGCAATAAAAACAATAACAACACAAAGATATTCGGGTGAAAGCAATATGTTTGTTTGCAAGATATGCGGAAATGAAGTAAAACCTGGACAAGCCTTTTGTTCGACTTGCGGTGCGGACGTCGTTGAAAATTATCAGACGATCTGCCCCGTTTGCCATGCCAAAAACAGCGCAGGCAGCAGATACTGCGCAAAGTGCGGCGGCATTTTGCAGGTTATGCGCAAGCCGGTTTGCGCCGTTTGCGGAACGAAAAATCTTCCCGGCGCAAAGTTTTGCGTGTCCTGCGGCGCGCCGATAGTCGTCGAAAGCGAAACGCACAGCGACGAGGATATGCTCGACGCTCGCAAGGCGAAACTGCGACTTGACAATATGGAGCGCGACCGTATGGCGGCAATCGACAAAGAGATTGCCGAAAAGCGCGCTAAAGCCGACGACGAAAGAGAAAAGGCGCTTCAACAAGTTGAAGAATACCGCCAAAAGAGCGAGGAAGAATACCGCATCAAAGCGGAACATCTCGAAAAATACCGTCAAAAACTCAACGAACTCGGCTCCGAGGACGTCGAACTTTTGAAGAAGATGTCCGCCGCGCTCAAAACATATTCCAAATACTACGCCGATCCGTACACTCAAATCGACGAGGACGATATCGACGGCGACACATACGTTTGCCCCGCTTGCGGCACTATCAATCCGCTCACCGCAACCGCTTGCACGCATTGCGGCAGAAACAAGGCGCGCGCTCTGCTTCTTCTTGCAAAAAACAAGATTAAGCAAAGTCCGCCCGTAAAGCGCAAACAACAGATTATCCCTGCGCCGACTTGCGATCTCGAAACGAAGAAAGCGCCCACGCTCGACGAGTTTATAGACGAACTCAATGCGCCCGAGCAAGAAGAAAAAACCGTGGCGGAAAAGGAACCCGAAAAAGAGCAACAAGCGGACTTTTCGGGACCGAGCAGAGCGCCGTATCAGGGCGGATATGCGCCTTATCCCTATCCGCCGTACCCGTATCCCGCGCAACCCGCAGCGCAGGGTATGCCGCAATATCCGACGGCGGGATTCTTTATGGGCGAGGACGGCAAGCCTTATCAAATGCCGCCCATAGTGCAACCCGTTGCGTTTGTGCCATACGTCACGCAAGAGCAACCGCTCATGCAGTACGTTCCGCAAGTCGAGGAGCAAAAACCGCAAAAGGTTCAACTCAACGCGCAACCCGTTCAAAACAAGAAAAATTGACAAATTTAATCGGATATGGCAGAGAAAATCAACAAAAACAAAAATCGAAGCGTTGACGACGCGGGCATAAGGCTCGCGCCACCTCCCATTGACAACGCCGCCTATCACGTTATGCCCACCGTTATGCAGCAGTATGTGATAGAGCCAAGCATTGTCACAAAGGAAACGCCCGATACGGATTCCGCTCGCATCGTATCCACCATAGACGACTTCCAACCCAAACGCGAGGAAGTCAACAAGAAGTGGAAACGAGGCAAGAGGGCGAAAAATATGACGAGCGGCGTGATTGCTCTCGTCGCTTCGGTGTTGGTTCTTTTGCCCTACATACTCGGCGTGATAGGCACAGAGGTCGACGTTCCCTTCACGCTTGTTCCCGACAAATTCAACGTCATTCGCAACCTCGTTTCCGCTTTCGAACAGACGGCGGATTTCGGCTGGCAAGGCGAAGAAGTCGGCGCGATATGGGTGGGAATGGTGCCGTCGCTTATTCTCACAATAGGCATTTTATGTGTGGTAATCAATGTGATAAAAGCCTGTTTTGCGATTTTCGGTGCGGTTAAGCCTATAAAATTCGTAAAAGGCGCGGTCATCTACGCGCTGTGTTTGATTGCGATACTCGTTGCAAGCCTCGTAGGCGCAAGCGCAATCGGAATCGAACGCATAGATTTTGTCGAAGACTTCATTGTCGGCTATGCGCAAAGCGAATTGTTTACGCTCGTTGTTTCGGGCGCGGCATATTTTGTTTTGTGTATGGTCTGCGCAATCATCAATCGCGACAAGTGCGGTTATCTCAAATAATCGCGAGGAGGAAGTATGTCGAAAAAAGACAAAAAGCAAGAAATCGTTATGACTCCCGATAACGAGATAAAGGTCGAAGACGAGCCTATGTTCGAGGCGGAAGCCTACACTGCGCCCCAACCCGAAGCAGGTTCGGACGTTACGGTTATGAAAACCGTCGGAACGGGCGGCCCCGTGCCTATCGTCGCGCCGAAACACAACACAATTCAACTTCAGCCTATCGTCGTTCCGCTTGCGGTCGTGCCGTATATGACGCAGGACAGCAACGTTTTGAGAACGGACGGCAGAGGTCAGGGCGGATATGCGCAAGCGACCGTCGAAAGCGAGGAAGCAACCGATTTCGAAACCGTTGCCGCTCGCAAGGTCAGAAAGAGAGGCAAGATTCAACCGAGAATTTTTGCGCTCGTCACGTTCGTTTTGTCCGCGCTCGTAGTGTTGCCGTTCATCCTTTCGTACTTTGTCAAGAGCGTCGGCTCGGTGTCCATAGAACAATTCGACATCATAGGCAAAATCAAAGATTGGGTTGCCAACGGCTTCGAACTCAGACCGCTTAGATATCCTGCGTACATCGGCGTTGCGGCTGTCAGCGCGGTTATGACGATTGCGTCGCTTGTTTCTATAATCGGCGGCAGATATCCTCGCGCGCTCAACTTTATCTTCTCGCTCGTTGCCGCAGGCTCGATGCTCGCGGTGATGATCAAATGGCTTATCGACAAATCGTTTGTCGCAAGCGAGCAAGTGGGATTCATTATCGTCTTGGTGCTTGCGCTTGTCAACTTCGTGCTGTCAATCGTATTCGGCATCCTTCTCAACAAACTCGACGACAAGGTCGAAAACGCCGAAAATCTCTCGAAAGAGATTTGATTTGGCGCAAACTTAACAACAGAACAAACGGAATTAGGGGAACGAATTGCTTTTGCGATTCGTTTTTCCCTCGAAAGGGAATACAATGTCGCTAAAACTCGTATCGCTTGCAAGCGGAAGCAAGGGAAACGCCACGCTCATACTGTCAAATTCAACGGCAATTCTTGTTGACGCAGGCGTTTCGTTTTCGAGGATTTCGAGTGCGCTTTCCGAGTTCGGATTGAAGCCGAGCGACGTTGACGGCGTTGTGATAACTCACGAACACAGCGACCATATCGCAGGGCTTTGCAAATTGTCGCCGTACACCAAAGTGTACGCTCATCCGCTCACCGCTCGCGCCATATGCAGAAAGGCGGACGTGAAAAACCTGACGGACGTCGACGATTACGAAGGCGGATTCAAAATCGGCGATATCGAGGTGGAGCCTTTCCGCATTCCGCACGACGCCGAATATCCTCTTGCGTACACTTTCGATTGCGAGGGCGCAAGGTGCAGCGTGGCAACCGACATCGGCGTGCCGACAAAAGGCGTTATCCGCAACATAAAAGACAGTGAAGTTGTGCTGCTTGAGGCAAATCACGACGTCGAAATGCTCAGAAACGGCAAATATCCGCCTATACTCAAAGCGAGAATATTGTCGAATTCGGGGCATCTCTCCAACGACGCAGCCGCAAGAATAACGTCCGTTTTGTGTGACGATTCACGCATAAAACAACTTGTTTTGGGGCATATAAGCGAAAACAACAACACCGAACAAAAGGCGTTCGAAACGGTGGAACGCACAATAAAGGAAAAGCAAAGCGACATCGAATTGTACGTCGCGCATCAATCGAGAAGAAGCGAGGTTTTTGAAATTCTATGAGAAAAACGATAGGCGCAAGCGAAAGTTCGTCAATTTATCTTATGGGCATATGCGCAGGCAGTTTGCTTTCGCTGTTTTTGTCGCTCGCTCTCAGAAATTCTTCCGCAACCCTCGACGGTATGAGCGTTTACAGTTGGTGCGGCTATGCGATTATGCAAATAGGCTTTATCGCAACCGTATTCACGTATGCGCGCGTGCGCAAAATCGATATTGTAAGCGTCGCCAAACTCAAAGGCAAACTCAACGCTTTGCAAATTGTCATTTTGCCCTTTATCGCCATTGCGACGATACTCGTGTTTTTGCCTTTGGCAAACGCATGGTCGGCGTTTTTGAGCATCATCGGCTATCACGGACCGGGCGTTACGATGCCCGAATTTTCAAACGCGGGATACTATTTTCTCGCCCTTTTCGTGCTTGCCGTTATGCCAGCGATCGGCGAGGAAATTTTTATGCGAGGCACGGTTTTTCCCGGTCTTGCGACAAGAGATGTTTGGTTCGGCGTGCTTATGTCGGGGCTGTTTTTCTCGCTTATGCACGCAAATCCCGTTCAAACCGTACATCAATTCGGATTGGGGGTTGTGCTTGCAATCGTCGTCGCGCTCTCGGGTTCGGTGTGGGCAGGCGTGATAATTCACTTTTTCAACAATTTCATATCCCTCACACTGACGGCGTATCTGCCGCAAGTGGACGCTCTGTACGCCAAACTCGGCTATTACAACTGGCTCACGGGCGCAGCGAGCGTCATCGTGGGCGTGTTCTTGCTTGCGTGCCTGCTCTATCTTTTCTACCGTGCGGGCGCAAAGCATAAAAACGGACTTGTGAGCAACGTGTATCAAGAGGACGGTTTCACAATCGTCGCAACGTCAAATGCAACCGAACAAAAAGAAAACGTGTTCAAAGGCTTGGCGCACTTTTTGAAATCCTTGTTTACAAAGCACGGGTGGAAGAAAATCCGCTATGAAATCGAGGAAAGCAACGGCGTCGAGTATATAGGCAAAAATCAGAGCATGACGGGCGTGTGGATTGCGCTCGCGCTCGTGTGCGCCTACTGGCTTTACGCATTTATCGCGGGGTTGATATGACAAAGCGTACTAGCGTAGGTTGGATATATTTTGTCGTCGTGCTATGCACGCTGCTTTTGCGTATAGCGTCGGCGCTCGACATCTATTCCGCGTTGAATATAAAGGATTCGGACGCGTTTTTCTCGTGCGTGGTTCAGATTGCCATTTTTGCGTTTATAAGCGTGTTTTTGTATTCTCTCACCGCAAAGCGTAGGTGCGAAAATGCTAAGGACGTAATTTCCGATTTCGGCTTCAAAAAAATATCCGCAAAGAATTGGCTTTTGATACTCCCCGTGTGCGTGTGCGCAATCGTCGTTTCGAGCGGCATATCCTTCGTGTGGCAGATGGTGCTGAGAATGATTGGCTACACCCACATTCCGTCAAGCACCGACTATGACGGCATAGGAATGCTGTTCAAGGAACTGTTTTTGGTTGCCGTGCTCCCCGGATTTTGCGAGGAAATCGCACACAGAGGTCTTATAAGGGCAGGCTACAAGGAGTGCAAATGGAAGTTTGTGCTCGTGTCCGCCGTGCTGTTTTCGCTTATGCACCAAAACATCGTCCAGACAGGCTATACGTTCTTTTTCGGCGCAGTCCTTGCGCTCATCGCCTATTACACCGATTCCATATGGGGCGGAATTTTCATTCACTTTGCCAACAACGCATACAGCGTGTTTTCGGAGTACGTTTCCCAAAACGGCGGAGCATTCGATTTCATCAACAAAATCTCAAATTGGTTTTACGGCTCGGATTCGGGCTTCGCGGTGGCGGCGGCTCTTGTTGTCGTGTGCGCGTGTCTGCTCGTGCTTTTCTTCTTTGTCATGCGCAAAGACGCCGTAAAACACGAGCGTATATCCGACGTTCCTTTCGCAAGCGCAACCGATGTCTTGCCCCTATACAAAGATATCCCGTTTATGCTTACGGTGGCGGTGGGAATCTGCGCTACGGCGTTCAGTTTTGCGTGGGGAATGATGAGATGAAAATCAACATTATCGCAATCGGAAAAATCAAAGAAAAGTATTTCGCCGACGCAATCGCAGAGTATCTCAAACGCGCCTCTCGCTTTGCCGAAGTCAAAGTCGTCGAACTTCCCGACGCGCCGCAAGGCAAAACGCCCGCCGAACAACAGCGTATCGAAAGCGAGCAGTTGCTCTCGAAAGCAAAAGGCTTCATCGTCGCAATGGACTTTCGAGGCAAAGAGTTGTCAAGCGAGCAACTTGCCGACCTCATAAAGACCAGATGCAACGACGGCGAAAGCGAGTTTTCCTTCCTCATCGGTGGCAGTCACGGACACACCGACGACCTTCGCTCGCGCGCCGATCTCGTCTTGTCCTTCGGCAAGCCGACTTTCCCTCATCAACTTTTTAGGGTTATGCTCTGCGAACAAATATACAGAGCCTTGTCTATAAACGCGGGTCTGCCGTATCACAAATAACACAATCAACGGTTTATCTATTCAAAACAACACGATAAAGGTGGCATATGAGTTACAACGAACAATTTATGAATATGGCAATTGAACTCGCAAAAGAGTGCGGCGCTCAAGACGAAGTACCCGTCGGGTGCGTCGTCGTCAAGGACGGAAAAGTCATTGGCGCAAGCGGAAATCGCAAAGAGAGAGAAAACAACGCCATATGCCACGCAGAGATTCTCGCGCTTTCGCAAGCGACCAAAGAGGTGAACAACTGGTGGCTCGAAGATTGCGACGTTTACGTCACGCTCGAACCTTGCGTTATGTGCGCGGGGGCAATGATACACTCTCGCATACGTGCGCTGTACTTCGGCGCATACGACGAAAAGACGGGGGCTTGCGGCTCCAAACTCAACCTTTTCGAGCAAGGACTTTTCAATCACGCCGTCCTTGTCAGCGGCGGACGCGAATGGCAAATCTGCTCGAAACTCTTGTCCGACTTTTTCAAGCAAAAAAGAAAAAACAAATAAAGGTAAAAATCGAATCGCAAAAAGGTTTGAAAAAAAATTCTGCAACAAACGTGTTGCAGAATTTTTTGCAATTCTCCCATGTTTTTTCGATCAATAATCCGTTCTTCCGAGCAAATAATCGACGGAAACATCAAACAAATCGGCAAGTTTCACAAGGTTTTCGAGGGTGGGTTCCGCTTTGCCGTTTTCATAACGAATATACGACGGTTGAGATATGCCCAAACGTTGTGCAACCTCACGTTGAGTGAGGCGGTTGAGTTTTCTTTGCTCGACAAGAGCCTCTTGAAACCTTTTCATACGCTTTATTATTGACAATAATAGCAAAATGCTATAATATTTAGTTGAAATATAGCGAATCGCTATCAAACGGACGGATTGTGAATTTTGAGAAAAGTTTTTGATAAAATCGCAAAAAATGCCGTTTTCAACCAATCGTATACAAACTCAACAAACGGTTGATAACGTGATATTGAAACAAGTGCGCCGATAGTTTATAATTTGTCAAGGAGGTGGCAAATGAATTACGGACAAAGGATAGCCCAACTCAGGAAAAATGCAAATTTAACGCAGGCGCAACTCGGCGAAAAATTGAACGTAAGCGCGCAAGCAGTGTCAAAATGGGAACATTCTCAATCCGAACCCGATTTGACGACGATAAGAAATATGTGCGCGCTGTTCGGCATTTCTACGGACGAGTTTTTTAAAATCGAAAAACAGGTCGAAGACGGCGACACAAAAGAGTTGGTCATTTCACAGGACACATACGGCGTATGCGTCGGGTGCGGTACACTCGTTACGGACGATAATCTCGGACAAAAATCGCCGAAAGTTATGTGCTCGCATTGTTACACCGATTACGCCAACGGAATTTTGCAACTCGAAGCGGAAAAGGCGAACGCAAAACGGTCGGAAAAAGAAAAACAAGAGTCACAAAAGATGCACAGCATCATATTCGGCGTTTTGGCAATGGCTGTAGTGCTGACAATCGGACTTGCTATTTCGATAGTTTATACGCACGGCACGACGTTGGCAATATCGATTGGCATATCATTGTTCTTTGCATACGGCGCATATGCGCTTGTGAGCGAGTTGTTTTTGGACATGGGGGAAGCGGCGTGGGATATTATCGAATTTTCGCTTGAAAGTCCCATAAAACTGCCAATGCTGATATTCGATTTGGACGGAGATTCGATAATCGCATTCTTTATCTTGAAAATCGCATTGTCGATTTTGGGATTTATCGCAGGCGTTGCACTCTTCTTGCTCGGATTGCTTGTGGGCGCGATAGTGTCGGCGTTTACGTTCCCGTTCCATATGGCGAAATTCAACAAGTTGTTGAAAGCCAACGACTGAAACGTACCGCTCGGCTATATCTTCAAGCGGACGTATAGAGGAGGAATATATGAACAAAAAAATCATCGTTGTCATTGCGACTTGCCTTGTTTGCCTTATGCTCGCAACTTGTCTCGTTGCTTGCGGCAAAAGCGGCGGCACTCAAAGCGAATCGAAAATCAAAGAATTCGAAGGCATAAAGTTCGAGGATGTCGAAGTTGCGTACGACGGACAAGAACATAGCGTAGTCGTTGAAAACTTGCCCGAAGGCGCGTCGGTTGCGTACACGTCCAACACGGCAACGGACATCGGCGAGTATCAGGCAAAAGCCGTTGTGTCGAAAGAAGGTTACAAATCGGTTACGCTCAATGCAAAACTCACCATTATGCCGAGCGCGAGTTTGATTGTCGAATCGAGAAAAGCCGCTGCCGACGAAAACGAGCAAAACTATGATTTCTTTATCAACCTCAACGGAACGGTGGATATAAAGGGCGTTTCTCAATCCGCAAACGGCAATTACGACGGCAAATACAGATTCAACAAGAACACGGGCGAATTGAAATTCAGAAGGGAAACGAGCGGTCTGCTGTTGTACGATTCAATCGAGTATATCTATTCCCAAAACGATTCAAAAATCAAACTCGTTCAAAACGAAAAACAAGAAGTGAAGAAGATTTCCGTCGTTGCAAACGACGAGGAAGAATTGAATTTGATGAATCTTCCTTTCGTATCGATAGTCGACGCGCTAGAAGAAGGCAATATAAGCGAAATTAAGTATAGCGGAAAATCCGATTACAAATACACGGCGACGCTTTCGCTTCATTCGGACAACGCATTGCTTTCAAAACTCTATGCGAAACTCGAAAAAATGGGTACGCGACTCGATTTCAAGGGCGTTACGGTGTCAAATCCGACGTCGATAAAGTTTGATTTCAATCTCGATAAAAATTACAAACTTACCGATTTCAAATTCGGCGCGGACGTTTCTTTCCCCGTAAAAGGCGTGCCTCTCACGATTGCCGTTTCGTATAAGCAAAGCGCAAGCAACAAAGCGATTTCGCTTCCTTCCGCCAACGGATTCGTAACCGACAAAACCAAAATCGGCGAAGTCATAAACGAAATCGATTCCGCACTTGCTCGCGTGAAACAATCGAGCGCATATTCTCTCGATTTGACCGCAACGAACGAGTTCGACCCCGGCTGGAACGTCACTGCAACCACCGACAAGTATTTTGCTCGTCTTTACAAGAATACGACGGACGGACGCGTCGATTTCAACCATTCGTTCAAGTATAAGGCGCACAACGAGAACGACGATTCGGACAGTTTCAAGTTCACGCTCGGCAACATTCAAAACGGCGACGTATATTTGATTTCGAGAAAGGGTACGAACACGCAAACCAAAATTGACGGCGTGAGCGTAAATACGCAATTCGATTTGCTCACGAGCATTATAAAAGCCAACGCAAGCAGTATCGATTGCATAAAGAAGGTCGAAAAAGACGGCAGTACGTTCTACTATCTGTATCAAAACAAGCAATCCACTTACGGCGTGCAAAGCAAAATCGTCGATTTGATAAATTCAAATCCCGCCGACGAAGTGACCGACGTTCAAAATTATTTTAACGCGCAAGAAAACGAGGTCGTAAATTCCGAAATGGTCGTTGAAATCAAAAACGGACAACTCGTGGCAGTGAACGTCCAAACGGATTTGCGCTATTGCCCGACGGACGGCGAGTACACCGAAGAAAATATTTTGTTGACGAACAAAATCGAATTGACGGTGAACGAAAAACTCGAAAAAGCGCAAGAGTACGTTGCGCCCGAAAACGTAGAAACCAAAATAGGCAAATACGGTTTGAACAACGCAAAATTCTATCTTTTGTAATTAATCGTCAATAATTTTCCAAACCATTATGGCAAAATGCAGACGGGCAATAAACGACATGTTTATTGCCCGTCTGCTATATAAACGAGCGTGCGCAAAAATCATCGCATAGGCAACGGCAACACGCAATTTTGCGTATCGCCGAGAGCCTCGCTCGATTTATTGCGCTACTACCGCGCAGAGAATCTTTGCTATCAAAACAAGACGGATAAATAATCAAACCGCAGTTTCGCAAGATTATCTGCTTGGTGGGTGCGTGCTTTGCACGCAGTTGCGGAAGATTTAAAACTTTCGTTTTCCATCTGCGTGCAAAGCACGCTTCCATCAAGCAAGCACTCGTGCGGAATTGTAGTTTGAGTTCTTGCTCGTCTTATTTAGAGAGCAAAGAGGGCTTGCGCGGTTAGTGATTGCGAGAACAAGTGCGGTTTTTGTCAATCGCCCCAAAAGTTTACATTTCTATTTAGGGGATTCCCACGCTACGCTCTGAATGACGACGTGGGTGATTGATTTTGCCGCAACGCCGTTTGAGCAATCGGATTAAGGCTTCGCCTTCCGCAATTATTAATTATTCATTATTAATTCAAAAAGCGTTCGAGCAGGCGTTTGCGGTCAGTTAGAGAGCGGGGGTGCAGGATATTGTTCAAAAGAGCATTTCGCCATAATCGTCAACCCTCGCCGTCTTGCAATGTGCAAGGCGGCGGTTTTGTTCGTGCGACGACAAGCAGTCCTCGCACGAGACAGATTACAGCGTTTCGACAATGCTCGTGTCGATGTCGACGGCGTCTTTTATCGAGTCGGCAGGCACGCCGAACACGATTCCCAAGACGGTCGATATAAGCGATATGATTGATGCAACGATGACAAATACAATCTTTTTGGTTTTGTTATCCATAGGTTCTCTCCGTTTAAGTTTATTTGCCGCCGCGAAGATTTGCCTGCTCGAACACGCACAATATACGACTCGCTTTGCCCGATTTGCAAAATATTATGTCGTATGTCGTAAAAGTTTTTTCGCAAAACGAATATAGTATGGTATGGACAAATATAATATTGTTTTTATAAAAACCGAATGGGGCGAAAAGGAACTGCTCGGCAGGCGCGCGGAAGACTACGTTATTCGCGAGTTCTACGACTTTGCGGCAAAGAAGTGCCGCATTGCCAAGCAATCCGCGTACAAGGAAGAAAACGCGATTCTGGACGGATACGTCAACGTGGTGCTGACTCTCGATATGCCGCTCGTAAAGAAAGAAGACGTAGAGTCGCTCGTTTGCGAGATGAGACGCAAAAACATTTCGACGATACGGCTCGGCTCTAAAAATTCCGCGTCCAAAATTTGCATAGGCAAGGGGGCTGACGAGGGCGTTTTCAGCGCGCGCACCGCTTTTTTGAAGATTGGTGATGCAAAATCCTATAATATAGTGTATAATCTTCTAAAAGATAGAATTTTGGACGGACTTTTGGACAACGGCGTGTATATCGTGGACAAAACCACCACTTTTATCGACGACACGGTGAACGTCGAAAAGGGCGTGACGATAAAGCCGTACTGCACGATAGAGGGCGAGAGCGCGATACTCGGCGAAAGCACGATTTTTGCCTCGCACATACGTGACAGTGTGATAGACGGCGCAGACGTTTCCTATTCGCACGTGGTGTGTTCCGAGGTGCATAAGCGCGCGACGGTCGGTCCGTACGCAAGGCTCAGACACGCGGTGATAGACGAAGGCTGTCGGGTGGGCGATTTCGTCGAGGTCAAGGCATCGAGGCTTCAAGGCGGCGTAAAGTGCGCGCATTTGAGTTATGTCGGCGACGCGGACGTCGGCGAGCGTACGAACGTCGGGTGCGGCACGGTGTTTTGCAATTACGACGGTCACGAGAAGCACAAAACCACCGTCGGCGCGGAATGTTTTTTGGGTGCGAACACCAACCTAATCGCGCCCGTAGTCGTGGGCGATCACGCTTTTATCGCGGCGGGCACGACAGTCACGCGCGACGTTGCGGACGGCTCGTTCACAATCGGCAGAGTGCGCCAAGACACGAAACCCAAAACGGATTGAATCCGCTTTGAAATAAGCAAATTCGCAAATTATTAATCAATAGAATATTACGCGAGAGGAAGATATGATACTCATCGTAGGACTGGGCAATCCCGGTATGAAATACAAAAACACGTATCACAACGTCGGGTTTATGGCGGTGGACGCTTTGGCAAAAAAATGCAAAGTCAAAATCGCGAAATCCGAGTGCGACGCGCTCACTTGCAAGGCAAGACTCGGCGGCGTCGATTTTGTGATTGCAAAACCGCAAACGTATATGAATCTGTCGGGCGAGTCCGTCAAAAAACTCGTGCGCGCGTACGACGTCGACGAAAAGAGCGAACTCGTGGTGTGCTACGACGATATAGATTTGCCGATAGGAAAACTGCGTATCCGCGAGGAAGGCAGCGCAGGCACGCACAACGGAATGCGCAACATCGTCAAGGAACTCAACACGCAGGAATTTTTGAGAGTGCGTATAGGCACGAAAACCGAGGAACTTGCAAAACACGAGGTTGAACTTATCGATTTTGTATTGTCAAAGGTCGATTTTGACAGCAAACAGATTTTGCAAGAGTCGATAGAACACGCCGTGGACGCACTCGAACGTATCGTTGCGGGCGAGGATATTCAACGTATTCAAGAGAAGATAAACAGCAACAAACGCTGAAAGATTTATGACGCCATCGATTTTTCAACTTCAGAATATGGGCGAAAAACTTGCTTCGTTGCAAGGCATAAACGCCAAAAAACTTGCCGACGACAAACTGTCGGCAGTTTGCGTATTGCGCGTGTGCGAGGGTGCGAAAATCCACATAATGTCGCAACTTCCGGCAAAGAAACTCATCGTTGCTTCCGACGCTTTGGGTGCGAAAAGCCTCGTGCGCAAAATCGCGAGTTGGGGCGTAAAGGTCGATTATTTACCCTATCGCGACGACGTGCTGATTGCAAGAAAGAGTTTTTCCGAGCAAGGTATGCGCGAGCGCATTTGCACGCTCAGAGATATTGCTTTCGGCGAAGTTGACACCGTCGTTACGTCGGCGGACAGCCTTTTGCAACTTTTCCCCAAGCGCGAACTTGTCAAAAAATACACCGTATGCGTCAAAAAAGAGGACGTAATTTCGCCCCAGTCGCTCGCCGACAAACTTGCGCTTGCGGGCTACAAACGTCAGGCTATGGTTGCCGACGCGGGCGATTTTTCGGTGAGAGGCGACATCGTTGACGTGTGCGACGTGTCGGGCGTTGCGTACAGAATCAATTTCTTTGACGAACTCGTCGAAAACATCAAAGTTATCGACGTCGAAACTATGCTTGCCTCGAACGAGGTGGAAAGGGTTTCGTTTGCGCCCACGAGCGATATTTTGCTTGACGAAAAAGGCTACGATTACGCGCGCGAAAGACTGTCGCTTTATCCCGAAAACAAAAACGCGCAACAAGCAAAGGAACTTTTGAGCGTAGGCGCGTGCGATTCGTCCGCAGTGTGGGCGTTGCCGTTTTTGAAGAACTGCACGTCAAACGTATTCGACTTTTTCGACGACGACAGACCCACGCTCGTGATTTTCGACGAGCCGAGAGTGGTCAGCGACAAGTTGCAGATTCTCGAAAAGGAATTTTCGGGACGTATAAAAACGCTTTGCGAGGGTGGCGAGATTCTCGACGAACACAAGGACGTGTGTATATCCTTGCACGAGGTCAAACGCCAACTTATATTCGTGCGCAAAATGGGATTTGCTTCGCTTTCTCTCGACAATCGTCTTTTCGAGCCTAAATACATTATCGAGCCGAAAACTCGCCCCGTCACGAAATACTATCTTGACCCGGGCACCATCGTTCAGGACCTAAAAAACTTTGCGCTCAACGGCACGAAGGTCGTTATGGCGTGCGGCGGCAGAGAGCAAGCAAAGAATATAATCGAGAGTTTGCGGGAATACGATATTCTCGCAACGTACAGCGAGGACGGCAACGGCGAGGGAAGCATACTCGCAACGCCCCTTCAAGTGGAAACGGGATTTATTTATCCTGCCGTCAAGGCGTGTCTTATAGGCACGGGCGAGTGTATAGGCAAGCACCGCGCCGCAGAGATTTCCGTCAAAACCGCCGAGCAGGCGCTCTCGCCCAAACCCGGCGATTACGTCGTACACAAGATTCACGGCGTAGGCGTTTGCGAAGGCACGACCATACTCAAAACGGGCGAGTTTGAAAAGGAATACATCGTTCTCAAATATCGCGACGGCGACACGCTTTACGTTGCCACCGACCAAATGAATAACTTGCAAAAGTTCGTCGGTGAGGAACATCCCAAACTCAACAAACTCGGCGGAAAAGAGTTTGAGAGAGAAAAGGAAAAAGTGCGCAAATCCGTGCGCAAACTCGCGATAAACCTCGTCGAACTTTACGCAAAACGCGAAAAACAACGCGGTTTCAAATACAGTCCCGACACCGTGTGGCAAAAGGAATTCGAGGACAACTTCGAGTACGAGGAAACCGCCGACCAACTCAAAGCAATTGCCGACGTCAAAAACGATATGGAAAGCGGTCGCATTATGGACAGATTGCTTGTGGGCGACGTGGGCTTCGGCAAAACGGAAGTGGCGTTCAGGGCAATGTTCAAAACCGCACTCGACTCCAAACAGGCGGTGCTTCTCGCACCTACGACCATACTTGCGCGCCAGCACTACGAAAACCTTATAAAAAGGCTCGAACCGTTCGGCATAAAATGCGGACTTCTGACGAGACTTCAATCGTCCAAAGAGAACGAGCAGTTGCTCAAAGAACTCAAAGACGGCACGACGCATATGGTCATAGCAACGCACAAAGTGCTTGCAAAGGACGTGGAATTTCACGATTTGGGATTGCTCGTGCTTGACGAGGAACAGCGATTCGGCGTAGAACACAAGGAAAAACTCAAAGAAAAATATCCGCTCGTCAACGTGCTTACGCTGTCGGCAACGCCCATACCGCGCACGCTCAATATGTCGCTCACGGGCGTGAGAGATATATCTATGCTGGAAACCGCGCCGAGAGGCAGACTGCCCATACAAACGTACGTCGTGGGTTACAGCGACGCGCTTTGTCAAGACGCAATCACGCGCGAACTTGCAAGAGGCGGACAAACGCTCGTGCTTCTCAACGATATAGAGGCGCTCGAACCGTTTGCAAACAAACTTCGCACTTTGTGCGAGGGCGCGAGGGTTGTCACGGCGCACGGACAGATGCCGCCCGCTCAACTCGAGGCGAGAATGAGCGCGTTTTACGACAAGGAATTCGACGTTCTCGTGTCCACGACGATCATAGAAAACGGCATAGACTTGCCCGACGCAAACACGCTCATCGTCATCGACAGCGGAAGATTCGGACTTTCGCAACTATATCAACTTCGCGGCAGAGTTGGGCGCAGAGGCGTGCTTGCTCACGCATATTTCACTGTTCCCGAAAACGGAACCATAACCGAAAACGCGCAAAAACGCCTCGATTCCCTTCTCGAAAACACGGAAATCGGCAGCGGATTCCGAGTTGCGCTCGCCGACTTGTCCATACGCGGCGCGGGCAATATTTTGGGCGCGGAACAAAGCGGACATATCGAAAAAGTGGGTTACGAGATGTATCTCGAACTTTTGGACGAAGCGGTGCAAGAGATAAAGACGGGCGTTGTGAAGAAGCCCGAACGCGACGTGGAAATGAAAGTGGACGCGGCGGCGTTTATCAGCGAAAGTTATATTTCGGGTCGCGACAAGTTGAGGGTGTACAAGCAAATATCCAAAGTCGCTTCGAAGAGCGCGAGAGATTCGCTAATCAAAGAACTCGGCGAAGTCTACGGCGAAGTGGATTTGCCGCTTGAAAACCTCATAAACATCGCGCTTTTGAAGAATCTCGCCTCGAATTACGACGTGTCGAGAATCGTGATAAACCGCAACGGCGCGGGCGTAAATTTCTACGATTCCGACGTTTTCAAAAACGAGAGTCTTATGAACGCCGTATCCAAAAACAGCGGAAGCGTGGTGCTTACGACCACCATACCGCCGTCAATGATATTCGAGGTGAACAAACTCACGGCAGAGCAAAAACTTGCAAAACTCATAGATTTCTTCGACGGTATAGAATAGCCGAGAACGCCGAGAGCGTTGCTTAAAAGCAACCCGTAGACGACGGAAAGCGAACGATATTAGAAAATAAAGAATTGAAAACAAACGAAAAGCGCACATAAAGTGCGCTTTTTGAATAAATAAAATAACGATTTTGCAATTTAGAACTTGTATTCTTCTCACTTATGCACGTCGCGCATACCCTCGATTGCGTTGTAAATGTCTTTGGATGAGCACGTCGCGCCATACGTTTTCAAGTTTTTGATAACGAGAAAGGTTTGATTTTCACACTATTCTCATTGCCGTGATGTTCGCGCCCGTGAGGTTTACGCTTTCGCCCGAAACGTTGTAAAGGGAAAGCGTCGTTCCGTCTGCGGTCGCATTGTACAAAATAGTTTTCGACACGTTTGCGGCGTTTGCCGTAGTTGCGTAGTCGGTGATTATCTCGTTTGCATCGGCTGCGCCGTTCACATACAGTTGAACGGAAAGATTGCCGTCCGAGCCTCTTTCGCCCGTTGCGCCGTAGGTGACGAGATAGGTGCCTTGCGGCAGAGTTATCGCATTCGAGGCAAGCGACATAGTGGTTGTCGGGGTGGCGGCGGAATTTGCAAGAGGAATAATCGCGTCAGAAGCGACCGTTTGCGTTCCGCCGTAGGCATAGATTGCGTCTTGAAGCGCGCTCTCGCCCGCTTCGCCTTGCGGTCCTTGCGGACCCGTTGCGCCGGTCGCACCCGTCGCGCCTTGAATACCCTGAGGTCCCTGTGCGCCTTGCGGACCCATCGGACCCATAGGGCCTTGCGGTCCTTGCGGACCTCTGATATATTCCGGCGAGTTTTGCGAGCAAGTCGGTCTTGCCGAGCAGCAGGGATTGAAAAAGTTGAAAAACATAAGCGTCCTCCTTAAAATTTTATGTAAAGGAAACAAAGATAGCATACAACTGTTTTACAAATCGATTTTGCAAGGTTTGAGAGGCGTATTTTTCCGTATACCATATGCAAACAAAAAAATTTGTGATACAATGTAACCAAGCGCAAACGCATTCGTATATTTTGTGTAAACATTGCGCACGCAAGTGCAAAGGAAGTACGGTATGAAAGAAAGATTCAAAAAGTATCTCGAAGAACATTTCAAAAAAATCGCGCCTACGCAAGCGGCTATGGAATACCGCAAAGCAATGTTGCGCCAACTCCTCGACAGAGAGCAAGAGTTGCGCATAAAGGGCGTTTCCGACGACAACCTTATCTTCGATATGGCTGTGTCCGAACTCGGCGATTTCGACCAGACTTTGGCGAATTTCGAGCAAAGGCAAATCAAGAGCGGCGAAGTCAAACGCAAAGTCAGTGCGGCAAGCATTTGCGCGGCGGCAATCGTTGCGCTTTTGACAATCGTGTATCTCATTGTCGGCGCAGTTGCGAAAATCTGGCATCCTACCTGGCTCATTATGGTGGGCGGCGTGTTTGCCGGCGCAAGCGTTTTGCTTGTTTACGGCGCAGTCAGATTTGCATCGAAAAAGAAATACGTTCCCGTCAGAATATTTGTTGCCATATGCGAAGTGTTGCTCACGGTTTTCGTGTTCCTGCTCTTGCAACTGGTGTTCAAACTAAGCGGCGCATGGATGAGTTTCCTTGCAATGGTTGCGCTTCTTTTGGGCGTTGACACGGCAATCGCATTCGGCACGAACAGCAAAATCAAATGGTTTGAATTGCCCGTATTCATCGAGGTTGCGGCGGTTATGCTCTACGTCATTTTGGGCATCACCGTTCAAGGCATCTGGCATCCGGGCTGGCTTATGTGTCTTGCGGGCGTAGCGTGCGCACTTGTGCAACTCGTTGTCGTCATCGTCAAGAAAACAAAGGCGAAAAATAAGAAAGAAAAAGCCGCACTTGAAGAAAAGAACGAAAAGGAAATTCAAAAATACTGGACGGAATGGGACGATTAACATATCGTTTTTGACAGATAAAACGTCGATTTTGACGAATAGGAGAGATTTATGTCAACGACAATAAAGGCTGAAATGTGGGATAGAATGCAGTTTCTGTTCCGCAATTATTACGACAGAATGGTGCATGCGAAACTCACTTACGAGGGCAGTTTCGATATGGATATCCTTAAAAACGTCGTGTTGTATATGATTGAAAAAGCACCCGTGCTTCATTCGAGTTTCAACACCACCGTAATCGAGCCGTACTGGAAAGAGGAAAAATACACCGTCGACGACATCGTGTCGTATGAAAAGGTCGAGGACGCGGACAAAGCCGCGGACGAATGGCTTTTGGGCGTCATTCCTTACGACAATAACGTGCAGGTCAAACTCGCCGTGTTCGAGGATGACAAACACTCAGTTCTTGCGTGGCGCAACAACCATATGTGCATGGATGGCGGCGACCTCAAATACTTCCTCGCGACGCTTTGCGAAAACTACACCAATCTCAAAGCGGGCAACTATTCCGCGCTTCATATGAAGAGCGGTTCGAGAAGTTTCGACCAAGTTTATTCAAAACTCGAAGGCGACGACTTGAAGCACGCAAAGGGTCTTTATAAAAACATTGCCAAAGCGCAGGATAAAGTCGCGTTCCCGTGGAGCGAAAGTCTGCCCGAAGACAGCAACCAAATCGTAAAGAGAGTTGTTGAGGAAGAAGATTATGAAAAACTGCGCGCTCTGTCCAAGAAGATGGGAATCACCGTCAACGACGCGATTATGGCAATGGTGTTCCGTTCCCTTTACGAACTGTGCGGTCTCAAAGACGACGACAGCCTCACCGTATCTTGCGCAATCGACCTCAGAAAACATATCGTCGAGGGCGGCTTGCAAGGCGGTCTTACCAATCACACGGCGTGGATGGCTGTTCGTACGCTCGCAAAAGGCGACACCATGCAAGACACCGTCGTCAACATAATCCGTTCGACAAAAGGCTACAAGCGCGACAAGTTTATGGGGCTCTATTCCTTGCCTCTTTTGAAACTCGCATACACCATCTTTCCCCAAGACATCGCGGAGTTTGCAATCAAGGCAGGATACGACAATCCGCTCATCGCAGTCAGCAACATGGGCTTGCTCAACGCCGAAAAACTCACGCCGGACGGCTTGAAACTCGTCGACGGATTCATTTCGGGCGCAGTGAAGTACAAACCATTCTTCCTTATGTCCGTGACCACGCTCCTCAACAGAATCACGCTTTCGACCGCAATCAGGGGCAATCAAAAAGACATCGACATAGCAAATCATTATTTTGATTTGGTGATGAAGAATCTCAAAGAATTCAACGCAATCGAGCTCTGAGCTGCCAAGCAGCGTCTAACTTTGTTAGAGCCTTGATTGCTTGAAATAGGATTGAATGTAGGAAAAAGCCGCTCGTTTGAGCGGCTTTTTCCTACATTCAATCCGTAAGTACACGAACGAACACTTATTCGAAGTCTACTTATAAACGGAATGTGCTTATTAGAAGACGGAATTGGAATCGCAAGGCGATGACCGTAGCGAGCGTCGAGCTTGACGGATAGTACAAGTGAACGGGCGAGTGTGGTTTTTTTTCGCCCGTGAACGAGTGACATAACAAGAGGACGATACTTTTTTATGCGAGCACCGAGTGTTGTCCCCCGCTATGCGGTCGCCGTGGGTTCCCTCAAACTTGTGCAGAGGGGGAACGGCGATAGGGAAAACACCTGAGGAAAGGGGAAATTTTAATTTAGGGTTCGCGCACTACACTTTTGTAGGGGAAGAACAACCCCCGTGAGGACGGGGAAAGTTTTGATTTTTCTTAAAAAGCCGCTCAAACGAGCGGCTTTTCCCTATGTTATTGTCATAACAGATAATTTGCTTTCCGAAACGTCAAATCTCGCGGACGTAGGGCGAACACTTGATTTTCGGCATAGGCTCGTCAAGGTCGAAGTGCGAGGCAAACGACTTGAATATCGGCATCACAATCACGCATTTGTCCAAAAGTTTCGAGAACAGATTTATCAGAGTTCCGTTTACGAGTGTCATGACCAGCGTTCCCCAGTTTATACCCACAAATTTTTTGAATGCCACAAGGGTCATAGTCGTGCCGAGCGCAAGCATAAAGAAGTCGAAACAGGTCTTGAAAACGCCTCGTTTGAGTGCGTATTTGTGGCTGACGCACTTGACAAACATATCGTACACTTGAGGGTGCAGGTATGTCTTGAAAAACAGTGCGACTGAAAACGAAGTCATCAAAATGCCGAAGACAAACATCACGATTCTTGCCCACAAATCCATACTTCCCGGCGGCGTTATCGTCGGATTGAACAATGGAATAAGCCTAAAAAGATCCAAAACCGCACCGTATATGAGACAGGTGACAAATGCGGACAGATAGGAAAGACGGAACTTTTTCATAACTATGCAAAACAACACGAAAAGTACGCCTTGCAACACGTACTCTGCTTGCCCGAACGTGAGATTCGGCAGGATAAGGCTCAAAATGTAGGCGGGGGCTACTATCATCGATATGCCGAAGTCCACGCTCGTGAGCATGGCGACGGAAAACGCAAGCAGAACTATTGCCGCAAGATAGACGACCTCGCTTTGAAGTTTCAACTTTTTCATAATACCTCGAAAGTGTTTTTTGCCATAAAAAAACACAGCGCATAGCGTTGTGTGGCGAAAAGATGACGTCCGTCCGGAAAAGTCCACATAGTTTTTCATAGAGTTTATATCACACTTTGCGCAATATGTCAACAACGAAATTTTTGTCGACAATACTCGAAAAGCGTCGATTTTGGTTGTTGCACAAGTGTAAGATATGTGCTAAAATATGCTTATATTAAATATCATCTTAAAGGGGTGCACATTATGACATTTGCGCAATTTTTGTTTGTGGCAATCGACAAATTGTTTGACGGCTCGCAAAACAACAAGAAAATGCTTCGCTTCAAAGACGTGAAGTTCGAGATAGAAACGGATATTGCCTACGGTAAGGACGACGCGGAAAAACTTGACACTTACTACGTCAAAAAAGACGGAAACGAAAAATATCCCGTGTTCTTCTACATCCACGGCGGCGGCTTCGTGGCAGGCGACAAGCACTACCGCAGAGGTCTTGCCAAATGGGCGGCAAACAAAGGCTTCTTTGTTGTGAACGTCAACTACGGTCTCGGTCCGAAATACCTGTTCCCGAAGGGAATCCAACACCTCGTGAACGCGCTCAACTGGGTGGGTGAAAATGCCGAAAAATACAATCTCGACCTTGACAATATGTGCGTATCGGGCGACTCTGCCGGCGGTTATTATTCGGCAATGCTCGCTTGCGTTGCAACGAACAAGGATTTGCAAAACAGATTCGGCGTCGGCACCGACCTCAAATTCCGCACCGCTATGCTCGACTGCGGCATTTATGACATCGGCGAGGCTCTCGGACAAAAAATGCCCTTCAACCTCACGGACAAAATCCTCTTCGATTTCAGCGGAATCCACGTCAAGGAACTGGACAAATACGAATATTCCGACGTTCTCGCGCCGTTCGGCTTCGTGAACGAGCAATTCCCGATCAGTTTCATCACCTATGCGGAAAAAGATATGTTCTGCAAAGGACAAGGACAAAAACTCGTCAAAAAGCTTCAAGATCTCGGCGTACACGTCGAGGAACATCACAGCACAAAGTTTTCGGACAACCATTGCTATCCGCTCAACTGGAACAAGGGCGCGGCAATCGAAAACATTCGTCTTTGCGACGACTTCCTCAAACGCGTCGTCGAAAAAAGTGTATAGTGCCAACTGTCGATAAAAACACAAAAATTCGTTCATATGCGCCGATTTTCGGCGCATATGAACGTGGTATATAGTATTTTCTAATAATTAAACAGAGTAGGTTGGGAGATAGTGGATGAAAAATAAGTTTATTTTTACCGTATTTCTTGCAGCAGTTTTGCTTTTGTCGGTATTTATGTTTTCGGCGTGCGATTTACAAGTGCCGAAAGAATATCGGATTAAAAATTTTTACGGAACTTACGATAAACCCGCAACAGACACATACGAAGTGCAGATTTATCATATTGAAGAAAATGTTGAAAATTGCACATCAAGGATATGGCGTATCTTGTCTATTGACGGAAGCAATTTTTCGTATAGAAAACCGTTTACAAACGAAATAGTTGAAGATACATACGATCCTTTAATACTTGCCGAGATAAAGGCTCTAATGGAAAAGTTCGGTTCGTCCGTTACTGTCGAGAAAAAACAAATTGTCTTAAATGATTCAAATATAGTGATACAATACAACAAAACACAGTATTATGAAGATTCGGAATATCAAACTTTGGCGTTGATTCAAAATAAAGACGAGGTAGGGTGCGGACGTTACATCGATATTGACGATGACAAAAATGTACAAGTGTTTTGCGCATTTTTAACATCGACTGCGGTTGATGAAAACGGTGTTGAATTTACTATTCACGTCAATAAGTATTTTAAAAAGTGAGAGGGTAATAAGTTGTGGAAAAGAGCGTTTTGTTAAACAAATCGAATAAATTGAGGACAGAATCGATGAAAAACAGGTTTGTTTTTACCATTTTTCTTGCAGCAATATTGATTTTTTCAATATTTATGTTTTCGGCGTGCAATCAAGTGCCGGAAGAATACAGGATTGAAAACTTTTACGGAACTTACGATAAACCCGCAACGGACACATACGATGTTTTCATTTATCACAAGTCAGAAAATATTGAAGAAAATATATCAAGATCGTGGGATATTGTATCTATCGACGGAAGCAATTTTTCTTATAGAAGCAGGTTTACAAACGAAATAGTCGAGGATACATATGACCCGTTGATACTTGCCGAGATAAAGTCATCGATGGAAAAAATCGGTTCGTCTGTCACGGTTGATAAAAAACGAATTGTCTTAAATGATTCAAATATCGTTATACCGTACAAAAAAACGCTTTACATCGAAGATGCCAATTCTTTGTATTTGTATGACGATAAAACCGATGTCGGGCGTGGATGCTATATGGACATAGACGGGGAGAAGAATATAAAAGTATTCGGAACTTATTTATTATCGACGGCAATAAATGAAAGCGGCATTGACTTTACAATCATTGTTGCTAAATATTATAAAAAGTAAGGGGGTTAATATGAAAATAGATTTTTCACATATTAAACAAAAAATCATTTTGGCGTTGTTGATTATGTTGGTTATGATAAGCGTAATTATTACACTTGTGTTTTCCAGTCCCAATGGTGTTGCCTATGCAGACAATAATTCCATAGAATTAACAGAACTGTGCCGAAAATATACGGACACAATTTCGCCAAATGGTATAGATTTCAATCAATATAAAGATGAATTTATTTTACATGCAAATGGTAATTATGCAACAATAAGCAACCGAAACCTAATATAAATCGAGGATAAATTTATGGCAAAGGATAAGAAGGCAATTTTTAAGCCTAAAACGCAGGAAGTCGAGCCGATTGACGACAAGTATTCGCAAGAGGAAGTGGCGGCGGCAGAGCAACTCGTTCAAAACGAAGAGAAAGACAAAAAGATGTCGAAGGTGCAGACTGCAAGCACAATCTGGACATTGATTTGCACGCTGTATTCAATTGTGTCGGTGTGTATGTTCGTTGCAAAAAAGTGGGTGGATTCCACCTACACATACATATTGATTCCGCTGCTTGCAGTGCTTGTGATTGTGTTTATCGTGCTTGTGGTGTTGACCTTCAAGGACAAGAAACAACTCAAAACAAGCATAAAGAATTACAAGAAAATTTTGGGCATATTCAAGGCGTTCGTCAACGTGTTTTTCCTTGTGCTGACTGCCGTGTCTATGGCTGGTCTTGCTTCGGGAGAAACGAGCCTTGTCAAGTGGATTGTGTTTGCGCTGACATTCCTTGTCGCGCTCGTTCAACTCGCGCTTAAAATAACCAAATTCGTTATGAGACAAGTGCGTGCGGCGGTGGGCAAAAAGTACAGGGTTGAAGTCAAGCGTTTCGTTGACGGAAAGAAGAGGAGAAAGACGGTTGCCGATTCCGTCGAAGAGCACGGCTACAAGCAATAACCGTTTGAAAAGCATAAAAATCATAGAGATTTCCAAAAACGCGATTTTGCGATAAAATCGCATTAAACGATGTTTATATATGCAAAACCGACGTGTAAAACGTCGGTTTTGTGTTTTCATTGCAAATTTCAATGCTTTGGTCAAAGTTATTCCGATTGTGCGTTTCAACGCTTGCAACGCGTGTTTCGATTGCTCGTTTCAACGATTGACAATGCGCACTTTTACTATGTCGTTTCGAGGTTTAAGAGTTTATTCGATAGAGAATAATCTGTCGATAAGTTCCCACGATTTGTCAAGATACACTCCGCTTGCTTTGGCGGCGTTTTCGTTGAAAACGCGGTTTTCGAGGCTCTTGTTTTCCGTGCAAAGCGAATAGTACGCGCTTGCCGTTTTCGACGAGAAAAGCATAAACGGAACGGGCTCGCTCGTGTGCTTGCGCAAGGACACCGGCGTGAAGTGGTCGGGAAGTATCAGCATTGCAAACTCCTCGCCGTTTTTTGCAAAATGCGACACGATTGGCGACACGATTTTTTCATCGATAAGTTCGATTGCTTTGACCTTGCCGAAAGCGTCGCCTTGATGTCCGCACTCGTCCGTCGCTTCGAGGTGAACAAAACAAAAGTCCTCGCCGTGTTCAAGCGCGTCTATCGCCGCCTGCGCTTTGCCGTCGAAGTTGGTGTTTAGCGTTCCGGTTGCGCCTTCGACGTCGATAGAATCCATACCGCTTCCGATGGCTATGCCTTTGAGCAAATCCACCGCGCTTATCATTGCGCCTTTTTTGCCGTACACGTCCTCGAAATCGGGGATGGACGGCTTTGTGCCTTCCCCCCAAAACCATATCGCATTTGCGGGATTTTCGCCGCGTGCGATTCGGCGTTGATTGACCGGATGGTCTTTCAAAAGTTCGTAAGAGTTTTCGATGAGTGCGGAAAGATCCTTGCCGAGTTCGCCTTTGGGCAGATATTCGCCTATGCGCTTGTCGCTGATGTCGTGCGGTGGCATCAAGTCGTTGCCCGCCTTTGCGTTAGAAACTATGAGGCAGTTTCGATAACTCGTGCCGACGTAAAATTTGTATTTGTCCGAAGAGAGATTGTCGATGACGAAGTTCATAAGTTCGCGCGCTTCGTCCGCGCCTATCTCGCCTGCGCTGTAATCGAGCATGATTTTGTCCTCGAAAGGCTCGTCTTGCGAGAGGGTGACGAGATTTGTGCGCATGGCAAGGTCGTCTGCTTTCATATCGATGCCGATTGAAAGTGCTTCGAGCGGACTTCTGCCCGTATAGCAATCATGCGCGTCAAATCCGAGTACGCCGAGATTTGCCACGTCGCTGCCGGGGGCAAATCCGTCGGGAACGGTTTTCACAAGCCCGATTTGCGCCGTTTGCGCCAATGCGTCCATATTCGGTGTGCGTGCGGCTTCGAGCGGCGTTTTGCCGCCAAGCGACTCGACGGGATAGTCTGCCATGCCGTCGCAAAGTATCAAAACGTATTTCATTTGACATCTCCTTTGCGGTTATGATAATTCTTTCACTTGCATTTGTCAATTTTATGTGTTAAGTTATATTAATAAGCGAAAGGTGTATGGCATAGCCATACGGAAAGGAAAATTTTGGCAAAATCTGTTGACAAAAACCTCAAAAAACTACCGCTCGGCGCAGTTAGACCGCAAGGATGGTTGCTCGACCAAATGCGAATCGCGAGCAATCTTCAAAAGCGTATCGGCTCGCTGTCGGGGCTTGTCAAGGACGGAGAATGGAACGGCGGCGAAAGCCTGCCTCGCTACGTCCGAGGTTTGATTTTGCTCGCTTGCGCTCTCGACGACAAAAACCTCAAAGAAAAAGTGTCGAGTTTTATGTCGCTCATATTTGCAAGCGCAAACGAAGGCGGCGATTTCGGACCCAAAAACACGTCGTCGCTCACGCCTAAAATCGAGGCTGTAAAAACCCTTTTGACCTATTATGAGGCGACGGACAACGAGCGAGTTTTGCCGTTTTTGAAAAAGTTTTTCAAGAGCCAGTTCAACACCTATTCCGTGAGTTCGAGTTGGTACGATTCGAGGGCGAGATTGCTCGAAGAGATTGGCGCAATCGAAGCCGTGTATAGGGAAACCGACCTCGAATGGTTGCAGGACTTGGGCGAGAAACTTCGCGACAGTTCAAACGACTGGTTCAAACTTGCAAACCGCTTTCCGCACAAGAAACCGTATCAACGTTATATTTCGCAAACGGCACTTAAACATATACAAAAACAGGTTTTAAGTGTCGATTGTGCAAAAGACGGCGCAAAAAGGCACAAGGCTTATTCGCCCGAATACTTCAACAAACAGTGGCACAAAAAGAAGCATAAAATCGCTGTGGAAACAAGCGGCGTAAACCTTGCAAAGGCGATAAAATATCCCGCCGTGTACGGCAGATTTATCGGCGACGACAACTTGAAAAATCTGTCGCTCAAACTTGTTTCCGCTCTCGAAAAGAGACACGGAACGCCGCTCGGGATGTTTGCCTGCACACCGAGAATCGCAGGCGCAAAGGGCGTGGGCGCGGTTGACGTCGAGGCAGGCGTAGAGATGCTCGAATCCCTTGTCGAAGTCGTGAAAGAAACAAAGAGTTACGCCCTTGCGGATCTTATAGAACGCATAGTTTTCAATATGGTTGCAGGTGCGAGTTTCGACGATTGTTCTGCCGTCGAGGATATGGTTTTCGTCAATCAGACCGAAGCCTCGCAAGCAAGAAAATTGCCGTATGCCGATGAGGACAACGCCTTTTACACAAAAAAAGCGTCGAGGGGCGCAATCGCTCTTTTGAGCGCATATCCGCTCTTTTTGCAGACGGCTTGTATGGTGAAAGACGAACAACTCAACTTCATCACCTATGCGCCTTGCACTATGGACGTGTCCGTCGGCGGATTCAATCTCACGATATCCGAGCGCACGGGTTATCCGTTTAGAAACGCGGTTGTGTTCAAAGTGGAACAAGCGGACGGCGAACCAGAAGTAAAAATCAATTTCAGGGTGCCGAAAAACACGTTTATGCAACTCATATCCGGCGGTCAGATAGTCGCGAGCGGAAGCAAGGAGATTTCCGTCAAGTGCGTCCTCAAAGCAGGAAGTACGTTTATGCTTAAAATGAACATACCTCTCGTCGTCGAGGAAAACGCGGACGGCTCTCGCAGTTTGTTCAAGGGCAATCTCCTTATGGCGTTGAAACTGCCTTGCGACATAACGCAGGATTCGAGCGACAGGCGTACTCTCATCGTAAAATGCTCGAAGAAGTGGAATATCGCGCCGCTTTTGTCCAAAAAGTCGACAAAAAAACTGTTCGAGGACGAAAGGGTGGTCGTGCACGACATATCCAATGTGCCTTTTGCGCAGGAACAGCCGCCTTTCGAGTTGAAAATCCGCTCCAAAAACGTGCTGAATTGGGATTATGACACAAACGGATTCGAATCCTTCCCGAAAAAGTGTAGTTTTTCCGAAGAAAGCCTCGAAAGAACCTATGTTCCTTTCGGCTGTACGCTCACGAGAATAGCAAAATTTCCCAAATGCCTCAAATAAGAAGGTGAAATATGAAAACGCTTGAAAAAAAATACTCGAAAATAGAAAGGGTCGTGGCAAAAGGCAAGTTTTCCGCTTGCGTGTATCTGCGCTCGGTGCTTCTTGCCGTGATTTTGGGCGGTCTTACGGCGGTCGTTTGGATTTTTAAGGATAAAATCGAGGGCTTGTTCACCAAAACCGAGCCTGCGCAATATCTCACCGACGACGTTATGCGCTGGGTGCTTTTGGGCGTAGGCGTTGTCGTCCTTGCAAGTCTGCTTATCGAAACAATCTGCCTCAACTCCAAAGAACTCGTACTCACGCCCGACAAGGTCGTTTTCAGAGAGGGAATCCTCAGCACGCGCACCGTCGTCATACCTCTTTGCGAAATAAAGATGGTTGAAACCAAGCAAAACGCTCTCGAACGACTTCTCGGCGTCGGCAGAATTCTCATCGTATCCGACGCGCAACAGCCCTATCTCGTCAAAAACGTAAAATCCCCCGACAGATTGTCTCGTCGCATTATGCGCCAAGTCGCAGACGTGAACGAGTCGATGCGATTTGGCGGTAGAGGGGGTGTGCCACAAATCCGTTTGGTCGGCACCCCTAAGTAAAAACCTCGTTATTGAGCGAATAACTGCGGCAACGCCCCTCTCGGAAACGAGAAGGGCGTTTTTTTGTCCTTTACAACTTAAAATAAAACTTCCCCCTTCCTCACGTGTTTGGACTTCGGCGTTTGCAAAGCAATCCGCCTCGTTCGCTTTGGCTACAACACATTCACTGGATGTGTTGTTTAACGCGTCGCGCCC
>CAVKUX010000007.1:23588-29021 GCA_963659595.1 Anaeroplasmataceae bacterium | reverse complement strand
GACCTTGTTTCTATAATACAAAATTGGTTTGAGAATAAATTCATCGTCATATGTGGCTCGAATGCACTGGAAACATACCGTAAACTCGCAGATCCTCAAAATAATTCTATATGTGTAGAAAAAACTCTAACCAACGCAGCTAAAGAGTTTGGTATTACTGCAAATGCTCTGGGTTATATATCACATAAGGATGATGTGCAGCTATACTCATTTTTAGAGAAACATAACAAAGGACTCGCTTTACCTGCTAAAATGTTTGAATCTTATGGAACCATTAGATTTATAAATGAATTTCCTCTTGTGCTTAGAACATTGATGACCGGTGCTACTTTGGTTATGGATGAATTTGATGCATCTATTCACCCAATGGCATTGATGAATATTATCAATATATTTCACAATGATGAGATAAACACGAGGAAAGCTCAATTGATATTCAATACTCACAATCCTATTTTCTTGGATGCATCATTATTTAGAAGAGATGAAATAAAATTTGTCGAAAAGGATGAAGTTTTGAATTCTAGTGTCCATTATTCCTTATCGGACTTCAAAACAGCATCGGGAATAAGAAAAGGCGAGGACTATATGAACAACTATTTTATAAATAGATATGGGGCTATTAAAGATGTCGATTTCTCAGCAATAATTAAATCTGTTCTCGATTCAAATAAAGGAGATTGTTAATGGGAAAATTAAAAGAAAAAAGGCAATATGTTTTTACTGTTGAAGGAGATACTGAAAAATGGTATCTTGATTGGCTACAGAATACAATCAATAATACAGATTCAGCATTATATACGGTGGTGATTAAAGCTTATGTTGAAAAAGATCCGATGCACTTTGCAAAAACCACAAATAACAAAGTAACTCCTAGTTTAACACACATATGTGATATCGAGAGTAATAATTCAGAACATATAAATGCATTTCATGATACCCTAAAAACGCTGAAAGCTATTAAAACTAAGAAAAAAATAAAATGTCATATAGGCTATAGTAATTACACCTTTGAATTGTGGATGGTTTTACATAAAATAAATTGCAATGGATGTTTAATTGATAGAAGTAAATATTTGCCATTTATCAATGAAGCGTTTGGCGAGAATTATCGTAGATTAAATGACTATAAGGTCAAACAGAATTTTAATAGATGTCTTGCAAAATTAAGCTTGGACGATGTTAAAAAAGCCATAAACAATGCCGAATTAATTGAGAAAAACAATGTAGAACAAATGAAAAGAAAGAAATCCATTTATGGATACAGTTATTACATTGATAATCCATCTCTAACAATATGGCAATCTATTAAACAAATCTTAAGTGAATGTAAGCTTTTATAATTGTCTATTAGACGTGTCCTTGTCTTGAACAAGTGGCACGCTGACGCGTGCCAGACAAGGACACGCAAAACAAACAAAACAGGCGAACTTTTCGAGGCAAACGGAGAGGGGCTGTTCGCGCTAAACCGCTTGGCGAAGCAGCCCCTTTCTCATACCGTTTTTGCTCATCGAAAAAGTGTTGAGCCTTTTATTTTTTTATTGCCTTTTGCGTGAGCCTTTGTATCAACGCATCGTCGTCGAGTGTACCGAGAATCTCACCTTCGTCATATAATGTTGCATTATCAAACAGAAGCAACTTTTGCGACCATAGCCCCATTTCGGTCACTACGTCGTCATCCGCAATATCTGCGGTTATGTATGACGGTAAACCTCGCGAATAGGTGATTTTCTCGCCAGATTTCGCTAAATACTTCAATAGATATTGCAGGATGCCGTTGTATAGTTGCTTTATAGATTGGTCTATGATCTCAAAGTCACTTCTTCCAAAACGCTGGTTAAAATATGTGTTTTGTATTGTTAAACGCATTCTTTTGCTTCTTGTGTCATAATCGTGCTTTTCAAATAACTCGCCGACCATTGCATTTTGCGGTACAAATATCAGTGCGTGAAAATGCAATCTATCCTTTTTGCTTCTTTCCCAAACTCCCATATATTTCCATCCTTTACGGCTGTGCAATTTTGCTAGCGAAGACGACAATCCTTTCTTGAAAGTATGCTCTGTGTGCTTTGCACTGTCATACGTAAACGTTGCAAAATAATTGAATCTGTTTAAATATGCTTTGCGTACAAAGCGGATTTTCCGATGTTTTCGTTCCCCGTCGAAAGACAAATCAAAGGAGGTAAAACAAAATGAAAACGGCAGTTATATACGCGAGATATTCGAGCGACAGCCAAACGGAACAATCAATCGAAGGACAATTGAGAGTGTGCCACGAATATGCAAAACAACACGACACGGTGATACTGGATGCATACATTGATAGAGCAATGACAGGTACCAATGACAATCGACCTGCATTTCAAAAAATGATACGCGATAGTGAAAAACAGCACTGGGATTATGTCATCGTGTACAAATTAGACAGATTTGCAAGAAACAAATATGAATCGGTTATCAACAAAAAGCGACTGCAAGACAACAACGTTAAATTGATGTCGGCAATGGAAAACCTTACAGACACGCCCGAAGGACGTATGATGGAATGTTTTCTCGAAGGTATGAATCAATACTTTTCCGAAGAACTTATGCAAAAAGTCAGGCGCGGACTCAATGAAAGTTGGCTAAAAGGCAATGCAACGGGCGGAAGAAAAGTATTTGGATATGACGTAGTCAATCAAAAATATGTAATAAACGAAAAGGAGGCTGCCACGATTTTAGAGATATTTACTAAATATTCGCAAGGATATACGGCAGAAGAAATCGCAAAATCATTGCAAGAGCGCGGAATCAAATATCACGACGAAAAGTATTTGAGCAATCGGACGATTTTCAAGTTGTTGCATAAACTCAAATACACTGGCAAGGTCGAACACGGCGGAATTGTATATGATAAAGTATATCCGCAAATAATATCCGACGAATTGTGGCAAAAAGTTGAAATGATACATCAACAAAATAAAATTGCACCAAGTAGCAAAAAGGCAGTTTATGAGTATATACTCACAGGTAAATTGGTATGCGGTGTCTGTAAAAAGAAAATGAGCGGCGCAAGCGGTTCTAGCAAAGCAAAACGTGTGCATTATTACTATGTTTGCAATTCGCATAAAAAGGGTGAAAAATGCACGACAACTTCGGTACAAAAGGATTACATAGAAGATTTGGTTATAAACTCGACTATGGCATTTTTATCCGACAATGAAACAGTTACGAGAATCGCAAATTCGGTGTACACAGTTCTTGAAAAAGAAGCAAAAGACAATTCTTCGCTCAAATTGCTTGAAAACAAAAAAGCGCAAGCGCAAAAATCCGCAAGCAATATCATCAAAGCGATAGAAGAAGGTATTATTACCGAACAAACAAAAACAAGATTGAAAGAACTTGAGATGCAAATCAATCAATATGATTTTGAGATTGATAAAGAAAAACAAAAAACACAGCAATATCTCTCGCGTGAACAAATCAAAAACTACATATCATCAAAATTCAATGCAAACTCAACCGATTTGCAATTTAGAAAAATGATAGTCAATACTTTCATTCGAGAAATAGTTTTCTTTGAAGATAAATTGATTATCACATACAATTTTGCACCGCCGACGGAAACAGTTGCTATCGATGCAAAAGCAACTATTGAAATAGAAAAGCAGAGCGAATCTGCTTTTTCTTTTACTCAAAATTATTCGTCTATTTTATCCAAAGGCGCGCCAAAAAAGAACGCAAACAGCGTTCTTTTTTTATTGCGCGTGTTGAGCGTCCCGATATAAGCGTGTCATTAGGGAATAAAACGAACACTAATCAAAGTGTTCGTTTTGTTTTATCGCCTGTTGAGGGTTTCGAACCTCTGCCGCACGATTGTGCGGCGGCACTATGTGCCTCGACACTTCTTTCGAATTGGACGCGTTGTGTTGATATAAACAAGTTTACACACAACGCTATTTTTCGGGGGTTCGAGTCCAGAATCTCATTTGGAAAATATGGTGCGGAGTACTACGCCGATGCGCAAAAAAAAGAGAAACGCAACGGCGGTTTTTTTTATTGCGTGTGTTGCACTTGGTTTGGCAAATCACCTCAAAATAAAAAGTGGAGGTCGTACACCGCCAGCAAATGCAATATCCCTTGCATGAACGTCCAAGACGAACGGTAGAAGCTCCACGAGCAATAGGATAGCACAGAAAAAAGGAAAAGTCAAATAAGCAGAGGTATAGGAGAAATTAATGGGAATAAGAAACTCTTGCCCCTGCCGAACGATTTGTGCGGCGGCACTACGTGCCACGATACTTCTTCCGAAATCAATTTTTTGAAATCAGCGATTTGAATTCGGCGACGGAGTGTTCGCTCATGCCGCCGTCGATGAGGTATTGCGTTGCGGCAAGAGTGTAGTCGGCTGTTTTCAAGGTCTCGACATCGGATGTTTTGTAGAGACATTCCATAAACGAATCGAAATAGAGTGCAACGATTGCGTTGTATTTTTCAGGAGTTTTATCCTTTGAGATTTTGTAGTAGTTTTCATACGTTTTCATATAGTCGGCGCACATTTCGTCGTATGTTGCGCCGGCAAGAGCCTCGATCAGTGCGCAGACAAACCCTGTGCGATCCTTGCCTTCCATACAATGGATATAGTAGGATGCGGCGTCTTTGTGTTGAAGCATAAATTCAAAGCCTTTGACGACGCTTTCCTTGTAGGATTGCGACGCATAGCCCGAACCCATCGACAGCAAGATCATATTGCCGTTTTCATATAGGGATTTTGTATACTCCGAGCGGAAGTTTTCATCGGCGAGGTATGCCGCCATATCCGATTCGGAATCTGCCAAATCAACCACGCAGTCCACGGCGGTTTTTTTGAGCAATGCGTCGGTATACAGAGCGCGGTTTCTGCTGTTGTCGACGGGGCTTGCGCCTCTATAAATGAAATTTTCTTTCAGATTCCCGCCGCTCAAAGCCCTGAAATTGGAAAATTCCTCGTCCGAAGAATACTCGCTTCTTACAAGAGAATAACTTTGCCCGAGCGCTTGTTGTGTGGCGAGGTATTTTTTTGAGGTGTTCAGAGTTATTTTCACCGTGCAGTCGTCTTTGAGATTGGCGGTATCCCATATCCCGACATTGTTGAGGGTGACAAGCACGTTGGTGTTGGACGGATACGCCACGATGACCGGCTCGCCGTTTTTGACATAATAGCCGTTGAAATACGGCACATCCGAGAGTTTGTATCCGTTGCTGAAAATTATGTCGCAACTATCCCCGAGCGCAAAACCGAGTTTGTCGAAATCCTCGATTGAAATATCGATTATCGCTGCGCCGAATTTTGTATCCTTCGAAATTCTCGCGTCCGAGAGGTCGGGCGATTGCGTTTTATTGCAAGCAAAAAGCACGCTTGCAAGAGAGAAGATAACAAGAAAAACGCAGACAAAAGTTGATAGTTTTATAATA
>CAVKUX010000007.1:0-23578 GCA_963659595.1 Anaeroplasmataceae bacterium | reverse complement strand
CCGAGGTTTTTTGTTTGTTTTATTATAACCGAAAATATCGTTTGCTTGCAACAACCAATTTTGTTTATAGTTTGTCAAATTCACACAAGAGGAGAGGATGTTGGCGGATTTTATGGACTTAATTTGCAAAATAGGATAGAATCGAGGTATGCAAATAAACGTATCAAACGTAGCGGTGGAATATGACGGAACGCCGGTTATAAATCAGGCGGATTTCGTCATTCGCGAAAACGAAAAAATCGCGCTTATCGGTCGCAACGGTTGCGGAAAAACCACGCTTCTCAAAGTTTTGACTGGCGAGGTTGAGTGCCAAAAGGGCGAGGACGACGCGCCGTACGGCGTTTTTACAAGCGGCAACCCCGTCATCGGTTTTTTAAAACAGACGAGCAACGACGACAAGTCCAAAACTATGCTCGACGAGATTTTGGGCGCGTATTCCGATTTGCTTGGCATAGAGGCGGATATGGAAAGCGCGCTTTCGGCACTGCAAACGGATTCGAGCGACCAAAACGTAAAAAGATATTCTCGTCTTTGCGAGCAATTCGAGAGAGATGGCGGATATACCTATAAAAAAGAATACCTCACGGCGGTGAAAAAGTTCGGATTTTCAAACGAGGATCTGGAAAAGCCGCTTTGCGAGTTTTCGGGCGGACAGCGCACCAAAATCGCGCTTTTGAAACTTCTTTTGTCAAAGCCCGACGTTTTGCTTTTGGACGAGCCTACCAACCATTTGGATTTGGAGGCGATCGAGTGGCTTGAAAACTATCTTTGCGCATACAAAAAATCCTGCGTGATAGTGTCGCACGACCGTATGTTTTTGGACAAAATCGTGAATGTCGTATACGAAATAGAGTACGGCGAAACAAAGCGATATGCGGGCAACTACACATCTTTTACGGCACAAAAACAGCAAGCCTACGACAAGGCGTTAAAAGACTCCATTATGCGCAAAAAGGAAATTGACCGCCTTACCGCGCTCGTTGAAAAGTTCAGATACAAGGCAAACAAAGCCGCAATGGCGCAAGCAAAACTCAAGCAAATCGAGCGTATAGGCGAAGCGGGAGATCCGAGAAATTTCGATACGGCGACTTTTCGCTCCAACTTCCAGCCCGAACGTGAAACCGTCGAAAAAGCGGTCGTTATCGACAAACTCGTATTCGGCTACGACAAGCCGCTCGGCGAGGTTGACACGATTGTCAAAAGAGGGGAAAAAGTCGGCATAATAGGGCAGAACGGCACGGGCAAATCCACGCTTGTGAAAACCGTCGTTCACAAACTCAAACCGCTCGGTGGAAGCGCGACTTTCGGACTTCACGCGCAAGTTGGTTATTTCGACCAAACTTCGACGCAAAGTTTTTCGACGCTTACGGTGCTCGAAGATTTCCAAAACGAATTTCCTATGCTGTCCAACACCGAAGCGCGCAGTGCGCTCGGCGCGTTTATGCTCACGGGCGACGACGTTTTTAAGCGCATATGCGCCTTGTCGGGCGGAGAAAAAATAAGGTTTGCGCTTTGCAAAATATTGCGTAAAAAACCGAATATTCTCATACTCGACGAGCCGACAAACCATATGGACATCATCGGCAAAGAAACGCTTGAAAGACTGCTTTCAAACTACACGGGAACGGTGATAACCGTGTCGCACGACAGATATTTTATCAACAGAGTGTGCGATAGACTCATTGTTTTCACCGACGGAAAAATAGAACTTTTCGACGGCAAATATTCCGATTACGAGGCGAGAAAGACCGCAAGCGAAAGCGACGATAATCAAGGAAAATCCGTCGAAGTTAAGAAAAAAGAAAAGCCCGTATCGCAAAGCAAGGAAGAAGCGAGGCGCACGCACAGAATGAGTTTTCTCGAAGAAAAGATGAACGTTCTTAACGAACAGATTTCCTCTTTGCAAGAGGTCATGCTCGGCGACGAAAGCGTGTATACAAACTACGTCAAAATTGCCGAAATAGAGGCTCAAATTGCTACGCTCAAAGAGAAACTTGCGCCTATGGAAGAAGAATGGCTCGAACTTTCCGAAAAGTAAAAAGATATAAGATTTTACAAAAACGGATATTTAATCAAAACGAAAACGGCTGATAAACAGCCGTTTTGTGTTTTTGATAGGGTTTTTAGTTGTGTTGGTTTGCTTGCGTTTGAAGAAGCGTTACACTTTGTAGCCGTACGCTTTTTCAAGGTTGATGACGATTCCCGCCGTCTTGCTTGGCGAAAGACTACGGAAAAAGTTTTCGAGCGTTATATCCGAGATAACTTCTTTAACGCCGTCTTCGAGGTCCGTTATGTTTGCATATGAGATGAGTTGCCCCATTGTCATGGTTGAAAATTTCTTTTCGACATCACTGCTCAAATCGTCGAGTTTGCTGTCTCTGACATCGTAGAACAAACTGCCTTCCGTTACGTCCATAAGGTCGGAAATCGTCGCTTCTTTGATGACGCCGTTGATGTTTTCGATAGTGACTTGCTTTCTTGCAATCATACGAAGCACCGCCTCGCTCTTTTCGTTTTCGACGGTCACTCTTGCGGTGATGTGGGGAAGCGGATTGGTGTAAGTCGTTGTGCCGCTTGTCGTTGTGGTGTTGTACACTTCGTTGGTTTGTGCAAGGTAGCCTACGACGACTTTGTATCTTGCGGTGCTGCTGTCGTGTACGCTCGCGTCGTATGGCTCGGCTTTGCCGTTTATGACGACCCATGCGCCGTTTGCGTCCTTGACATAGATGTTTTCGCAGTATTGTTTTGCGTAAAGCACATCATTTTTATACGCATAATCCGGATCGTCTGCCACACCATCGTCTGCCACACCGGGCGTTGATTTGCTCACATAGTAGGTGCCCGATCCCTCTTGTTTTTGGTAGATTGTTTCGCCTGCGTGAGCGAGGTTTGACGATTCGTACAATGTGTATTTGCCGTTGATGAGGACGTAGAGGTCCTTGGTGGTATTGTCGTAAGTGTCGCGGGTGACAGCGTCCGCATCCGCTGCCAATGCCGAAACGCGCTTGTATAGTTTGTCGGATGTGGTTTTGGTTGTAGAGTTGAGAAGATCGGGGTTTTTGTATGCGACATAGGCGCAGAGAGTGGCGTTGTTGTCGTACACATATGTTTCCCCGTCTTTTGTGCCGCGGTAATAAATATTGCCGGAGATAGTTCCGGATGTAAGGTCCGAAAGCAATTGTGTGTTTTCGTATTTGAAAGAAACCGTGCCGCTCTTTCTTTCGGCGAGCAGCGCGTCGCTTGCTTCGACGAAAGCGTAACTTCTTGCGATATACTTACCCGTTTCGTCATAGACATAGGTGTAGGGTTTTTCGTTGCCTTCCGAATCGATTTCCACACCGACTTGACCGACGATAAAGCGGTCGTTTTCGTCAATCGTGCTGGCGTCTTTGTCAAAGGTTTCGTCGATACTCTCGATTGTAGAGAACTCGTACACGTCCACAAGTTCGGAAAGAAGCATATCTTTCATCACGATTTCCATTGCGCTTGACAAATCGTCAACGGGGACGTACGCAAGGCGTTTGATGACCGACGAACTCGTGCCTGCGACTGCGACTTTGTAGTTTTTGTGGTCGTCCGTCACGGTGGTTGGGACAGAATCGCCCTGTCTCATAAAGAGGCGATTTGTAGCGTCGTAGTAGAAATATGACGTGTCGGGGTTGACGGTTGCGTCTTGTGCGTAAATATCTGCGTCGATGTCCATAACGTCGCCGAGCGTAAGATTGCCGAACGAATCGGAAAATTCGCCGAGCGTTGAATACGCCATGCGTTGAAGCACCGCAGACGACGGATTATAGCCGAGTGTGGTTTCGTCCGTCGTGCGGGTGTAAGTGACAAGTCCTTTGTGCTGCACGGGATTATAGAGTGTGAAGTAGAATGCTTTTGCGTATTTACCGTTTGCGGCGGAAACGTAATTGCCCTCGTCGTCTTTCGAGAAGCGTTCGCTTTCAAAATACTCGTTGCCGTCGCAGTAGACGTATTTGTCTTCTACCACTTTGACGTATTTGCCGTTTGCGTTTGTTTCGTACTTGTAGAATGCGATGTCGGTGGTTTCGGCAAGGGTGAGTTGGTCGGATATATTGCCGAGGTCGGTGACGAGGCAATCTCTCGCTTTGAGGGATCGCATAAGGCGAGAGGAAGTTTCGTTTATTTCAATGACTTCGTCCACTTTGAGAGTGTCCACAACCTTGCTTATGTTGTCGAGGGTCGCGTCCTTTTTGGACAGCGATTTCATAAGGACATTGTCGCCGCTCTCGATGCGCACGAGTTCGTCAAAGAACATATCGTTGAGTTTGGTGCCGATTTCCTCGAGGGTGTAGCCACGCCTTGCCATTTGTTGGAGGGCAAGAGCAGTTGCGCCTTGCGTGGTGCGTGCATACCTTGTTGCCGCGCCATCGGTGTCGGCGTTGTAGATGCGGTATCTTTCGACTGCGACGTATGCGGTTTCGCCGTCCGCAACGGAAGCCACTGCGCTATATGTTCCGTCCGCTTGCTTTTGGTAAAGTTGAACGCCATCTCCGTGTGCGTATGAGTTGTAGGCGACAAACACGTCGCATTTGACGTATGCGCCGTCCGTCGCTTCCTCATACACATCGTATTCGATGCTCAAAACTTCGCCGATTGTCAGTTTGTTTGCGACGGTATCGAGGTCTTTGAGTGTGCACTCTCTTTTTGCGAGCGCTTTCATAATCGGGGCGGAATCGTCGTCGATGTCGATAAATTCATCGATTTTGAGGTCGTTGATTTTCACACCTATCTCGCTGAGTTTGCAGTCTTTGAGCGCGATGATAGCCTTTGCGGTGTCGGGTTTTGTGGTGTCCACCACATCGCCTATCGTGAATTGGTCGAGAAGGTTGTCGGCATTTTGGAGTTCGACAACGCTCATATTCGACACGATTTGCAACACTTGCGCCGAAGTGCCTTTGTGTATGCGCAAATAAGGCGTTTTGCCGTCCGCCGTTTCGCCTGCGTCGAGGGTGCGGAGCATACTGTCTTTGGTGATTTCTGCGTCCATAATATAGAACGTTTCGCTCTCCTCGTAAGTTCCGTCTTCGAGTTTGTATTTGACTGCTTGAATGTTGAGTTTATTTGCGTTGACTTTCGGGGTTGTCGCAAACGTAATATCTGTCAAGGGTACGAACCCTTTCGACACAAGGGTGTAGTTGCTGCCCGCAAAAGTCGCAATGCGGTTTGCGTAAGCGAGTATATAGAGGCTTGCGGGGCTTGCCGACGCATCTGTCGCAACGACGTATTCGACATGGCGATAGAAAGTCGTTTCGTTCTCGTCGACAGAGAAGTCTTCTCCATAGCAGGAATTGTCGACGACGTATTTTTCGCTTTCCGTGCCGTCTTCGTTCTTTACGGTCTTTTTGATGTAGCGAAGTTCGTTTTCGACAAGTTTGTCCGTCGTGCCGTCGCCGTCGGTGTCGATTGCGCCCGCAATGTAGGTTTCGACGCCGAGAGCGGGGGAGTAATTTGCGTTTGAGAGGTCGGCTTTTGAAACTTCCTCGTATCTGTCAACCTTTTGATATACGAGGTTGTCGCCCTTGGGGATAAACGAGTCGGAATCCACTTCTAAAAGTTTGTCGAGGGTGATTGCGTTCACCACCGCGCCGAAGGAGGACATCGAAACGTCTTGCAACGTCGCGATGAGTTTATTGTCACCAACGCCGATGTCGATGCCGAAGTTGTCCTTTATCTTTCTCACCGACAAATCGCCGTTGAGCGAACCCATGATGTTCTCGATTGCGCCTTTTACGTTATTGTCGAGGTTGTCGTCGAGTATGGGAAGATTGAAAGAAGAAAAATCGATATCTGCAAGTTTGCTCATATCGTTGAGCGTAAACGAGTTGACGACAATAGACAAGTCGTTCAACATGTCCTTGACGGGCGTGGTGTAGAATGCTTTTGTGGTGAAGTCGATGCCGCTTATTCCGTTGAGTATCGAAATGCCGTAGTGCTGATAAAGCGTTTGCAACGACACGCTGCCCGACGAAAAGCCCTGCACGTCAGAAATTACGTTTTTGACAGCGTCGAGAATGGTCTGGTTGTAGAGGTCGCTGTCTTGAGCAATCGGACCTTCCTGTGTAAAATTGGATTGCAGTTGCCCCACCGTAATGGATGTGCCTAAGGCGACAACCGCACCGCCGATTGCGAGGACGAAAAGTATGATGCCTATCACCATACCGAGAACGAAAGTTAAAGTTCCGCGAAGCACTTTCATAATATACCTCATAATATCGAACGTGTCTGCAAAGAGCAGACACGAGTTTTATCAACCGAAGATTTCGGTGAAAAGTTTTGCAACAGGATTGTTCTGATAAAAATATCCGCAAATCGTCGAGGACGAAAGAGCGGTGTCAACCGTCGGCAGTTTGTCTTTGAGGGCATTGAGAATCGCAAGCACCACAAGGATAAACACAAGCGCGAACGCCGTCGACACGATTGCGCCGAAAGTGCGGTCGATGGCTTTGAGCGCGCCCGATTCGGACGTGTGCATTTTTGCAAATATCTTGCGAAGAAGCCAACATACAAGATGCAGCGCAACGCAGTAGACGATAAACATAATCACCGCAACGATTATGTCCGACGCAAACGTACCCGCAACGCCGCCTATTGTCTGACCGTCGTCGGTAATAAATTTTTTTGCAAGCCACAGAGCAAACTTGCCCTTGAGGGAAGAAGTCAACCCGTCGCCCATACTCTTTTCAAGTTCGACCTCGGCGGTGCCTTCCTCGCTCGACACAACGACATAATATTCTTTTTCGCCGCTTTCGGCATTTTCGCGCACGGTGATGGGCTGCGAAAAAATCTTGTCGCCGCTTTCGATTTTTTGTGTGATGGAAGATTCCATTTTTTTGAACACATCGAAGTTGCGCACCGAATCGAAAGTGGGGGATATCAAGAGCAATGCCGCAAGCATAATGGCGATTGAGAGAAATACGCCCTTGAAGGATTTGGAAAATCCTCGTATGACGCCCAAAATCAAGCCGAGCGCGACAACGACGAAAAACGCGATGTCCGCGTAGGGGATGTCGGCAGAGAGTAAGAATGACGTCATAGTTGTACCTTCCGTTGTGCGCAAGCGTGCTCTAAAGGCGCGCATATGCGCAAGATATTAGTTGTAAACATTATAACCCGATATAAAATTATATGCAATAACAAATACAAAAAAAGTTCGGTTGCGCCAAAAACCGATTTGAAAAAACGGGAAAATACGGCAAAACCCCGATGACAAAACGCCAAACAAACGGCAAAAAATGACAAAAACGGCGCGCGTGAAAATTTTCACGCAAGAGCCGCTTTCAACATAACCGCAATTTCATTTGCCAAATTGTCCACATAAACCGGCGATACGGTCATAAGTTGCATAAGAGGGTCGCCGTGATTGCGAGCCACTATGCCCAAAACTCCTACATCGCCGAAACGCTCGGATTTTCCCGTCACGCCCGAGGGACACACTCCGTCGTCGCGAAGCACGATTTGTCCCACTTTGTCTTTGCTCCCCAAAGACGCGTCCACCGCAACGAACAATGCGTTTTGGTGAACGGACCTTATAAACGCAAGCCATTCGCGCATATTTTTGCCGTTGATTTGCGCCTCGTCCGTGCCGTATACAAATGTTGAAACGTCGTATTTTTTTGTGAGCAGAGTGCCGACCGACGGACCGAGAGCGTCGCCCGAAATGGCGTTTGTGCCGAAGCATACCACCACGATTTCTCTCTCGCCTCTTTCGATTATGGCGTTGAACATACGCGCCACAAACGGCGCGAGAGGGTCGCGCTCCTCATCGCTTTTCGCCACGTAGGCGCATGGGAAAAGTCGAGAGGGAGCGTTGATTTTTTCGTTTTCGTCTTGTTTACGTTTTGTTTTTCTCATTGCCGAATTATTGCCGCTCTTTGAAAAATTAAACGTAAAAGGATGGTATTTTTGCGCTTTCTCAAAAGAATAAAACTGCGATTTCTGCACACGATATGGCAAAAGGAGGTGTGATATGGAAGACAGAAATCTTGTCAAAAGAGTTGCGGAACTCGGCAATATGAACGTGATGATTTTGTTCCTTTTGGTTGCATTCATTGCGTTTTCCGTGGGACTTGCATTCTTCTTTCTCGTTCCGGGAAACGTCGGTTACGCCATCGGCATCACGATGTTTGTCGTTGCGGGTTTGCTCTTCGTCATCGGCGAAGCGAACTATTTTTCAAAGATGAAGAAAATTCAAGCGGAATGACAAAACATCATAACCTAAAAGCGGCGGAAAATTAATTTTCGCACAAAGAAACGACGCTCGATGCAAACGCATCGGCCGCCGTTTCTTTATGTTTGTCCGCAATCCTTGCTCGAGGATAGGCAGCCTATCGGGTATGTCTTGTGCGGTTTTTGTGTTTTTTATTGTACGCTGCAGCCTTTTGATGGCGACAATAGTTCGGCATATGGTAGTTTTTTAACGGGCAAAGCGTATTTTTTTGCCCGAAATATTAAAAATGTGTGGCGGTTTAATGCGTTTTTAATAGTTTTTCCTTAACATTTAGACATACTAATTCAAAAGACACGGCGGCAGGGAACGTAAACTTTTCTTGTTGCATTGACTTTTTCGTATTTAATTTTTATAATATGTAGAACATAATATATGATTATTGCGGAATCGTCGCACCGCGTCGATTTCAGGAGGATGGATGAAACCAACCACAAGACGCACACTCATCATCGTCGGTGTGATACTTCTCGTCGTCATTGCGTTCGTTATCGCATATGAACTGACAAGACCCACCGAAATCCCCTATTCGGGAACGACGGACAGCCTCAAATCGTGGGTTGAGAACGTCGACGCAAACGGAACCCCCCAGCGTGTAATCAAATCGATGTACATCGAAGGAAGTTACACCGTAAAAATTCAAAAAGAGGGTGACAACGGCTACGCATACTATGTGAATATTCGCGGCACGAAATTCTTGTCCGATCTCGAAAAGTGGGAAGAAGAAGGCTGGCTTAACAACGTTGTCGTCAGATACGACGACCCGTCCAGCGGTTCGTTGCTTTCGAGCGTACTCGTTCCGCTCATTCTGTACGCCGCACTTTTCGGCATATTTATGGTCGTGTTGAGGAAGAGCGCGGGCGCGCAAGGTCAAGCCCTCAACTTCGGCAAAACAAAAGCAAACCAAGTGCGCGACATCAAAGTCAGATTCAACGACGTTGCCGGCGCAGAGGAAGAAAAGCAGGAATTGCAAGAAATAGTGGACTTCCTCAAACATCCCAAAAAGTATACGGATATAGGCGCGCGTATTCCGCGCGGCGTTCTTCTTGTCGGACCTCCCGGCACCGGCAAAACGCTCTTTGCAAAGGCTGTTGCAGGCGAGGCGAACGTTCCGTTCTTCTCGATTAGCGGTTCGGACTTCGTGGAAATGTTCGTAGGCGTGGGCGCATCGCGAGTGAGAGATTTGTTCGATCAGGCACAAAAGAATATGCCTTGCATTATCTTCATCGACGAAATCGACGCAGTGGGTCGTCAACGCGGCGCTGGCCTCGGCGGCGGCAACGACGAAAGAGAACAAACCCTCAACCAACTTCTCGTCCAAATGGACGGCTTCGAGGCAAGCAGTTCCATCATCGTCATGGCGGCGACAAACCGCGCGGATATTCTCGACCCCGCTCTTATGCGTCCGGGCAGATTCGACAGACAAATTTACGTCAACGTTCCCGACGTCAAGGGCAGAGAGGAAATCTTCAAAGTTCACTCTCGCAACAAACCGCTTGCGTCCGACATCAACTTCAAGTCGCTTGCAAGGCTCACCCCCGGATTTACGGGCGCAGACATAGAGAACATTCTCAACGAATCCGCGATTTTGGCGGCGAGAGCAAACAGAAAAGTTATCACGATGAAGGACATCAGCGAGGCTGTCAACAAAGTTATGGCAGGTCCCGCAAAGAAATCTCGTCTTATCACCGAGTCGGACAAGCGTATCACCGCATATCACGAGAGCGGTCACGCAATCGTCGCAAAACGTATGAAGCATTGCGACGACGTACACGAGGTGAGCATCATACCTCGCGGTATGGCGGCGGGCTACACCATAACCCTTCCCGAAAACGACGACAACCATATGACAAAAGGCAAACTGCTTGACGACATCGCAATGATGCTCGGCGGACGCGCGGCGGAAGAGATCGTCATTAAGGACATCTCGACGGGCGCGTCGAACGACATCCAAAGAGCCACGCAACTTGCAAGACGTATGGTCACCGAGTGGGGTATGTCCGAATCTATCGGCAATATGTATCTCGGCACGAGCGAGGAAGTGTTCCTCGGCAGAGATTATCAGGCGCACCTCAATTACAGCGAGGAAGTCGCGGCGAAGATCGACGAGGAAGTCAAAACCATCATCGATACGCAATATCAGGTCGCTTTGAATATATTGAAAGAAAATCGCTCTATTATGGACGCGATGGTCAAGGCTCTTTACGAGAAGGAAACCATCTACGAAGACGAAATCAACGCTTTGTTCGGTCAAGAGTCGAGCGGCGAGAGTCTGTTCTCGTCCAAGATAAACAGACCCGAGGGCAATGAAAACGGCGAATCCGCAGACAACGCTCCTTCCGAAAACAAGGATAAAGACGCCGAATAATCAAGGGAAAATATGAAAATTTCCGAAGCAAAAAAGCGCGATTTGCAAGTCATTATGCAAAAAGACCCTGCCGCCACGAACAGTAGGATCGTAAGACGAACGTACACAGGGTACAAAGCCCTGTGTGCTTATCGTTATGCGCACAAGTTGTGGCTCAAAGGCAGGAAGACACTCGCGCTTTTCGTTTCCTACAAAGCAAAGGAAAAGACGGGCGTGGACATTCACCCCGCCGCGACGATAGGAAGCGGAATATTCATCGACCACGGCGTGGGACTCGTCATAGGCGAAACCGCCGAAATTGGCGACAACTGCGTGCTTTATCAAGGCGTAACGCTGGGCGGCACGGGCAAGGACACGGGCAAACGTCACCCCACGCTCGACGAGGGCGTTATGGTGTGCGCAGGCGCAAAGGTTTTAGGCCCCGTACATATCGGTGCGCACAGCAAAATCGGCGCGGGCAGCGTTGTGCTCAAAGACGTTCCGCCGTATTCGACCGTCGTGGGCGTTCCGGGAAGAGTGGTCAAGCAGGACGGCAAGCGCATTGCGGATATGGATCAGATTCTTCTTCCCGACCCAATCATGGAGGAGTTTTTGAGGCTCAACAAGCGCGTTTACGACCTTGAAAAGGCTTTGGGCGTGCGCTCTTGCAGGTATTCCATAACCGTCGACGAGGACAACGTTCTTCCGTCCGAAGTGGAGGAAATCGAGGCGCAATTCGAGCAAAACAAATCTCAGGCGGACAAACCGCAGGAATAAAAGGACAAAGTTCCGTATGAAAATTTACAATACGCTGACGAGAAAAAAAGAGGACTTTTCGCCCATTCACGAAGGTCAAATCAATATGTACGCGTGCGGAATCACGGTTTCGGGCGAGGCGCATATAGGTCACGCCTATCAGGCACTCATTTACGATATCATCCGCAAGTATTTCGAGAAAATCGGCTACAAGGTCAATTACGCTCGCAACTACACGGACGTTGACGACAAGATCATCGCAAAGTCCAAAGAAACGGGCATACCCCCTCTCGAATATGCGAGTATGATGATTGAGCGCATTGACAAACTTATGCGTAAATTCGAGGTTGACGACCCTACGATTTGGCTCAAAGCGACCTGCAACATCGACAATATCATCGACTTCGTTTCCAAACTCATAGAAAAAGGTCACGCCTACGCAACGGACAGAGGCGACGTGTATTTTGCGGTCGAGAGTTTTCCCGGCTACGGCAAACTCAGCGGCAGAAGGCTCGAGGACGCCTACGAGAGCGTGCGTATAGAGAACGAGGAAAACAAGCGCAATCCTCTCGACTTCGCGCTTTGGAAGTCGGCAAAGGAAGGCGAAATATACTGGGAATCGCCGTGGGGTAAGGGCAGACCCGGTTGGCATATCGAATGTTCGGCTATGAACAGAGCGGCGTTCGGCGAGCAAATCGACATTCACGGCGGCGGCAGAGATCTCATCTTCCCCCACCACGAAAACGAGATTGCGCAAACGGAATCGCTCACGGGCAAGCAGTTTGCAAAATACTGGATTCACAACGGACTTATCAAAGTCAACGGACAGAAGATGAGCAAGTCGCTCGGCAACAGTTTGCTTCTTTCCGACCTTCTTTCCGAGTACAAACCCGAAACGATAAAGTATGCGCTTTTGCAGACGAATTACAGAGGCGACATCAATATCACAAACGAACTTTTCCCCGACGCGGACAAGCATATGTACGAGTTTTACAAGGTGCTTGACGAGGTGAACGAAAGCGGACTTTCGAGCGACAAGCAAAGCAAGTGGATTGACGACGGATTCAATCGCGCAATGGACGACGACTTCAACACGGCAAAGGCACTTGCGGATTTGTTCGGCATATTCAAGGGTATAAGAGCGAAGTTGAGAGCGGGCGATTCCGACGCGGTTGCGGACGCAAAACAGGTTGTGAAAACCTACGATTTGCTCGGACTTTTCGGATGCACTCCCAAAGACTTCATCGCATACTACGAGCAAAAGCAAAAGGCAAAAGAGGGTGCGATTCCGCAAGAAGTTCTCGACCTCGTAGAGCAACGCAGGGTTGCCAAAGCAAACAAGGACTGGGCAAGCGCGGACTCAATAAGAGCAAAGATAAACGAACTCGGCTACGTCGTCAAGGACACCAAGGACGGCTCGTTTGCGGAAAAGGCATAAAATACACATCAAACACAAAAACAAGGTTTATATTTGCAAAACAATGCGATAAAACCTTGTTTTGCAATATAAAAGAAAAACACGCACATCTTTTTTAACGGAGAAAGGCATATGAAACGACGCATATTTACGGCTATCGACAATCTTGCAAAAAGAGATATTTTCGACCAAAAATACGCGCAACTCGAAAAGAGGCGAGAGGAACTCGACAAGAAAATCAAGCGCGAGGAAAGAGAAGCAAAACTCGAGCTTGCCAAAGAGAACGTTGCCGACATCACGGCAAAGGCAAAGAAGAGGGCAAAAAAACAAGCGAAGAAAGCCGCTTACGACGCAAAGTATCTTTACGTTGCGGGCGGACATGCAAAGAATGAGTTTTTGGGCTGGCTCACCGTTTTCAGTTTCCGTCGCTCGCACAAGGTCAAAACCACAAGGTTTTTGAGATACGACCAAAACGATAAACGCCTTTATCTCGACATATACGAGAGAAAGGATAGGGACAGAAGCAAAAAAGCGCGCGTGTTTGTCTACATTCACGGGGGCGGCTGGATTGGCGGACTTCCCGAAACAAGAGAGGCGTACACCACCAAACTTTGCGAAAAAACGGGATATTTCGTGGCAAGCCTTTATTACGGCGACGCGCCCTTTTACGGTCATCCCGAGATGATTCAAAACGTGTACAAGGCGTTTGCCTGGCTCAAAGACCACGCAGAAGAGTACAACATAGATATGGACCGCATATTTGTCGGAGGAGAGAGTGCGGGCGCGCATTTGAGCAGTATGGCGGGCGCGATAAGCACAAATCCCGAATACGCCTCGCACTTCGACCTCGACGAACGCTCCAAAGACCAAAAAATCTCCGCGCTTATGCTCAACTGCGGCGTGTACGACTTCCCCAAAGCCGTGCATACGGGCTTCAAAAACATAGGCATTTACACTCAATCCTATTGCAAGGGTACGCCCGTCGAGGAATGTAGCGAGCCGCTGCAAAAAGAGGTTTCGCCCATCAACTGGGTGACGAAAGATTTCCCGCCGACTTTTGCAATCTCGGCAGAGAACGACAAACTTGCGGTGCTTACGTTCGACCTCGTGAAGAAGTTTCAGCAACTCGGCGTTGTGTACGAGCATTATCACGGCGAGGGAAGATGGGCTGTGCACGCATTTGCCGTCGCGCAATTCCTCAAAATATCCAAAGAGGCAATGAAGCGCACAATCGCATTCCTCAACTACTTTGAGATCGAGTGAACAAAACGGAAACAAACAAATCCGAAACAGAGGATTTGAATCGAATCACGTCAATCATTAAGAATATAAAAACATATATAATAATCACGATATTTATCAAAGACGCGCGCAAGGCGCGTTTTTGTTTTGGGCAAGTTGTTGTTGACATAAAAGAGTGTTGTATATTATCATAAAGATGCCACAAATTTGAATAGAAACGGTAAAAACGCTTTTTACTATCGGTAACAAGTGTATTTCTGTCAACAGCGTTTTTACTGTAATCCTTCGAATTTGTGGCAAAATTCAAGCAGAAAATGCACTTGTTATATTTTGCGGACAAATTTATGGCAGGTGCAAGGCACCTGCTTTTGTATTAGGAGGAGAGCAAATGATTTGTCCAAAATGCGGCGGCAATATCTTGCCGCAAGACGACGACTTGTTGGTCTGTCAAAGTTGCGGCGCGAAGTTTGTGAAGAAAGCGCAGACGAGTCAACCCGAGCATAGCGCAAGCGACGCTCGGCAAAACGAAGAAGTGCAAAATCTCAAATCGCGCATTGCTGATATGGAACAGAAACAAGCGGCGATGGAAGTTGAACTTGCAAAAGCCAAAAAGGCGAGCCAAACCAACGGCGCGCTCGGCGCAGGCAAGTCGGGATTCACGGCGACGGTGTTTGAACTGTTTGCCGAAAAACTCCTTTTGATGTGGGTGAGCATGGTTACGCTCGGATTTGCGTATCCGTGGCTCAAATGTCACTACGAAGGGTTTATTGCGTCAAAAACGTATGTTAAAGGTCGTAGGTTGAGTTTTGACGGAAAAGGCAAAGACCTTGCAAAGAAGTATTATCTTTGGATGCTCTTGTGCGTTGTCACGTTCGGCATATATTCGATTTTCCTTGCCGACAAACTGCACAAATGGGTGATCGAACACACACACTATGACGGAAACGAGGGCGGAGAATCGTCATACGACGGCAAAACGGGCGTCATTTTCGGCTTTAAGTTGGCGTCGTTCTTTGTAGGTGCGTTTACGCTCGGTCTTGCAAAACCGTTTGTCGAATGTAAGCGCGAGGACTACCTTTGCGAACATACGATTATTGACGATTCGCACTTGTATTTCGACGGCACGGGAAGCGGACTTTTGAAAAAGCAGGTGCTTTGGGTTGCGCTCACGATTGCAACTTGCGGCGTGTACGCAATTTGGCTCAATCTCCAAAAAGAGCAATGGATTTGCGCAAACAAGTCGAACGACAGCATAGACACGGACATAAGCGAAGCGGTTGCATTGACTCCCGAAGAAAGAGCGCGTATCGCCGAAGAAAAGAGGTTGCAACACGAGCAAGAGCGCGCACAACGCGAACAAGAACGCGCACAACGTGCGCTTGAAAGGCAACAGAAAAAAGAACGCCTCAAAGAAATTAAAAAGACTCCGCAAGGCAAACTTTCAACCGCATTGTTTGCCGTTGCAGTAGTCCTTTTTGCAGTGGCGTTCTCATTGATGATTGCAATGCTCGTCGCAGGTCCTTACGCTTGGTTTAAGCCGACATCGAAAGCGCTTATTGCGTTCGAGGTTATTTTCTCTGCGGCGACGGCGGCAATGATGGCAGGTTGCATCGTTTGCTCGAAAAGGGTACAGCGCACCGCACTTGCGATTGCCGCAATCGTGCTTATCGTATGTTCGGTCGGAACAATGAGCGCAGGTTTTTACGGCTCGTCGCAAGCGGTGAAGTACTCAAACGTCGATCCTTTCTTCTATGAACTTTTAGATGACGGAACATACAGGGTATCGTTTAATTATAGTAGTGAGAAAAACGATGATTACCAGATGAGAGGCGCGAAAGAATACGCCATTGACAAATTGTCAGGGAATCTTGTTATACCGTCAAGTTATAAAGGCATTCCTGTTACATCAATAGGCGGTCTGTGGAAATCGTTTGTTAACAATTCCCATTATGCCGACGATAATGACGTAAGCGAAAGCAACGACAAAATTACAAGTATAACAATCCCTGATTCAATAAAAACAATAAAAGACGGGGCATTTGAAGGTATGAGCGGAATCACGGAAATAACGATTCCCGCAAGCGTTGAGGATGTCGGTTACGGTGCGTTTAGGGATTGTACAAATCTGACAACGGTCTACTGGAATTCGTCGGCAGAAATAAAAAACAACAACGGAATATTCTCAGGCTGTACAAATCTTACAAATATCGTTATTGGTGAAAACGTGACACAAGTTCCGCAGTTTGTTTACAACAAGGAATGGCTTAGCAATCAACCCGACGGACTTGTCGTTGCAAACAATTACGTTTACGGATATAAGGGAATGATGTCTACCGATTATGCATTGATAATTCCGAACGGAACAATCGGCATTATGGACAATGCATTTGAAATCGGCAATTTTATTTCAAGCGTTTATATTCCGGATTCCGTAACGTATATAGGTGCAAATGCTTTTTCCGGATGTTCAAGACTAAAAAAGATAACAGCATCTGCAAGCGCAGCAATCAAAATATCAAAACAATGCGGATCCAATGTTCTCGACGAAATTGTTATAACAAGCGGCACAAAGATAGATGGTGTTTATTCGTCGTGGGAGGGTGGCGTATTTCCTAGTAGCATAACCAAAATAACAATTCCCGATTCCGTAACAAGCATTGGAAAGCGTGCGTTCTATGGTTGCAAAAACATTGAAGAAGTTCACGTCGAATCATTGGAAAGTTGGTGTGCACTTGGGCTTGGATTTAATTATAACAATCCTCTCGCCGTTTCGTCTGACGCCAAACTGTATATCGGCGGTGAAGTTCCGCGTGGCAATTATATAATTCCCGACGGAATAACAACCATTCCGATGTACACGTTTAGAAATTGCACAGAATTGACAAGCGTAACGATTCCGGACGGCGTGACGATAATAGACTGTTATGCTTTCTCTGGTTGCACCGGTTTGACAAGTATAACAATCCCCGACAGTGTGACGAGTATTTACTTTGATGCTTTCGATGACTGTACAAACTTGCAAACCGTATATTACGGTGGTACAAAGTCACAATGGAACAACATTTCAATCGGGTCTGATAACTCTTGTTTAACACAAGCAACGAGAATTTATGCCGATGGAACGACAGGAAAACCAGAGGGTACGTCCTTCGATGACGCAATCTTGGCAAGCAGTGGAAACAGCTACAACGTCAAAATCTCAAAGGGTGGACAAATTGTGTATTTTGTGTTCAGACCCACCACAAGCGGAGCGTATATCATTCAATCGTCGGGCAGTGGTGATTCTTACAAACAAGGAACGCTTTACAATTCGTCCGGAACGTACTTGACGTCTAATTATGGCAACAACGGATATAATTTCTTAATGTCATACTCTATGACAGCGGGAGAAACTTATTATATCGCAGTTAGATATCGTAGCTCTTCGATAACGGGATCGTTTACGGTTCAGTTTAGTTGAGATTAAAAGCGCAAAGGAAAAGGACTGCAAAACGCAGTCCTTTTTCATATGTCGTTGCAAAATTTCTTTGTTGTAAAATTTTGATTTCTGTTTCTTTGCAAGGTTTCGGCAGGTTTGGTTGCGGCGGTTGATTATATTTGTCTGCGCAAACAAAGAGAAGATGCAGAGAGGAGTTTGCGAGGGGGGCATCACTCGCCCAAATATGCGATTTTGATTTTTTCGTCTTGCAAGAGGTCTTGCCCGGTGCCTTCGAGGGAGATAAGTCCTGTTTCAAGCACATAGGCTCGGTTTGCGATTGTCAGTGCTTTTTGGGCGTTTTGTTCAACGACAAACACGGTTGTGCCTGCTTCGTTTATGCTTTTTATAACGTCAAAAATGACGTTGACAAACAGCGGCGACAAGCCCATTGACGGCTCGTCCAGCAGCAGCATTTTGGGGCTTGACATCAACGCTCTTGCAACGGCGAGCATTTGCTGTTCGCCTCCCGACAGAGTGCCGCTCACTTGTTTGGATCTTTCCTTCAACAAGGGGAAGATTTCGTACACTTTTTCATACGCTTCCTTAACCTTTTTGGAGTCCTTGACGGAATATGCGCCGAGGGAGAGGTTGTCTTTGACGCTCAATTCCTGAAAGACTCTGCGCCCTTCGGGAACTTGCGTCAAGCCCTTTGCGATGAGTTTGTGTGCGGGCAGGTGGGTGATGTCCTCGCCGTCGAAAAACACGCTTCCGCCCGACTTTGGCAGAAGCCCGCTTATTGCTTGCATAATGGTGGTTTTGCCTGCGCCGTTTGCGCCGATAAGCGATACTATTTCACCCTCGTTGACTTCAAACGAAACGCCCTTGACGGCGGTGATAAGCCCATAGTTGACTTTGAGATCTTTAACTTCGAGTAATGCCATTTTCAGTCCCCCAAATATGCTTTGATGACGCGCGGATCGTTGAGAACGTCGGATGTTTTGCCTGAGAGCAACTCTTTTCCGAATTCCAAAACCGTGATTTCGTCGCAAATGCCGCCGACGAGTTTCATATCGTGTTCGATCAAAAGAACGGTGATATCAAACTTGTCTTTGACAAAACGGATGGTGTCCATCAATTCCGCCGTTTCGTGCGGATTCATACCTGCGGCAGGCTCGTCCAAAAGCAGGAGTTTCGGATTGGTCGCGAGCGCACGCGCGATTTCGAGTTTCCTCTGTTTTCCGTAGGGGAGGTTGTAGGCGAGTTGATTGCGCTCGTTGAGCAGTCCGAATGTGTCGAGCAGTTCCTTTGCCTTGTCTCGCATTGCGATTTCCGTGTTGAAAAACTTCGGAGTTCTCAAAAGGCTCTGCGCGATATTGCACTTGAATTCGGGTTGATTGGCAAGCGCGACCATAACGTTTTTGACAACGCTCATATTGTTGAACAATCTGATGTTTTGAAAGGTGCGCGCGATGCCTTTTTTGTTGATTTCCGCCTGACTTTTGCCCGTGATGTCTTCGTCTGCCAAAAAGATTTTTCCGTCGGTCGGCTTGTATACGCCGGTGATGAGGTTGAAAACGGTGGTTTTGCCTGCGCCGTTGGGGCCGATAAGCCCGTAGGTGAGACCTTTTTGTATGCTTATGTTGACGTCCTCAACGGCTTTCAGACCGCCGAACGAAATGCCGAGATGTTCTGTTTTTAAGATTATGTCACTCATTTTCGTCTCCTTGCGTCTGTACGTCGTCCGCCTTGTTCTTTGGCAACACGTCGAGGGAAAGCACTTCGTCCATATCGACTTTTGTGGGGATTTTGGACCAGTCCGCGTCGAAATCTTTTTCCTTTGACGGGTCGACTTTTTCGGTGCGTTTCATTATGCGTTGAGTTATGGTGTTCTTTATCAATGCGCCAAGCGTCGCGACATTGTATTTTTCACGGAAAGGTTTGAGTTTGGGCGCGTTGGTATATATGACGATAAGCACCAAAATCAGCGCGTAGACAATGTTTTTAATTGCGGCGAGATCTCCCGAAAACACATGGTTGAGGCGCACGTTCAAGAACGTTATGAGGGTGGCGGCGATGATGCTGCCGTTGATGTTGCCCATTCCACCCAAAACCACCATGACCAAAATGTCGATGGAGTAGTTGTAGGTGAACGCATTTGCCGCAACCGAGTTCTTTGTCGCTGCAATCAAAACGCCTGCGACGCCTGCGATAAAGGAGGACAGCACAAACACGAAGATTTTGTAGAAGGAAACGTTGACGCCCATCGCGCGCGCCGCGATTTCGTTGTCCCTGATTGCGGTGACCGCTCTACCGTGCTTGCTCCGTATGAAGTTTTTGATCAATATGATGCAAAGCAGGGCAACGATAAATATGACGGGATAAAGTTTGGAATAACTGTATCTCATCGCGTTCTGGATTCCGATTGCTCCGCCGAAAAACGGAATTTGCTCGAACACCGTCTGCACGATTTGGCAAAACGCCAAAGTGACGATTGCAAGGTAGTCGCCTTTCAATCTCAGTGCCGGAAGACCTATGATAAAACCGAAAATTGCGGAGATAAGTCCGCCGATAAGCATTGTGATCACCAGTGCCAAAAGGGGATATGCTTCGGACATTTCGGGATAGACGCTGTTTTGGAACGTCGCGCCGAAAATCGCGCCGATACTCACAAATCCCGCATGCCCCAAAGACAGTTCACCCAAAAAACCCACGACAAGGCTCAGCGACACCGCCGCAATAATCGCGCAGCCTATTTGTTCGAGCAGAAACGACGAACTCATGCTGAGCGATTCCGTCGCGGACAACGGTATGAGAATTGCGATTACAATGACAAAAACGATATATGTGACAAAGTTTTTGAGTTTGAAACTTTTCTTGACGGCGGAAAAGTAAGACGAGATTTTTTCTTTCATACTTTTTCCCTCTTTTTTCTTCCCAAAATACCCGTGGGTTTGATGATAAGTATCAAAATCAACAGCGCAAATTCAATGGCGACGGTAAAAGGACTGAGTTCGGGAATCGAGTTTGAAAAAGTTTCGATAAGCCCCAAAAGCAGTCCGCCGAGCATTGCTCCTGGGATGGAGCCGATGCCGCCGATGACCGCTGCGGTGAACGCCATAATGCCGGGCATCGAACCCATCGTGTTGCTCACCGAAAACGGGTTTTTGAGGATTATGAAAAAACTCGCAAAACCCGCAAGCGCAGACCCGATTGCAAACGTGATCATGATGATTTTGTTGGAATTGATGCCCATCAGCATTGCCGCGCCCTTGTCCTCGGACACCGCAATCATCGCCTTTCCCGTTTTCGTCTTGTTGATGAAGAGGGTGAGGGCAATCATGACGACAGTCGCGCACGCAAGCGTGACAAGCGTGCCTACGCTCATCACGAAGTCGCCCGATTGAATGGTGCCGAGATCGATTTTGACATAGCGAGGCTCCGTGCCGAACGCAAGTTGAGCAATGCTTCTCAAAAGATAACTTACGCCGATTGCCGTTATAAGCACGGCAAGGGGCGACGCGCCTCTCAATGGTCTGTACGCCAAAAGTTCGGTGATGATGCCCACCGCCATCGCGGCAACGACCGCCACCGCTATCGACACGACGGTCACGCCCGTTGCGTTCAGGACAAACAACAGGGTGAAGCCGCCAACCATAATGATTTCACCGTGCGCGAAATTGAGCAGTTTTGCTATACCGTAGACCATGGTATAGCCCAGCGCAATCATTGCATACACGCCGCCGAGGCTCAATCCGTTGATGAAAGTGATCAAAAAATTCATTTATATTTCTCCGAAAGTCAAGCAAAACGCTGCCAAAGAGATTTTTCCTTGGCAGCGTTTGCGGTTTAAGCAGTTTTTGCTTTTATTTCAAATTTTTGAGCGGTTTTGTTGACTGTTCCGTCCTCGTTCCAGCGGATAGGATTGCCGGTGACGCCGTCAAAAGTGAAGTCCGTGCTCGTGAGAGTTTCTCTCAAAATGGCAGTCAAATCTTTTGCCGAGATGTTGACGGGAACATCCTTGCCGTTTTGTTTTGCTGTCGCAATCGCTTTTGCGATGGCATACACGCAATCGTATGCCGAGGCGGCAAACTGATTGGGAGTTGAACCGTATTCTTTTTGGTATGCTTCGACAAAGGCTTTGCTCTTTGTGCTGTCGGATTTGGCGTTGAAGTGAGAAAGCATGGACACTTCCTGTTTGATGGAGTTGATGTTAAATCCGTTCATAGTGTCGATTCCGTCAAAGCCGTCGCAGCCGAAGAAGACCGTGTCGCTCGACATAGTGCTCTTTTGAGCCGCCTCCATAAAGGTTGCCGCAGGAGTGTAATAGATTGGCATAAAGATGAATTGGCAATCTTTCAAAATGGCGACTTGCGAGCTGAAATCCGTCGGGGGATTGCCCTCTGCGTCGTTGGTGAAAGACGCAACCTCCGAGATCGTGTATCCCGCGTCTTTTGCCGCCGCCGTGAAGGTGTTGTAGATGCCCTTGCTGTATGCGTCGTTGCTGCAATAGAAAACACCTATACGAGTGGATGTGGCAACGTTTCTCTCTCCGTCTGTTTTTTTCGATTGCATCCATTCAACCGTAACCGCACCTTGGTTGCTGTCCGAGAAACACATCTGGAACATATTCGTATTGTTTTTCGTCACGTCGTCTGCCGTTGCGGACGGGCAAAGACACAACACGTCCTTGTCGGTTGCGTAATTTTTGAATTCGAGACAAGATCCCGACGTGACCGCGCCGAGCGACACTTGCATACCCGCTTCGTAAAGGTTTGCAAAGTTAGTGCCGACCGAAGAGGTGCTTGCCTTGTCGTCGTAGATTTCAAATTTGAATTGATCGCCGCCTTGTGCGTTGATCTCTTTCACCGCAAGATTCGCGCCGTTTTTCACCGCATTGCCGTAGGTCGCGGCAGAGCCTGTCAAAGGTCCGGACGCGCCGATAAAATATGCGCTGTTCTTTTCCGCATAGTTTTTGCTTCCGCAACCGTAAAGACACATCGCGCAAACAGACAGAGTAAGCACGGTTGCAACCAACAATTTAAGACCGGTTTTTTTCATAATGATATTCTCCTTTTTTTGCTTCTTCGAGCGGAATGTGCTTTCACTCAAAGTCGATTGAATTAAAAAAGAGGCTCTCAAATTAAAGTTGTTTGAGAGCCTCGCTTTTTCTTGTTTTTATCCGATTATTTTGAATGACAAAAACGAGGCTCTTGCATAATAATAAGGCCTACGATAAGAATTGCTACGACGATAAGTGATACAAACGTCATTGTCATAACCTCGTTTTTCACTCCTTTCGAATGTTTATGCAACTATCATAAGTGCATATTTGCCGATTTGTCAAAAGATTTTTCGCTATTTATGAAAATTTTATTAAAAAATCGCAATTTGACCGCTATTTTCCGAGTTTCGAGAGCGATTTTTTTAATATTCGCAAGGAAAAGAGATGCTTTTTACATCTTTCCCGTGCTGCCGAAGCCGCCTTGCCCGCGATCGGTGTCGTTTAAGTTTTCCGCTTCTTCGAAGTCTGCGACAAAGCAGGGCGCAATCATAAGTTGCGCAATGCGCTCCTTATCCTCGATGGTTTGCGGCTCGTCCGAATGGTTGTGCAAAGATACGATAATCTCGCCTCTGTAATCGCAATCGATAACGCCCACTTTGTTTGCGGGCGCAAGAGAGCGTTTGCTTGCAAGTCCGCTTCGAGCGTACACGAGTCCGACAAGTCCGTCGGGAATCTCGATTGCAATGCCCGTGTGTACAAACACGGTTTGATGAGGCTCGACGGTGACCGCTTTCCCCTCGCAAGCGTACAAGTCCGCTCCTGCGGAAAACTGGGTGCCGTATTTGGGTATTATTGCGTTTTCGTTCAGTTTTTTGATTTTTACAGATACGTGTTGCATAGTTCCTTTGTTTTTACAGTGATATTGCACTTATGGTGCAGTTATATTGTCTTACGACAGCGATATTGTTGCTTTGCAACAGTGATATTGCGACTTCGTCGCAGTTGCGGAATATTTGAATTATTTCATATGTCATTCAGAGAAGCAACATCGTTGCGACGTAGGAATCAAGGCGACAGCCGCATTTCGCTACGCTGGATTCCCACGCTTACGCTCGGAATGACAGCGAATCATTCGGCTTCGCAGC
>CAVKUX010000006.1:0-31097 GCA_963659595.1 Anaeroplasmataceae bacterium | reverse complement strand
GGAGAGCAAAGAGGGCTTGCGCGGTTAGTGATTGCGAGAACAAGTGCGGTTTTTGGCAATCGCCCCAAAAGTTCTCGTTTCTATTTAGGGGATTCCCACGCTATGCTCGGAATGACATCGCGGGCGATTGTCTTTGCCGCAACGCCGTTTGAGCAATGGGCGCGCGTAATGCATTATCTAACGTTTGCATAAGATATTATTTGAGCGTGGGATATTGACCTTCGGTGATTTCCCATTCGCCGTTCTCGCCGAAGTTGAACGAGAATTTGTTTTTGATATTCTCGCTCGACAAGAACCAAGTCGCATTTTCGGAATTGCCTTGCGTATCTTTGTTGTACTCGAAGTCTGTTTCGCCGTTCAACGTAAACTTCTTGTCGTTTGCAAAATACATCGCGGACGTTGAAAACTCCGTTTTCTTTTCGTGTTTGCCGAACATACGCCCGATGTTGTTCACGCCGTCTGTGCTGTTTTCAACAACGATATCGGTGACGGTAAAGCAGTTGGAAATCTTTTTGGTTTGATTGTTTCTGCCTGCGATTCCGCCGACGTAGAGTTCGATTTTCTTGCCCTCTTGCGCGGTTGCCGCCGAAACTTTGATAGAGCCTACGCTGTATGCGAGGTTGATTGCGCTCACGCCCGTTTTTGTGTTCGAACTCGAATCGGTCTTTGCGCTGAAATTGCTTCCCACAATGCCGCCGACCGCAACGATGCCGTTCTCTTTTTGAGCGGTAACGTCGATGTCGACATTGCAATAGCCGTTGAGGATATAGCCCTCGTTTCTTCCTATCATACCGCCCACGCACACGATTTGAGAAATCGCGCCGCCCACTCTTGCGGTGAGGTTTGCGGTTGCGCTTGTGGTTGTCACGCTGCCGGTATTGTCGGCGCACACGCCGCCGAAATAGGTTTCGTCAAGGCTTTCGAGGTCGCCTACGGCGATTGCGGCTTTGCTTGCCGAAATCGCGCCGCCGTTGACGCCTGCAATGCCGCCAATCTTGGCATACGATCTGCCGTTCGAGGTTTGACCGTCGTCGTGGCAATGCACTTTTTCAAGCGTAACGGTGACCTCGTTTGCAGGGAGCGTTGCCGCAGAGTTGCTGCTGCCGCACACGCCGCCGAAAGTCAAGGCTTCGCAGAAGAATTTTGCGCCGAGCGTAACCGTGCAATCTCTCACCATACCCGTGTCTTTGACTTGATTGTTGCCTCTGACTTCCGCTGCGATACCGCCGAAAATCACCGTTTTCATACCGTAATCGAGCCAACTTTGTTGATCCGTATAATCTTCGCCGTATGCGGTTGTGCTTGCCGTAACCTTGCAATTTTCGACCTTGCCGTCAAGCACGCTTGCAACGTAGCCGATACGCACGAGGCTTGCATACTTGTTTTCCGTCTTTTTCACAACCAACCCGACGTTGTCGAAGGTCAGATTCTTCACCGTCCCCGAAACGTAGCCGAACACGGAAGCGTCGGTTGTCGAACCGAACTTGCCGCCGCTAAGCACCGCTTGCGAGGTGAGTTTGCCGTCGGAATACACGCCGCCGTCGATTGTACCCGTGAAAACGTGGTCGGAGTCGAACAAAGGCTCGAACTCGTCGGATGCAAAGTCAATCGACTTGATGGTGATTTCCGCTTCGAGCAGTTGTTCGATTTGAGTTTTCTCACCATCCGTCGGGTCTTCCTTTCTGAGCAAGTCATAGACATTTTTGAAACTCGTGACGGAATCTATCGTGATTTGCTTTGTCCACTTTGCGTAGAGGCGCAGTGTTGTCGGCGTGAAATAATCGCTAAGACCGCAGGCTTGATAGAGCGTCGTGCCCGTCGTGTCGTCGGTTTTGAAAACGAAGTCTTTTTGAACGACTTTTTCCTCGTCGTTTTCGGTCACTGTCTGCTCATAGTACCACTTTGCAAATTTGTATCCCGCTTTGCTTGCGACGACTTTGTCCGCGTCGGTTTGCGCTATGCTTTCGGTCACGGGATAATAAACGGAATCGCCGTAAGTTGCCGCCGAAAGAGAATCGCAGTAGACCACTTCCGCTTTGGGAAGGGTGGATTTGAACATCGCGTACACGTCAAACTGTTCGTTTTTCTTTGTTTGGTTGTCTATTTTGAGAGCGAACGTCCACTTATTTGCGAGTTTCACCGCACTATCAGTTGAAGTTGCGAAAGCCGTGAGGCGCACGGGCTTGTTGTCTTTGTCCATATAGAACCAAAACAAAAACTCGTCTCCTGCCTTTTCGGTTTTGGGGCAATCGAGGTTGTCCGTGCCGTTGTAGGTCACGGTGAGTTTGGAGTCTGCGCCGAGACTTGCGTTGTTGTCGCTGTCGACAATCGAATAGGAATACACGCCGTCATCGCCCTTTTGTGCGACGAGTTTCTTGTCGACGTGCGGAGTAAGTTCGTAGGTATTGTTTGTATAAAGCGCCGTAATGGTCGTGTTTTGAGTGATCGGCGTTTGTCCGAAAATAAACTCGTCCGTGCCGTTTGCCGACCAGTATTTGAAGGTGTAACCCGTCTTTATCGGCACGACGTCGGAGCCGTCCTTGTTTTTGGGACGAGACACGGACGTGCCGGAAATCACGTCTTTTATGACGTTGTCGGTAAGTTTGACGTCGTTGCTGTCGACGTTGAAAGTGACGGTATACTTTGCTTGCTCGTATTTGTTGTGACCGTTGTTGTCGTCTTCATCGGACGGCGTTTTGGGATTGCACGCAATCAGCGTTGCGCACAAGAGCGCGGCAACGAGTACGATGCAAATTGTCATTAGCGTTTTTTTCATAATCACCTTGCGTGCGCAAATGCGCACAATCGTAGTATGAATGAATTTTTCAAACTTATTATACACGCGCAACGCCCGTTTTTCAACCTTATTTTGCGTTGCGCGCTCTTTTAACTTGCTTTTAATCTTGTCGGAATTTCGTGGCGTACTCGTCTATGAGCGAGCCTATGTCGGTTTTGTTCGAGCCGAGAAAATCTTTAAGCTGAGAAAGCACGGTCGAATCGTTTACGGACGTGTTTGCGACTATCGGTGAAAACATATCTTTCACGGCGTTTGCAAAATCGGCGGAAACGTCGTTTCCGAGCACGCAAATCGTGATTCTATCGCCCTCTTTTTGTTCATACACGTCCTTGATTGCGTTTTCGAGAGAGCAGCCCTTCTTTTGAAGATTTTGGGCGACTACGCTTTGGTTTTGCTTTTCTTTGACAAGCACGGAAACGGTTTCGTAATTTTCGACGACAATGCCGTACACGACGGTTTCGCCGTTCGATTCCACCTTTACGTTGACGTAGCACACCGCAACTTCGTCCCTTGTGCCGTCGGGAAGCATTGCGATTGCAAACGTCGCAAGCACCGCCGTCACGAGTAGAAGCATAACGCACCAAAGCAGCCTTACGGCAGTATGCTTGTCAAAGGCCTTAAGCGGCGTTTGCCCGTCAAGCAATTTGTTGATAGGGGCTTTTTTTGCCCGCTGCAAAACGTCGGGGACGGTTTGAGAATTATGCTCGCTTTTGAGTTTTCCTTCGATGTCTTTAATTTTCATCTTCGTCCTCCTTTTGCAGTTCTTTTTTGAGTTTTGCAAGAGCGTTGTTGTACGCCCAAACCACCGAGCCGACGGGTCTGCCCGTCATTTGTGCAATCTCTCGGTGCTTGAATCCCGATATTGCGTGCAGAGTTACGATTTCTCTTTCCTCGTCGCCGAGCACCTTGTTCATAACGTTGGTCACGGGCGAGAGTTCCTCGTCGATCGAGTACGTGCCGTACTTGGCGTCGTCCTCGAAGGATTCCGTAGACCGCTCTCGCTTTGCCCGATTCAACTCGTTCAGAGTTGCGTTTTTGGCGATTGTGTACAGCCACGCATACGCGTTCGACCCTGCCCTGTAATTGGATATGGTGGTTCTCAAACGAATGTATGTCGTCTGCATCATATCTTCGGCGGTCTGGTAGTTTCGGCATATCGACATAATGAACGCAAAAAGACCGCGTTTGGTATCGTTGTAGATTTGCTCAAACGCGCTTTCGTCGCCTCGTTGCAGGCGCAGCATCAATTTGTCGAGTTCCTGTTTGGTCATATTCCTATTTTAGCATAACCGCAAAAATATAACAACTTATAATTGTTTTTCGCAATTTTTGTTCGATTTGCCCGATTTTGCGGATTTTTGAGGAAAAATTTACGATTCTTTAAGAAAAATTAATTGCTTCTTAACGTTTTGAGTATATTATCTATATTGTAAAGGTCTATCCGCACCGTATGCGCGCGGATTGCCGAAAACAAACGTGTAATATTCGAGGTTGCCATGCGCAAGAGAATCACGCAAACTATATGTTTGGCGTTATGCCTTTTGATTTCCGTCTTTTCGGCGGTTGTTCTCATTGCGTGCAATTCTGTCTACACCAACGCGCCAAGCACTCCCGAACCGCAAAAAGCAACGTCTTTCGTCTGCTTGGACGTCAATCCGTCCGTCGAACTCGTGCTTGACCAAAACAACGTGGTTATGAGCGCGTGCGGCGCAAACACGGACGGCAAAGCCCTGCTTTTCGAGGAAGACGGCATAGTCGGCGCGGACCTCGACGTCGCAATAGGCAACGTTGCCGCACTGTCCGTCAAATACGGCTATATTTCGGACGGCGCAAACGTGTCCGTCGAAGTGACTTCCACTGCGGAAAACAACGATATTTTCGAGAAGATAAGCGCAAAATTCACTTCCGCGATAAAAAACGCGAATCCGTCGCTCACGGTTTCGATTTCGGATTCTTGCGACTTCGTGCTTCAATCCGAACTCGACGCGCTCAAATCTCAAAATTCCGACAATCCAACCATTCAGAACCTCGACGTCGCAACCTATCGCCTCGTGAAAAGAGCGCAACAAAACGGCGTATCCGTCGAGGATTCCCTCTCTTTGCCCCTCGACAAACTCATTGCCGAAGCAAACGACTTCCAATCGGACTTGAACCAAAAATTCGACGACGAATACCAACTTGCAATAAACCGCGCGCAATATATCTTCGACAGCGCAAAACAAACCGTTGAAAACGGCGTATACGCTCGCTATTTCGCGCAAAAACTGCTGGATACCGCAACGTCCAATCCGTTTGGCGCAATCGAGGTTGCGGGACAAGCGCTCAACGCCGCAAAATACGCCGCTTCGAGCGCAAGCAAACTCTCGCTTGAATTTTATCTCGCTTGCTCGGATTATTTCGACCAAAACCCCGTGTACGAACTTACGCAAGAGCAATTTGGCAACATTTCTTGCTTGCTCGGCACTCGCGCAGGCGACTTCAAAACCAAATTTTCCGCCCCAAACGGCACGATTAGATTCACCAAAACCGAGTTGGATTGCTTCGTGAACACGGTGTACCGCTCGGACGAAAGCGCACGCGCTGACATTCAATCCGCATACGGCAACGCCGTCGAATACCTCTTGCAATTCGCACAAGAGGACGAAACGGACTTGTCCGTCGCAAAGGAAGCAATTAAAAGCGTGGCAACCGAAATCAAATCCGCCCTTTCTCTTGCGGATAGCGTTATGTCGTCGTTGCCGTTTGTCAAATTCGACGTAGATTCCATTCTTGCCGACTGCATACCAAGCGACGTCGATTACGCGGACAGACAATCCGTAGAAAGTGCAATCGAACGCCTCGAAACGCAAGCCTCGCAAGCCAAAGAACAAATGAAAGTCACACAAGAGGACGAAACCGCAATACGAACGATGCTTGCGCAATCTGAAACCGTAAAAGCCATCGACTCGGCTCGCACTGCTCTGAACGAAGCCCTTGACAAAGCCAAATCCGACGCCCGCGCCCTTCTTCTTTCAATGAAATCCGCCCGCCTCGCGTAAAAGCGGAACGATTACGCCTAAACATAAACGACGGCTCTCTGCCGTCGTTTTTTTCTATTTCATTATCGACAAAATCTCTTTTGCCATATTCTAATAGTATTTTCTAATTACGCGCCAATAATTTCGTTTATACGTGTTGGTATATTTTCCAACTTAACCGCGCCATAGTTCCTATGCACCCCATCAGCATACTCACACAAACAAAATCCGCAAAACAGGTCTGTTTCAACGGCGAAAAATCTTATCTTGTTTTCCGTATTAACCAAAAAGATAAAGACGTTTTGGCACATAGAATTTGGCGAATATCTAAACGCATATACCAATGCATTATGCTCACCAACTTGATCCGCAAATATTCCAGACAAAGTTGATAATGTTGATACAAGTGGTGCGTGTGGCATTGTTTTGCACATATCTAAAATAAAAGAAGTCGCTTCTTCTTCACAATCGATTCCCGACACAATTCTTGCACCGCCGTTATCTTTTAAATCCTTATAAATATAATCAAATTTATTTTGCATGCTACAATTTTTAAAAATATCCGCTATTATGCGCAAGTCTTCTTTCGAAAAGCACTCGTCAATACCGTCATTCGTGTTTTTCTCACACTTTTCACTGCCATTAGTGTTTTTGACAACTGATTGTATGTGTTGTTTACCATTCTTTTCAATACCAAAGTCAGCATCGTAATAATCTAAATTCTTCTCTTGTTCTATATCATTGAGTGCATTCTTAGTAACTTTTTCAACATTAACGCCTTTCCGTTGCAACTCGGCATTAGTCTTTTTGTTTGGCTCTTGTTGAAACAATTTCTTTTCATCTTCCGACAGTTCCGACCATGTCGTTTTTCGTTGTTGTTTATCTATTAAATACTGAATTGAAATACCGACACCAATATCAACTAATAGTAAAATCAATCCGCTAACCCACGCTGCCGTATTGCCTTTAATTGCACCTCCTATTATTAAACCTAAAAACAGCATTGCGCAAAAATACGTTGCACCTTTAATCTTTTCCATATTTCCCTCTCATACTTTATGCTTTACTATTTATCGATGTTGAAAAAACATGCGCTAAATAACCATTTATGCGCAACTTATTACAAATCCTATTCGCACAATCTTCTGTGAGTGCCATTGCGTGAGAAAACTCGCACGGACTACCAAATTCATCCAAATAAAAAATGTGGTTTTTACGCTCGATTTTTACAAAATAGTTCTTCGTGGGCGGTTTCACGAGTTCTTCAGCGTAAGTATATCCCGTCAAAGATCCCGTTCTATAAACTCTCTGCACATTTTTCTTTGCCATAAGCACCTCCTTTGTTCATTTAATATTTATTTTGCGTTTTATCTCTATCGTAATAGCATTTTCCATCGCCAGATTTTACAATAGGAAACCCATCTTCTATCAAGTAATCCACATTTCGCGCAACCGTTTTCCTGTCACAAGATTTCCCTTTCCCTTCCAAAAACTTTGCAATGTCATTGAAAGAAACTTGATGTTCTCTTGACGTATACTTTTGCAATACGGCAAAAATGTGTAATATTATAGTTTTGGTTGCATAGTCTTTTCTCATTGTCTCTTCTCTTTTTATTATAGCAGATAATCATGGACAAAATTGTCCACAAAAAAATAAACATCTTTTATGTTGAAAAAGTTGTCTTTTATTTAATATGTTTTTGAATATACGACAGGGGATGCCATGCCTTTTTTTCTGTAATGAGCAGGGATTAATTTCCCCAACCATTTTTCTCTAATAATTTCAGGTGCAATTTCCCCAACAAACTCATATCTTGACGAGATGTCTTTGTTATCGCATTTCCATTGCGTTGCAGGATACCAGTTTTTCACTTTATACACCTCTTTGACAATTCCATTGATGACCGACAACACATATGGATATTGAATAACACTATTATATGATACATTCCATGCGTGTCTTGTTGCATCATACAAGCTTCCATTACAAATCAATACTTGCTGTTCTGACGTTTTTATGATAATAAAGTCATTTGTTTCAGGGAAATCGTTTGATTCATAACAATAATTGTCGTCACCAATCTTTCTCGTTTCTTTTGATTCTTCTATATTAGACACATTTTGCACCGATGTTTTGACGTCAAAATAAAAATCGCTCATTACTTCGTTTGCAACATCTTGATTGAAGTCTTTGATCAATTTTTCCACGACACATTCTCTGACAAATTCAGATGTTAACAAATTGCGCGCTCTCACTGTCTCGCACTCTTTTTCTTTTTCAGAGAAAATAAACTTCTTGACAACATTTTTATTGATTACGTTTTTGTTAAACAATTCAACAAATTTAATGCCTCTTTCGTTGTCTTTTTCAAACGGAATTTCTATTTTAATTGATGCAGAAGATTCATAATCAAACCAAAACAAATAAAGTTTGTTGCACACTATTACACCTATAGAAGTATGGGTCAATGTCAAATAACTCTTTAATTGATTCTCAAAGTTCTCTTTCAACGGCAAATTATATTGTTTCAACTCGACATCCACAATTTCCACACCGTCTTTCCCCAAAAGAATGTCTGGTATCGTTCTATCGGATGAACCGATATGTATTTGTTTTTGCGAAACTATTTCACCAAGCAATTTTTTATAATCAAAAAGTTCGGAAAATATATCTTCCCATTCTTTTTGCACTACGTTTTCCGGTTTTGAAAAGTTAGTTTTGTGCCTTTCAACTATAAAGTTCCATTTTTCTTGCGTATTCATTATATTGCTCCCGATACAAAATACATATTAATTATAAGTCACAAAAAACCATAAGTCAACAATGACACTTACGGATAGTTTTAATTTGAAAAGAGAGAGGCGTTCACCTCTCTCTTTTTAGGTTTTTCGGGATTCTATTCACTTCAACGCTCTGAAATACACGATTTTCGTGTCCTCGGCAAACGGTTCGGCAAGGTCGGGATTTTGCGCCATAATGTCTTCGGGCATTGCGGACAAAGCCGAACATACGTCAAGCATAGTGTCTGACGGCGAGGCGACGTACACGGACAATGCGGACGTGTTTTGCGCGCGCTGTGTGCCGACTCCCACCGCCGAGATATACGACGCTTCGAGCGGCGAGAATCCGCAGACCGCGATTGCAACGTCAAAGGTGATGTCAAACTCGCGTTCTCTGCGCACGACCGCGTCTATGTGCTGAATCTTGCAATCTACGCGTACTTCTTTCGAGAACGGGATTTCGCTTGCCGCCGAGATTGCAAACGGAAGTTCCGCACGCACGGAATTGTAGCCGTTTTCGTCGCGATAGATTATATCCGTATTTGCAACGCCCTCGACGACGAGGCTGTTTTCGTCGTTGACGTACGCGCGAGTCGTATAGCACCTTGCATACGGCAGAGCGCACACCTCGATTGCCGCGGGTTTGTTGTCCGAAAGCGTTGCGCTTCCGCCCACGCCCTTGACGAAATAGCCGCAGCCGTCAAAGCAAGTGTATTTTGCTGTTTTGCGTTCGATTTCCGTTTGATTGGACAGCATAAACAAGTCGGACACGATTTCGGTTTTCGAACATCTGTACGCTTGAATTTTGATTTGAATTTCGCCTTCCACGCGAATGGTATTGTCGTCCGTAACGCCTTGAAGCACGATTTTGGACGATTTCAAAGCGGTGTAAAGTTTGATTGCGTCGCCTTCTTTTACGCCGTCGAGATTAAATTCTTCTTCGAGCGGAATTTCAAAAGTGTGTTGCTTGATTTCGCCGCCCTCGACGTAGGTTACGACCGAATAGACCGCCAGTTTTGCGGTTGCGCCGCCGTCCGTTGCGAGGGACTGGCGAGTTACGACCGTCGAAGAAAGTCCGAGCACGGATTCGATTTCGCCGCCCACGTTCTTTTCGTCGTCGAAGGGAACGACGACCGATTTTTGTGCGATAAAGGACGGGACGTAAATCTCTTGCTTTTGCACGTAGCAATCGTCCGCACCTACAAGCACCTCGATTTCGTCGCGTTTGATTGCCGATACGTTGACCTCGAGCACCGCCGTAAGCGTGAGCGTATCCCCCGCTTCCACGTCGGATTCGGATATAACGATGTCGCACCACGCGCTGTCGCCCTCAACGAACTCGCCGTCCACTCTCGCCGTAAAATCGGCGTTGTAATCCACGCCCTTCGGCGTTCCGTCTTTATCCAAGTACGCAAGGCGGAAATTCACTCTGCCGCCCACTTGCGCATATCCGTCCTGCGCGTCAACGCTCGTCGCTCGCGCGTCTACCGCCAAAGACAATACCTTTGCAATGTTGCTCATATCCACGTCCGTCGGCGAAAACTCGACAACTCGCTCGGATGTCGGCGCAACGTAAAATTTGCTGGCACTTATTTTTTCAAAATCGAACATAGCATTCCTCCGTTTCACCAAAAACATATTCAAACTTCTTTGCGTTTATGCGAATAAAATTCGAATTTTCGGCAACAATCGGTGTATGAGAGAAATAGGACAATCCATCTCAGAGGCAAAAGCCCGCGTGCAAAAAATAGTCGGCATTCCCGTACTGGTCAAAATCAACGGCGCAAGAGGCAAATCCTCGCTCTATCACGGCAAAGTGACCGCGCTGTTTCCCTCGATATTCACCGTCGAACTCGAAGGTGGCGAAAAACGCACCTTTTCATACAGCGACGTCCACACAAAAAACGTGCTGTTTTTGAAAAACAAGGAACCCAATTGACGGTTAATCCGTGCCGAATAATCAATAACCAAGATTTTCGGAATATCCCGTATCGTTACGGTATCTCATTTTGCAACCGATATTCGATTCGGGTGAGGGTGAAACCCTCCCGAAATTATTAACTATTCATTATTAATTATTAATTATTAATTATTAAAATATGTTCCTCATAATACTCCCCTTATCACGACGCGCCCAATCGGACGGCCGCTCGTCGTTTTATATATGAGTTTTGCAATCGATAGATATTTAGTATTTTTACGTCTACCCACTCAAATTCGTCTGTAAATCATACCTGCTTTATAATACTGATTTACCTCATAAACAACTACATTGTTACCGTCAAATTCAATTGGCAACTCAATGTTATAATCAACGCTTTGTGCAATTATGCTAATCGTGCCTTCGCTTTCGTACAGATGCCATTCGCTGCTTGTGCCTTGTACCGTTATAATTACAGTCCCGTCTTCTTTTATTTCAATAGAACTGTCCGTTACAGCCATCTTATACTTGCCGACGCTACCGGACGGCGCTGATATACGACTACCTGAACCTTGCGGTAGCGTTTGCGCTTCCTTATAAAACTTATATTTTCCTTCAATATAACTACAAATCACACTGTTATCTTGCCCGAAAGAAATATCGATTGCGCCTTCCGAAAAGTAGTATTTTTCATAGTAATCCGGAACATCGGGAACGCCTGCCTCGCTCAAACTTATGCAACCTACATAAACATCGTCTATCTTGGTGACATTTTGCGTTTCGCCAAACGCAGTGATTTTGCCGTCTGCGGATACGGTGACCGTCGCGTTATTCTCTCTGTCGCCATATATTCCCACCTTGTCGGCATCAAACGATGTTACCAAATCCGCTTCGAATAATCTGTATAATGCCGCATTTTCATCGACATACACTGTTTTTGAATACTGTAACAAAGCATACGTCTTTTCTCCAACGGTAATTTCTATCGTGTAATCGTTGCTTTGACTTATCGAATAAAAAACGTCGGTCTTGTTTCCGTTGTCGTCAAGCACAAAAATTTCGTAGCCGTCAACCTTGAAAAACATTAAATCCGTTTCTTCCGAAAAACCACTCCTATACAAGCCGTTTGGCAAAATGGTATCGTTTCTCTTTTCAAAAAGCGCGGTGACCGTCATATCTTCACGCGCAATATCGCTACGCTCCGCCGTCTTGACGCCGTCGCTCCACCCGACGAATTTATATCCGTTGTATGCAACTGCCTTGACTGTTTGCGTGGTTTGAGATTGCCGAACCGATTGATCTGCTTCGCCGATTATCTCTCCGCCTTCCGACGCAATGTATTTAATTGAAAACGTTCTGGCTTCGATATAGACGGTGATGTTCTTTTTAAACGTTATTTGCCACGATTTGCCACTGCCGTCGAAATACGACAAGAAAAAGTAATATCCGCCATCTTCTGAAAACAGCGTGAATGTTGTCGATTTTGAGCCTTCCATATCGGCTACGTTTTCACTATCGACGCAATAGCCTGCTTTTGCCAATGCGTAAACGAAATCTAATCTTGCGTCGTCATCGATGTAATATGAAAGCGAAATCGGATTGTCGCTATCGGCAATGAAATTATCTGCGTTTGCAAAATCATCTTTTTCCAAAAACAACGCCTCTTTGTCGGACGGCACGCTATAAATATACTGCACCGCCGATAAATTGCCCTCTTCGCTTGGCAAAACAATTATGCCATAAACCGGTTTTCCGGTATCCGTTCCGAAAATGACCTGTACGCTTACGTTTGCAAACGCTTGATCTTCTTGTTCTTCTGCGAGAATATAGCCTGCGTTTTCAAACTTTGCTTTCAGATTGTCGACAAACTGATTGTTTACGCAATCCCACCCCCATGCAATAAATGTTTTTGTAGATCTAAAATCACCGTTCGGCTCTATATCCGCAAAAATCTCGGCAAAATCAGGGCCTTCGTTCGATTTGTGATAAACCGCACTTGTGCAATTTCCGTTTCCGTCAAAATATTGAACGGAGAAGTCGTTGTTACTTTCCCTATACTCGATTCTCGTAAGATTTTGCTTCATTGCCTGCGAACTCGTACTTCTTCCGCTCGTCTCGTAACCGTGTTCGAGGAAATAATTTTCGAGTTCTGCCGTTTTGTCGATATTTTTCCAAATCCACATACCTGCGGTCGAATACTCGTCGGGAATTATTCCAAACATATCATATGTTAAGTATACAACCCTTGCGCCTTCAAGCGTAGGCAAAAGTTCGGTCTTTTTCCATCCGCAAGTTTTACATTTTAGCAATTTCGCCCCCTGTTTTTCAGTTGTCGGCATTCTTGTGATTCTCGATACAAAATCGTGCCCTAACGCCGCAATGGTTTGTTGTTCTACGAGCACTTCATTGCAAATACTGCAATGCGAACCTTCCGTAAGTCCCGATTCGGTGCAGGTCGGCAAAGTCTCTTTATCGATGACTATATTATGGCCACACGGATTCTTTTGCCATTTGACATAGACATTGATGTTTTGAGTCAGCCCCGTGCGTTTTAATGTCGAAAGTGAAACTTCTTCCTCAAAATTATCGTCCAAATACAATCCTTCGACGATAAATCCGTCCTTCGTCAACGTGGGAATGGCGCTATCGATGTTCCATACGATGTCTTCAAGTCCTTCGCCTTGATGGATTGTCACCGTGTACGTTGTTTCTTGCGGATTTTTGTCGCACGCGACAAAAAAAACACATATTGCCAATAATGCGACAAGACAAAAAACAGCCGTTGCGAATCTTTTCATATTTGTCTCCCTAACAATGTATTAAATAAAATATCACACTGGCGATTTGCCAGTATTAACAGTATTATACTGGCAGAATGTCATAATGTCAATATGAAATCGGATATTAACGAACAAACTGTAATATTTTTGCGCACGCGTATAGCGGAATTGCGCAAGGAAAAGGGATTGTCGCAGGTCGGGTTGGCAAAAGAACTCGGCGTAGACTGCTCCACCGTCGCCAAATACGAAACGGGCGACCGCTTGCCCGACGTCGTTATGCTTTGCAAAGTTGCTGATTATTTTGGAGTTTCCACCGATTATTTACTCGGAAGAGCGCCTTTTTGAAAAATTTGTATCGCAAAAAATTGCCAAAAACAATTAAAAATATTGCACATGCGCGCAATGTCACAAAATCAATTCTTTCCTATAAAACAAAAACGCAAACGTCTGTCAAATTCCCAAAATCGCTTTTATGAGCGACACCACCGTTCCGATATACTGCAAACACTGGTCCAAAATGACGGCGTAGCCTGCAAAAATGATCACGCCGAAGCCGGTGTAAAGGCACAGCGACACGACGTTTGTCGCAATCTTATGCGCCGTTCGCTCGGAGTTGAAGAGGAATATGAGCGGCAAACTGAGTATCAACACATACGATTTGCCCACTCCGAACGCGCTTGCGTGCGGAATAAGCCCAAACAGATAGTCTACAATGCAAAGCGCCATCAAAAACAAAATGAGCATGGCGTTGTAGCAGCAAAGTCCGCCGGTTGAACGTTTGTAGTCGTCAAACGACATATAGTCGTTGTATTTTTCATACAGTGTTTTTCTGTACTTTTGGTACACGACCACCCCTGCGAAGTAGGCAAAACACAGATAATTTCTATGCACCAAAAACGCGCTCTGCTCGACGTTCATCAAAAAATATCCTCTTTTGAACAATCCTCGCACGACAAAACTTGCAAGCACATAGAGTATAGGGAAAATCATGCCGAGCCTGAAGCACACCGTCTTTTTTCTGCTTGCGTTCTTTGGGGTGTACAGCACGAAAAACGCGAACAACGACGCAAGGAACAAATCCAAAAAAACGTTCATATTTGTGAAATTGCTCATCGCATACGTCAGCAAAAACTGGCTTATCTGATGCGCTTCCGCCGTAGTTTCGCCCTGCACGTCGAGCGCGTACTTGACGATGTCCTCCACAAACGGAACGAACGTCGTGTAGAAAAACACTATCTCGGCAACCGCAAACACCGCCGCCATCACAAGATAAAACAGCACATATTTTTTGATTTTGCTCGGCTCGCGCACGATATTGGTGATGATGCTTGTCAAAAGCAGGGGCATCGCAATTACAATCAAATTTTTGTATTGTTGCAGTTCTTCAACGGGCATATCTTGAGAAAAGGTGACTTTGCCGTACAACAAAAGCATTGCCGCGGTTTGACCGAGCATCAACAAAACAATGGCAATGATTCTCATCAGATTGCTCGATATAAACGGACGCAAAATCCTCTTTTCTTCAATCAAACTTTTCATCGTCGGTACGCAGCACAAACATTCGTTTTTCAAATATACCACACAACCGAAAAAACTTCAAGCGTATCTCCTTTGTTGCCTTCGCCCCTACGCCGTCATCCGCCCCGAAAAAACAAAAACGCGCCTCATCCAAAATCGTTTTTGCGCCACCCGAACGTTTTTGATGTTCCTTATTTTTTATGACAAAATAAAGTAGGCTTTGAAATATCATAAGATTTTGGGGATTGTTACATCCGATTCATAGGTCGTCGGAATCTCGATCCTCTAAAACGAGCGCGGATTTTTGCAATTTGCCCGCACCACAACATATTGTGTTGTCATATGCCTCGACCACAAAAGTGCGAAAAATATTTGAGCGTGTTAGAATGCGGATTGCATTTTTACATATGCGGTTACATATCCAAAAAACGACGTTTTCGATACACGAAAAGTGGACTTTGCAAAAAATGCCAAAATTTGACAAAAACACAATATGTAGTGTTTCGCAAAAAAGTTTCACACTTTATTTTGCGATTTGCCCTTGACATATCGCGTGTGCTTGATATAATGAAGAGGCACATTTTCCAAGGGGGTTCAATAGATATGTTGAACATCAAAAAAAGAGACGGGAGTATTGTTCCGTTCAATCTGAACAAAATCAAGGTTGCCATTGAAAAGGCGTTCACCGCGGTGAACAAGAGTTTCAGCGACGACATCATCGATATGCTTGCGCTCAGAGTGACCGCAACCTTCAACGATAAGGTCAAGGGCGACGTTGTGAGCGTCGAGGACATTCAGGACTCTGTCGAGGTCGTCCTCATTCAATCGGGTTACGTCGAAGTGGCAAAGGCGTACATCCTGTACAGAAAACAACACGAAAAACTTCGCGAGATGAATTCCACTATGCTCGACTACAAGAACACGGTGAACAATTATCTCAAAATCAACGACTGGCGCGTCAAGGAAAACTCGACGGTAACTTATTCCGTCGGCGGACTTATCCTTTCCAACTCGGGCGCGGTGACGGCAAACTACTGGCTCAGCGAAATCTATGACGACGAAATCGCAAAGGCACACCGCGAAGCGCAAATCCACATTCACGATCTGTCCATGCTCACGGGCTACTGCGCCGGCTGGTCGCTCAAGCAACTCATAAAGGAAGGTCTCGGCGGCATACCCGGCAAAATCACGTCGTCGCCGGCAAGCCATCTCTCCACCCTCTGCAACCAGATGGTCAACTTCCTCGGCATCATGCAAAACGAATGGGCGGGCGCGCAGGCGTTCAGTTCCTTCGACACATATCTTGCGCCGTTTGTCAAGGTCGACAACCTCACCTACAAAGAAGTCAAGCAGTGCATACAATCCTTCATCTACGGCGTAAACACTCCCTCTCGCTGGGGTACGCAAGCGCCGTTCACCAACATCACGCTCGACTGGGTCGTTCCCAACGACTTGGCGGAACTCCCCGCAATCGTCGGCGGCAAAGAGATGGACTTCAAATATAAGGATTGCGCAGCCGAAATGGCAATGGTCAACAAGGCGTTCATCGAGATTATGATCGAGGGCGACGCCAACGGCAGAGGCTTCCAATATCCTATTCCCACCTACTCCATCACGAGAGATTTCGACTGGTCGAACACCGAAAACAACCGCCTGTTGTTCACGATGACGGCAAAATACGGCACGCCGTACTTCTCCAACTACATCAACAGCGATATGGAACCGAGCGACGTGCGCAGTATGTGCTGCCGCTTGCGTCTCGACCTTCGCGAACTCCGCAAAAAATCGGGCGGCTTCTTCGGCAGCGGCGAATCCACCGGCTCAATCGGCGTGGTGACAATCAATATGCCGCGCATCGCGTATGTGAGCAAGACGGAAGACGAATTCTTTAAGGAACTCGAACGTCTTATGAACGTGTCCGCTCGCTCCCTCAAAATCAAGAGAAACGTCATCACCAAACTCCTCGAAGAAGGGCTCTACCCCTACACCAAGAGATATCTCGGCACATTCGGCAACCACTTCTCGACAATCGGTCTTGTCGGCATGAACGAGGCTTGCCTCAACGCAAACTGGGTGGGCAAGGATATGACGCACAAACAAGCGCAGGAATTCACCAAGAAAGTGCTCAACTTTATGCGTGAAAAACTCAGCGACTATCAAGAGGAATACGGCGATTTGTACAACCTCGAAGCAACGCCTGCGGAATCCACTTCCTACCGCCTTGCAAAGCACGACAGAGAGAAATATCCCGACATCATTTGCGCAAGCAATATGGACAACGTACCCTACTACACCAACAGTTCGCACCTTCCCGTCGGCTACACGAGCGACATCTTCTCCGCACTCGACATTCAAGACGAATTGCAAACTCTCTACACGTCGGGCACGGTGTTCCACGCCTTCCTCGGTCAACGCCTCGACAGTTGGCAAGCGGCGGCGAATCTCGTAAGGAAAATTGCCGAAAACTACAAACTTCCCTACTACACGCTTTCGCCTACATATTCCATCTGCCAAGAACACGGCTATCTCGAAGGCGAGCAGTACACCTGCCCTATCTGCGGCAAGAGGACGGAAGTTTACAGCCGTATCACGGGTTACTATCGCCCCGTTCAAAACTGGAACGACGGCAAACGCGCCGAGTTCAAAGAGCGCAAGGTTTACGACATCGCAACCTCGCAATATCACGGCAAGCACTTTGAGGAATTCGTGTGCGACGACCAAGCAACCGGCGAAGTCAAACCCGCTCAAAAATCCGAAGCGACCAAAGAGTGCGCTTGCACGCAAAAAGGCAATGACGAAGGGCTTTTGATCTTCACCACAAAGACCTGCCCCAACTGCAAGATGGCAAAGGCAATGCTCGACAAGGCAGGCATCGCATACACGGTTATCGACGCAGAGGACAACAAAGATCAAACGCTCGCGTTCGGTGTCAAGAAAGCCCCAACGCTTCTCGTTCCCAACGGAAACGGCTATGACGTTTACGACAACGCAAGCAAGATCAAGGGCTATATCGAATCGAGAAAATAACAAACAAACGATGGCGGTATGGCAGCAGCCATACCGCTTTTCTTTTTTGAAAAGGCAAGAGGTAATTATGGACAAATTTGACATAATCGTTGTTGGCGCAGGACCAGCCGGCATGACCGCCGCGCTCAACTGCCTTAGAGCAGGCAAGAGCGTTTTGGTGCTTGAAGGCGACAGTTTCGGCGGACAAATCGCATACTCTCCGAGAGTGGAAAACTTCCCCACCTATCAAAAAATTTCGGGTTCGGAACTTATGGACAAACTCTATGAGCAAATATCCGAATGGGGTGCGCAAATCGAACTTGAAAAAGCACAATCGATAGTTAAAACGCCGTTTGGGTTTGAATTAACCACCGATTACAACAAATACGAGTGCAAATCCGTCATTCTCGCAACCGGCGTAAAACCACGCAAAATCGGCGTTGAGAGAGAGGACGAACTCGTCGGCAGCGGCGTAAGTTATTGCGCGCTTTGCGACGGCGCGTTCTATTCGGGCGAGGACGTTTGCGTGATAGGCGACGCAAACACCGCGCTTCAATACTCGCTTGTTTTGAGCGGATATTGCAAGAGCGTGCATATCTGTACTTTGTTTGACAAATTCTTCGGCGATAAGGCTCTTTTGGATCTCGTGCTTGCTCGTCCCAACGTAAAATACACGCACAATCTTTCCTTGAAAGAGTTTATCGGACAAGACGAACTCAGCGCGCTCCGCTTTGAAAACACGATCACCCACGAGGACGTAATCGTCGACGCAAAATGCGCGTTTATCTGCATAGGTCAAGTGCCCAACAACACCGCTTTTGCAAACCTTGTCGAAATCGACAAAGCAGGCTACATCGTTTCGGACGAAAACTGCACGACGTCTTGCGAAGGCATTTTTGTCGCCGGCGATTGCAGAACAAAGAAAATCCGTCAACTCGTTACTGCGGCTTCGGACGGTTCGATTGCGGCGTTCAATGCCTGTGCATACGTTGACAAAGTGAACGGATAACACCAAAAGAACGACGCGGACGCTTCCGCGTTTTTCTTTTTCAACTCACACCATTCAATTTGGCAAAACGAATGTTATGACAATTCTTATAGACGTTGACAACACCCTACTCGATTTCGATAAGTGCGCAAACGAGAGCATAAAAATCGCCTGCGCTCGCTTTTGCATAGACAAAGCAAACGAGATTTGCGAGATATTTCACCCTTTCAACCTCTCCCTTTGGCAACAACTCGAACGCGGCGAATTGACAATGGAAAAACTGCTCGAAACAAGATTCAACTCCCTTTTCGAAAGAGTTGGCGTAAAAGCGGACGGTATGGCGTTTGAAACCGCTTTTCACGACGGGCTTGCAGAAAGCGCGGTTGCCGTTGACGGCGCAAAAGATTTGCTCGAATATCTATCCTCAAAATACGACGTATACGTCGCGAGCAACGCGCCGCTCGGGCAGCAAACCAAACGACTGAAAAAAGCGGGATTCGACAGATATATAAAGGGATATTTCGTGTCTGCGGAGATAGGCTATCTCAAACCAAACAAAGAGTTTTTCGACGCTTGCTTTGCCGCGCTCGGCGAAAAGCCGCAGGACACCTACATGATAGGCGACTCGCTGACCGCCGACATAAACGGCGCGCGTAACTACGGCATAAACACGATTTGGTTTGACAAATACCGCACGGGAAAACAAGCCGATTGCGACCATACCGTCACCGATCTGTCTGAAATAAAAAATATATTGTAACAAGCAACAATCGATTTATCCGCACTTAAAGCGGATATTTTTTGTTTTTTCGCCAAATATTTGCACAATAAAAAACAGCGAATACGAGATAAAAAAGACCGCAAAAGCGGTCTTTTTTCACAGTTTGCTGTCAATCAAGGAGAGCAAAATCTTTCGTCCGTCGGTGAGATTTATATAAAACATATACCCCATCTCCTTGTCGAGATATTCCACATCTTTAACCTCGTCGATTTCCATCGATATCAACTCTCCGATTTTCGTCAACAGTTCTTCCATAGGGCGTTCTCCTTTGTTTTGATAAGTTTATTATATGCCCCCATTTGTACAATTTCAAGTCTTTGAGGACAAATGGGGGCATACTAATTTTGTAGAAAAATGTAGGAGTTTGTCGCAAAATGTCGGAAAATGACGAAAAATTGACTGAGTGTTTGGCGGAGCGACTTTGCGACCTTATGCAAGAAAACAAAACCGACGTCGGTTGTCTTTCTCGCGATTTGAACCTCAATCCCTCTGCCGTGTACAAGTGGCTTAGAAAAGTATCATTGCCTAATTTTGAAAACGCAATCGTGCTTTCGGGCTTCTTCGCTTGTTCGCTCGACTATCTTTTCGGACTCAAAGAACTGGACGTACAGTATACGCCGCACCCTCCTCTTTCTCCTTTTTCGGAACATTTTGAAAAACTCCTTTGCGAAAAGAAAATCACCGAGTACCGCCTCGTCAAGCAAACGGGCATATCCCGCAGCAAAATCGCTTCTTGGCGAAAAGGCGTAAGTTTGCCGAGCATTCCGAGTCTTGTTGCGGTTGCCACCGCCCTCGACCTCACCCTCGACGCGCTTGTCGGCAGAGATTAACTTTCATTCGTTATCCCGATTATTTTACTTTCGATGTATATCTTGTACAGAATATGTACATTTTTACTTATCATAGTACACAATTTGTACAATGTCAAGTATGAAACATCAAATCGGCGAAAACTTGAAACTTTTGCGCAAGAGCGCACATTTAACGCAACAGCAAGTTGCGACCGCATTGCACATATCGCGGGTAAATTACACGAGATACGAAACGAACGCAGTCAATCCCGATTTTGACACATTGATAGCCCTCGCCGACTTTTTCGACGTAACGTTGGATTCGCTATTTAATAGGGATTGAAAAATTTAATTTACACATTCCGTTAATAAGTGCGAGATTTCATCATTACATCCCCAACCATTTTTAATATTTAGTAAAAATAATCATCTGAAACAACAAAGTTATTGCTAACATTCTGCCGTAAGGCTAATACTTTCTTGCTTTTGTTCTTTATTGTTAAAAAATAGGTTGATTTTATCCTATAATTGATTATAATATTATTAGAGGTGACATTTATGACGATAAATACAAATCAAATAATATCAATGACCGAAGCAAATCAAAACTTTTCAAAAGTCGTTAAAATCGCCGATAAAAACGGTAGCGCAGTTGTTTTCAAGAACAATAAACCAAAATATATGATAGTCAATATCGAGGAAAATCCGATATTTGAACTGAGCGACGATGAAAAAATCGACGTTGCATCGAAAAGAATACTTGAAAAGTATCTCGACGCATTCAAGGAGTTGGCAAAATGATAAAATTCGACGATGATAAAGTACTCTTACTGCACCAACTTATAACGCAAGCAACAGGCGGAAGCGAAGGTGTGCGTGACATCGGATTATTAGACTCTGCTCTCGAAAGCATTTATGCAACATTTGACGGAGTAGAATTATATCCTTCAAAAGAAGAAAAAGCCGCACGTCTCGGTTATAGTTTGATTTCAAATCACGCTTTCGTCGACGGAAATAAACGCATAGGAATGTATGCTATGTTGACATTCCTTGAAGCTAACGGTATTCATACCGACATAAGCAACGATGAAGTCGCACGAGTTGGTCTTGCCGTTGCCTCAGGCGAAATGAAATACATTGATATTTTGAACTGGATTTACGAGGTCGAAAAATTCTGACGCTTTTTCTTGATGCTCACGAGAGCAAATGTGTGTCAGATTATAATCTATTTTTGTATTTTTGCCACTATACAGTAGCATTTTTGCACATCAAAGACAGTTGGTAAAATAATGCGCCATTGAGATGAGTAACGCGAAAGGCACGGCTTGAATCAAAACCCAGTGTACATAGGCGTACACGATTTTGAGGCAAGCCGTGCCTAACAAAGTTAATCGCTCAATGGCGCATTATTTTGCTCAATGGCACATTATTTTACAATGATGGAATCCCTCTCTGCGCCGACAGATATATACTTAATCTTGCAATCAACCGCTTTTTCGATAAATTCGATGTACTTGCGCGCGTTGAGGGGAAGGTCCTCGTAGCGACGGCAAGAAGTGGTGGGGCAATTCCAACCGTCGAGATAGACTACGTTGGGGGTTGCGACGTTGAGTGCTTCACCGGACGGAAATTCGTCGACGGTCTTGCCGTTGACGTCGTAACTGACGCAGACGGGGATTTTTTCCATTGTGTCGAGAATGTCGAGTTTGGTGAGTGCGATTTCGGTTGCGGCTTGAACCATACATCCGTACTTGGAAGCCACGACGTCAAATCCGCCCACTCTGCGAGGACGACCGGTTGCCGCGCCGTATTCACCGCCTGCCTTGCGCAATCTTTCACCTTCCTCGCCGAACATTTCGGCAGTGAACGGACCCTCTCCCACGCAAGTGGAATATGCTTTCATAACGCCGATTGCCTTTTCGACCTTGTGGTTGGGGATGCCTGCGCCGACAGGACCGTACGCGGTGATCGTGGACGAACTTGTCGTGTAGGGATAGATGCCGAAGTCGATGTCGCGCAATGCGCCGAGTTGCGCTTCGAGCATAACGTTTTTGCCGTTTTTGAGAGCCTTGTCGAGATAATAGCCCGTGTCGCAGATGTAATCTTTGAGCGGAGTGCCGTATTTGTCGAACCAGTCGAGCAATTCTTCGACGGTGTAACCCTTTGCGTGATAAGAACCCTCGATCGTGAGGTTTTTCCACTCGACGATTGTTTCGAGGCGGGAGCGCAAGTATTCGGGGTGCAGAATGTCGCCCATGCGGATGGCTTTTTTCATATACTTATCTGCATAAATCGGCGCGATGCCTCTGCGAGTGGAACCGAACTTCTTGTCGCCGAGCCTGTCCTCTTCGAGGCAGTCTTGTTGCACGTTGTACGGACAGCAGACCACCGCTTTGTCGCTGATTTTGAGGTTGTCGGGAGTGATGACGATTCCGCCCTCTCTGAGTTTTGCGATTTCTTTGCAAAGGTGTTCGATGTCAACCACCATACCGTTGCCCATAACGTTCACTTTGTCCTCGCGAAGTATAGCCGACGGCAAAAGGTTAAGCACAAATTTGCCCTTGTCGTTGATGACGGTGTGACCTGCGTTGTTTCCGCCTTGATAGCGAACGACGACGTCTTGTTGTTCGGAAAGCAAATCGACCATTCTGCCCTTGCCTTCGTCGCCCCAGTTGATACCAACAATTGATGTAAGCATATGTATACCTCAAAAAAATTTTATTTCGTTTAATCTTCCGTCAGACGTTGATTGCAATCAAACGGCCTATACGGTTTTTGTTCCTTTCAAGAAGCGGATCTATCTCTTGAGAGACGTATTCCTCGACCTGTTTTTCCGCTCTGCCCGTAAACGCTTTGACTTCGAGAATGGAATCGAGTTCCTCTCTTGAAAGGTTGAAAGTTTTGTCGGCGAGTATACGCTGCAAAAGGTCGTTTTCTTTGCCGTCGCGCTTTATCGCCTGCGCCGCCGCAACCGAGTGTTGCCTTATCGCTTCGTGCAAAACTTGTCTGTCGCCGCCCTTTTTCGACACGCAATACATAAGGATGTTTTCGGTTGCCATAAACGGCAATTCGTCGTTCAAATGTTTTGCGATAATGCGCGGATAGAGGGTTAAACCACTTATTATGTTGTTGTAAAGTGCCAGTATTGCGTCAACAGCCAAAAACGCTTCGGGGATTGCGATACGTCTGTTCGCACTGTCGTCGAGCGTTCTTTCAAACCACTGCGCCGAAGCGGTGATTGCGGGATTCATACTGTCGCAGATGACGTATCTTGCAAGCGAAGCCATACGCTCGCTCCTCATCGGATTGCGCTTGTACGCCATTGCGGAAGACCCGATTTGCTTGGACTCGAAGGGTTCCTCAACTTCTTTGAGATGTGACAAAAGGCGAATATCGTTTGAAAATTTCGTCGCGCTTTGCGCAATCGAGCAAAGCACGGAAAGCACGTTGTAATCCACCTTTCTCGAATAGGTCTGACCGCTCACGGCGTACGTTCCCTCAAAGCCCGTCTTTTGCGCTATGGCTTTGTCGAGAGCCTTCACCTTTTCGTCGTCGCCCTCGAACAGTTCGAGAAAACTTGCCGCCGTGCCCGTCGTACCCTTGCAGCCGAGCAAGCGCAAACGAGAGAGTTGAAAGTCGAGATTGTCAAGGTCGTTTACGAGGTCTTGAATGTAAAGCGTCGCGCGCTTCCCGACCGTCGTTGGTTGCGCCGCCTGAAAATGCGTATAGGCAAGCGTCGCAAGCCCCTTGTTTTTCATTGCGAAATCGCGAAGAGATTTTATGCAAGCGAGCAACCCCTCGCGCAAGACGAGCAATCCCTCGCGCATTTGGATTATGTCGGTGTTGTCGCCAACATAGCAACTTGTCGCGCCGAGGTGAATGATGGGCTTTGCTTTTGGACAAGCCTCTCCGAAAGTGAGGACGTGCGCCATAACGTCGTGTCGCACCTCTCTTTCCTTTTTCGCCGCCAACTCGTAGTCGATGTCGGTTTGGTGCGCCCTCATTTCCTCAATCTGCTCGTCGGAGATGTCGATACCCAACTCTTTTTCTGCTTCGGCAAGCGCAATCCACAACTTACGCCAAGTGCCGAACTTGAAGTCCGGCGAAAAAACGTACTGCATCCTTTTGCTCGCATACCTTTGGCAGAGCGGCGATATATAAGCGTCCATACAAACCTCGAACAAACAAAAAGTGTTCAAACTTCTTTTAACCGAGTGGTTAAAAAAAAATTGTGAACACTATCCGTCTGCATATTTATTTTCTACGAATATATTAACATCGTATATCCGTAATGTCAACATAATTCGCATGCAAAAATCTGCTCCGCGCGCCGATTCGCACGCAAAACAACAACTCACACTTGCCGTTTCACATTCAGACAGCGCAAGTTGCGCATGGTGATTCACACTAAAAATTCACAGGTTTCGCACATCGATTCACACGCGAAAATCTAAATGTCGCACTATGATTGGCATGCGAAAATCACAGATTTTATGTGGCGATTAGCATGCGAAAATCATAGATTTTATGCGTCGATTAGAATGCGAAAATCATAGATTTTATGCGGAAAAATCGCATTTTTCAAAAAGCATAAATTTTGCGTTTCGTTTATAATCGCACAATATCAACTTATAAATATCCAAATATATTGCATAAATACCACGATATTAATGAATATTTATCCATTTTATTTATACTCGATTTTTTTGTGCGAAATCTTTTGACTTTTGGAATATTATGTCTATAATCGAATCTATAAAAAACACGAGGTACTTAGATATGTTGATGTCGGATTTGTACGGAAGCATGGTCTTCGACGACAGAGTGATGAGCAAGAGGTTGCCCAAAGACACCTATCGCGAACTCAAAAGATGCTGCGCCCTCGATTTGCCCCTCTCAAGAGAAACGGCAAACATCGTCGCAAACGAAATGAAAGACTGGGCGGTCGAAAAAGGCGTGACCCACTTCACTCACTGGTTTCAACCTCTCACGGGAATCACGGCGGAAAAGCACGATTCATTCATCGCCCCAACCAAAAACGGCGGCGTAATTATGGAACTTAGCGGCAAAGAGTTGATAAAGGGCGAGCCGGACGCGAGTTCCTTCCCCAGCGGCGGATTGCGCTCGACGTTCGAGGCAAGAGGTTACACCGCTTGGGACCCCACTTCCTACGCGTTCATAAAGGACGGCATACTCTGTATTCCGACGGCGTTCTGCTCGTACAACGGCGACGCTCTCGACAAAAAAACTCCGCTTTTGCGCTCTATGGAAGCAATCAACAGACAAGGCACGAGGCTTCTTTCCATTCTCGGAAAAAAGACCGAGCGCATAAACGTTTCGGTTGGCCCCGAACAAGAATACTTCCTCATCGACACCGCTATGTACGAAAAGAGAAAGGATTTGTTCTACACGGGTCGCACCCTGTTCGGCGCGCGTCCGCCCAAAGGACAAGAACTTTCCGATCACTATTTCGGCGCAATCAAACCCCGCGTGGTCAAGTATATGAAAGAACTTGACGAGGAACTTTGGAAACTCGGCATTCTCGCAAAGACCAAGCACAACGAAGTCGCCCCCGCTCAACACGAATTTGCGCCTATATACACGACGGTCAACGTCGCAACCGATCAGAACCAACTTACGATGGAAATTATGAAAAAGGTTGCGGCAAAGCATAATATGACTTGTCTTCTTCACGAAAAGCCCTTTGACGGCGTAAACGGAAGCGGCAAACACAACAACTGGTCAATCTCGACGGATTCGGGCAACCTTCTCGATCCGGGTAAAAGTCCGCAAGACAACGCGCAATTTCTCCTCATACTTGCGGCAGTTATCGCGGCGGTTGACAGTCATCAAGACCTTCTTCGTATCGCAGTCGCTTCCGCTTCAAACGATCACCGTCTCGGCGCAAACGAAGCGCCGCCCGCAATCGTGAGTATGTTCCTCGGCGAAGAACTCACGGGCATTATGCAAGCAATCGCAGACGGCCGCACCTATTCGAGGCGCGCAAAGTGCGAAGTGGAAATCGGCGTACACGTTTTGCCCAAATTCTCCATGGACTCGTCCGACCGCAACCGTACTTCGCCGTTTGCTTTCACGGGAAACAAATTCGAGTTCCGTATGCCCGGCTCGTCGCAATCCATTGCGAGCGTAAACGTCATTCTCAACACCATAATGGCGGAACAATTCGAGTTGTTTGCGGACGAACTTGAAAAAGCAACCGACATCAATCAAGGCATCACCGACATCATCAAGCGAGTGATGACCGAGCACGGCAAAATCATTTTCAACGGCAACAACTACTCGGAAGAATGGACGAAAGAAGCACAGCGCAGAGGTTTGCTCAATCTTCCCTCGACGATAGACGCGCTCCCCTACATCACGAGTCAAAAGAACGTCGATATGTTCAAACGCCTGCACGTTTTCAGCGAAGCGGAACTCAAATCGAGAGAGGATATATATATCCAAAACTACTGCAAACTGCTCAACATCGAAGCGATGACTATGCTGGATATGGCGACTATGGACATCATTCCGTCCGTAATCAAATATAAAGGCGATGTCGCAAAAGCGGCAAACGAAAGTCTTGCGCTCGGCGTGGAAGCGGACGAGGAAAAGGACATTTGCAGCGACCTCGCTTCGCACCTCAAAGACGCGACCGCTTGCGTAAAGGCTCTCAAAGACGCGCTTCAAAAAGCGCACTCGCTCGGCGAAAACGTCAAAGGCGGCCGTTGCTATCACGACGAAGTGCTCGTCGCAATGGCAAATCTTCGCAAGGTCGTGGACGAAATGGAATTGCTCACCGCAAAAGAATACTGGCCCGTTCCTTCCTATGGCGACCTGCTTTTCTCCGTGCATTAATCGCACACAGAAAAGTAAAAATCAACCGAATAAATGTTTTATATATGCAAAAGCGACGGATAAACCGTCGCTTTTGTTGTGTGTTCGATGTTTTTTATTTGATATTCTGTCGCAACTACGCGTTATTTGTTTTTGACGACTTCTCTTGCCGCTTCGACGATGTCTTGCGTTGTGATGTGGTATTGCTCGCTCAAATATGCGTTTTTACCCACTTGACCGAACTCGTCTTTCACACCCACCAAGCGCATAGGCACGGGCGAGTTTTGACATACGACTTCTGCAACCGCGCTGCCCAAACCGTTGCAAACGTTGTGGTTTTCGCAAGTGACGATTGCGCCCGTTTGCTTTGCGCATTCGATTATCGCCTCTTTGTCGATGGGCTTCCAAGTGTGGATGTTCACCACTCTTGCGCTTATGCCTTCCTCTTTCAGAAGTTCCGCCGCCTCGATTGATCTTGCAACCATAATGCCGCTTGCAATCAACGTCACGTCCTTGCCGTCTTTGATTTTTATCGCTTTGCCGAGTTCAAAGTTCAACGAATCGTCAAACACTTTTTCGGCTTTTTTGCGTTGCAAACGGATATAAACCGCGCCTTGATAATCGACGATTTGGTCGACCGCTTTTTCGAGCATAGTCGCGTCGACGGGCTCGAAGCAAACCATATGCGGCACGGCTCTCGTAAGAGCCATATCTTCAAACGGCATATGCGTGCCGCCGTTGTACTCTGCAAGCACGCCGGGGTCTGTGCCGACGATTTTGACGTTTTGGCGAGCGTAGGCAACGGATATAAAAATCTGGTCGTAGCATCTGCGAGTGGCAAACGGTCCGAAACTGTACGCAAACGGGATTTTGCCCATCGTGGACATACCTGCCGCAATGCCAATCATATTTTGCTCGGCAATGCCGACGTTCACAAATCTTTCGGGGAACTCTTGCTTGAAAACCTTCGTTGCGTGGCAACTCATAAGGTCGGCTTCGATGACGACGATTCTGTCGTCGGTTTTTGCTCTTTCGACAAGCGCGCCGGCAAGCGTCTGGCGCATTTCTCTTTCATCCGTCATATCTCAATACCTCTTCGTTTCCTTTCTCCACATCTCTTCGGAAATACTCATACTGTGGCAGTTTGCCGCCGCTTCCGCAAATGACGCGCCTTTGCCTTTTACGGTGTTAAGCACAATCATATTTGCTCTTTCGTGTTGAGATTTCGCATTGTCGATGGCGGTTGAAATTGCGTCCAAATCATGACCGTCTATGCTTTGAACGTAGAATCCGAAGGACTTCCACTTGTCCTCGACGGGCGCGAGATCGTTGATTTCGGCAACCGGACCGTCAAGTTGCATTTTGTTGTAGTCCAAAAGCACGATGAGATTGTCGAGTTTGTGCGAGCCTGCAAACATACTCGCTTCCCAAATCTGCCCTTCCTGACTTTCGCCGTCTCCTATAAAGCAGTATATCGTGGCGGGATTTTTGTCCATTTTTGCCGCAAGAGCCATACCCACCGCGCAAGAAAGTCCTTGTCCGAGCGAGCCCGCCGTCATATCTATGCCGGGGGTCTTGTTCATATCGCAGTGAGAAGGAAGATTCGTGCCGTTTTTGTTGAGGGTTTCAAGCCACTCTTTCGGGAAATACCCCAAATCCGCGAGCACCGCGTACATTGCGGGACCTGCGTGACCCTTTGACATAATCACCCTGTCGCGATCCGCTTTCTCGGGATTTTTGGGGTCAACGTTTGCTTTTGCATAATAAATGACCGTCAACGCATCCATAACCGACATCGCGCCGCCGATGTGTCCCGAACCGAATCTGCCGATGGTTTCGATGACGTCGTCGCGAAGTTGTCTTGCCTTGGCGGTCAAAAACTGTTTTTGAGTAGTGTCCATACCACGCCTCCTACTTGATACAATCAGTATATCATTTCGGCGCGCGCATTTCAAGCGTTACAGAGTTTTTTACAATCCGATTCCCAACAAAACGGAAGCCTTTCGTTTCAATTCTTCCTTATCCTCTTTGCTGAGGGTCTGTCCGTAAATATCGCCGCGCTGTTTTGCAAACGCAAGCATCTTGAACTCGCTCATATTTGCGATTTCGGGGAAGGTTATTCCGCCGCCCGTCCGCTTTGAAAAATCAAAAAGCAATATGGCGCATTTTGCCTTTTGCTCGTCGATTCCGAACCTAGATGCAATCGCCTTTACGTTTTGCTCGCTCTTTGAGGACAAAACTTGCTCTTTTGCGATTTCTTCCTCGTAGAACTTTACGATTTCGGGGGTCAGCAAATCGCAAAACCCTGCGTTTGCAACCTCTTTCGGCGCACAAAAGCAACCGCAAATCGCAAACAACGCAACGATAAGACATATTCCGCCCACCGCCAAAATAGTAGGCTTGTTAGAAATTCCCATATTTCACCTCACCCCTATTTTGCGAAATGATACTTTTTTTATACATATTACCGCTTACGGGTGGGCTTTGCTCACACCGAAACGGCTGCCTATTCGGAGCCTCCTTATAAACGGAATGTGCGACTTCGAAGACGGAATTGGAGCCGCAGGGCGGCGACCGTAGCGAGTGCCGAACTTGTATATGCCAAGCCTCCGACAGTGTTACATAATAGTTATGATGATGAAAAATATATCGTTAACCACATCTTAGAATCTTGATTTTTGCTGAATTTATGATATACTAACACTACCACATTATTTTCGAATATTTTCAAGGGTGTATTACGCCCTTTTTGAGGACGATACTGCTATCGGTAGCAATATACGGTATCGCAACAATAATCGTTCTCAATGGTTATTCGAAAGTAGTGTGGTAACTATGCGAGATGTATATTCTACAGTGTCGTCTCTCATAGGGGCGGCACTTTTTTTGTACCGCTTTTGGCACGAACATTGTAAATACTATGCGGTATGCAATTATGGTTGAAAAATAAACACAAAAGGAGCATCATTCTTATGGCAGGAAAAGTTTATATAGTTAACCAAGAATATAAGGCACAATATAAGGTGTTCTTTGTAGACCAACAATACAGAGAACAAAATGCAGAAATTATTAAGGGTTGCAAACTTGTAAATCAAGAATATCAAGCCGATATCAAAGTCTACATTGTAAGCCAAGAATACAAGGCTAATATTAAAATAATGAGGAAAAATTTCCCGACGGCATAAAATCATATTACCGCATAGTATTTATGTTTTCTCGTCGTTATATATGTGAGAATAATTGCTATTCTTGCTATAATATTAAAGTACTTAAACGGAGTAACTAAAATGATAAAATCAGTCCACGATTATCACATCTATGATTTGCTTAAAAACGATGCCCATTTCTATTATAAGATTCCAAAATATCAAAGGGCTTATACATGGAATCAATATCATTGGAAATCCCTTTATGATGACTTAATTGAAAATGGTAAAGAATATTTTATTGGTTCAATAATATGTATCAATACGGCTAATGACTCAATAGATTATCAGTGTTTGGAGGTCGTAGACGGACAGCAGAGACTGACAACTATTACTTTATTTTTAGCCGCAATTTACAGCAAGTTTCAAAAATGGGAAGAAACGGTAAAAACCGATGAGGATATATATGATGATTACAGAGCGTTGAAAAAATCGCTTGTTTGTGCTGGCTCAAAAGAAAATGGTTTAATATTAGTACCGCAATTTGAATGTCATAACAGTGCGGACTATTCTTACACTATGTCGTTGCTTGGATTATCATATGGTAAAAAAGAAAAAAATTATGGGAACCGCAAAATTGCAAAATGTTATAAATATTTTTCTGATAGAATTGATAATGATATTTCTGGATTAAGTGAAGAAGCAGCACTTAAATGGATTCAAGAGATTTATAC
>CAVKUX010000005.1:0-32437 GCA_963659595.1 Anaeroplasmataceae bacterium | reverse complement strand
CGCAAGTTTGAGCAATAGGGGAAAGCCCGAAGGGAAGGGGTGATGTGTGATTTTAGAGTACACGCCGTTCACTCTTGTAGAGAAAGAAAAGTTCACGGAATTTGTAAAATTTGTTAAAAACGAGAAAAAAAACAGCGTTTTTTGCAAGAATATTTTGCCAAAAATATGGCAATCGATAAAAAAGTATTGAAAATATAATTTTCAAGTGCTACAATAGGCGAGAAAAGAAGATAAAATTATGGATATTGTCAGAACCGTTGAACTCAAGGAAAGCATAATCAAAAACAACGACGCGGACGCGGATAAACTTCGCGGCGAACTTGACGAGCAGGGCGTATATTACGTCAACGTTATGTCTGCGCCTGGAAGCGGAAAGACGACATTGCTCGTTGCGCTCACAAAGGCGTTGAAGAACAGATGCAAGGTAGGCGTTATGGAAGCGGATATCGACGGCGACGTGGACGCATATTTCGTGCGCGAAGCGGGCGCAGAGGCAATCCAACTTCACACGGGAGGCATGTGCCATCTCGACGCGGATATGTCGAGGCAAGGTTTCAAGGAATTTGCCACAACTTCCGACATCGTGTTTTTGGAAAACATCGGCAATCTCGTGTGTCCTGCCGAGTTCGACACGGGAGCGCATCTCAAAGTCGTGTTGCTCGCTCTTCCCGAGGGCGACGACAAGCCGCTCAAATACTCGCTTATGTTCTCTGTTGCGGACGCGGTTGTGTTCACAAAGACGGACACGGCAAAATATTTCGATTTCGATGTCGAAAGGTGCAAGGGATATATCCGCTCGGTCAATCCCGGCGCAAAGGTATTTGCGGTATCCGCTCGCAGCGGCGAGGGTGTAGACGAATTTGCCGACTACCTTTTCGGCAAGTACGCAGAGTGGAAAGAGGGCTTGAAATGAGAGTTATATCCGTCAAAGAAAGCATATTTTCAAACAACGACAAGACTGCGGACGAGATAAGGGCGGCGCTCAAAGAAAAGGGAACGTTTCTGCTCAACGTTATGTCTTCGCCGGGAAGCGGAAAGACGACATTGCTCACCGCATTGCTCAAAGAGTTGAAGAACAAACTCAAAGTGGTTGCAATGGACGTTGACATCGAAACGGACGTGGACGCTCGGCGTATAGCGGACGGTGCGGGAATAGAGAGCGTGCAGATACACAACGGCGGACTTTGCCACATCGACGCGGATATGGTGAAGGAAGCCTTGTCGCAAGCGAAGTTTGACGATTGCGACCTCATCGTTCTCGAAAACATCGGCAACCTCGTATGTCCAGCCGAGTTCGACACGGGCGCGCACCTCAATATGATGCTCCTATCCGTGCCGGAAGGCGACGACAAACCGCTCAAATATCCGCTTATGTTTGAAAAGTGCGACCTCATCGTCGTGACCAAAATCGATACCCTCGAAGCGTTCGATTTCGATAAAACAAAGTTTGAAAAGCACATTTCTCGTCTGAATCCGAGCGCGCGAATATATTACGTCAGCGCAAAAACTGGCGAAGGACTTGAAATGCTTGAAAATAAGATATATAATATAGTAAAGTTTTTCAAAGGAGAAAACAACAATGGCTGAGATGAGCAAAGCTTTCAAACCGGAATTTATGGGCGATCCCAATCCGAGTGAGAAAATCCTCAAACTGGCAAGAAAAATCACCGACTGCATCGACCACAAAATCGCGGGTGTAACCGTCAACGATCCCGAATACTGGGGACTTCGCTGCATTATGACCGACGAAATGGCTGATGTCGCGCTTTCGATGAAATTGCGCACGCCGTACACTTTCGAGCAACTTTGGAAACTCAATCCGCAATACAAAAAAGCGGAAGACTTCCAAAAAATTCTCGACGAGATGAGCCACATCGGCATTCTCGAATACGATTACGGCAATCACTATGACAAGAACGGTCCCATCAAGGGCGCAAAGAGAGAACGTCGCTATGTGCTTCCTATGTTCGTTCCCGGCTCTGCCGAATTTACAAACATGATTAAGCAACAACTTGACGATCATCCCGAACTTGCAATGTTCTTCGAGCGTATGACCTATCTTCCCTTGACTATGGTCACGCCTATGGTTCCCCCGGGAGGCGCAGGCATCGGTATGCACGTTATCCCTGTCGAAAAAGCAATCGAGATGGAAAACGGCACAATGGACATCGAGCATATTTCCTACTGGCTCAAAAAATACGAGGGACACCTCGGCGTAGGCATCTGCTCTTGCCGCTATGGCAGAGCCAAACTCGGCGAAGGCTGCGGCGACAGTTGTGAAGAATGGTGTATCGGTATCGGCGATATGGCGGACTACTGCCGCGAAACGGGCAAAGGTCGCGACATCACTTACGACGAGGCTATGCAAATCCTCCGCAATGCGGAAAAGAACGGTTTCGTTCACCAAATCACCAACATCGACGGCGAAAACAAAATCTTCGCAATCTGCAACTGCAACGTCAACATCTGCAACGCGCTTCGTACGTCGCAACTTTTCAACACCCCGAATATGTCCAGAAGCGCATACGTCGCTCGCGTAGAGAAAGACAAATGCGTCGCTTGCGGCAAGTGCGTAGAATATTGCCCCGCAGGCGCGGTCAAACTCGGTCAAAAACTTTGCACAAAGCAAGGCGAAATTAAATATCCCAAGCACGAACTTCCCGACAACCTCAGTTGGGGTCCCGACAAGTGGGATGAGGATTACAGAGACAACAACCGTATCAACTGCTACGAAACGGGTACGTCTCCGTGCAAAGCGGCTTGCCCTGCGCACATCGCGGTTCAAGGTTATATCCGCAAGGCAAAAGAGGGTAAGTACAGAGAGGCTCTCGAACTCATCAAGAAGGACAACCCGTTCCCCGCAATCTGCGGTCGCGTCTGCAACAAGCGTTGCGAGGCAGCCTGCACCAGAGGAACGATCGACGAGGCAGTGTCCATCGACGCAATCAAGAAGTTTATCGCAGAGCAAGATTTGCATGCGGAAACGAGATTCGTACCCGAAGTCGTCATCCCGTCCAACGTTGACAAACAATGGTCTCAAAAGATAGCAATCATCGGCGCGGGCCCCGCGGGACTTTCTTGCGCATACTATCTTGCGACGAAGGGTTACAAACCCACCGTGTTCGAAAAGAACGAGAGACTCGGCGGTATGCTTACCTATGGTATTCCGTCCTACAAACTCGAAAAAGACGTCATCGAAGCGGAAATCGACGTTTTGCGTGAACTCGGCGTAGAGTTCAAGACAGGCGTCAACGTCGGCAAAGACGTCACCATCGACGAGTTGAGAAAACAAGGCTACAAAGCGTTCTACGTTGCAATCGGCTGTCAAGGCGGCAGACTTCCCGGAGTTCCCGGCGAAGACGCAATCGGAACGGATATGGCTGTTTCCTTCTTGCACGACGCAACCGAAAATCACGACAGAAAACTCAACGGCAAAACCGTTGTCATCGGCGGCGGCAACGTTGCTGTCGACTGCGCTCGCACAGCTGTTCGTTTCGGCAGCGAAGAAGTGGGTATGTACTGCCTCGAATCGAGAGAGACTATGCCTGCAAGCAAGAGCGAAGTCGAAGAAACCCTCGCGGACGGCATTTCCGTCAACAACGGTTGGGGTCCGAAGGAAATCCTCAAGAACGCAGACGGCACCGTCAAGGCAGTCGTGTTCAAGAAGTGCTTGAGAGTCATCGATCCTCAAACCAAGAGATTCAGCCCCGTTTACGACGAGAACGACACCGTCACCGTCGAAGCGCAACACGTCATCTTCGCAATCGGTCAAGCGGTTGTCTGGGGCGACTTGCTCAAAGGCACCAAGGTTGAATTCCATCACGGCAACTATCCCGTTGCGGATTCGCTCACATATCAAACCGCAGAACCCGACATCTTCGTCGGCGGCGACGTGTACAGCGGACCCAAGTTCGCAATCGACGCAATCGAAGCGGGCAAGAACGCGGCAGTATCTCTCCATCGCTTCGTACAACCCGGCACGAGCATGACCATCGGTCGCAACCGCAGACAGTTTATCGAACTCGACAAGAACAACATCGTCATCGACAGTTACGACACCGCCGGCAGACAAGAAGCCAAAGAACTCGAAGGCGACAAACATTCGTTCAGAGATTTGCACGGCACTCTCACCGAAGAGCAAGTCAAGATCGAAGCAAGTCGTTGTCTCGGCTGCGGCGCAAGCGTTGTGGACGAGAACAAGTGCATCGGCTGCGGCGTATGCACCACAAAGTGCGAATTCGACGCAATCCACCTCCACAGAGAACATCCCGAATGCTCCACGATGATTCGCAGCGAAGACAAGTTCAAAGCAATCCTTCCGTATGCGCTCAAACGCGGTATGAGAATCGTGTTCGGCAAGAAGACCGCAGAAGAAAAGGCTTCCCAAAAGAAGCACAAAGAGGCGGTCAAAGCGGCAAAGGCTGCAAAAAAAGCCAACAAATAAGAGGTTGATATGCACGAATTGGGCGTAGTTTTTCACATAGCCGATATGGTTTGCGACGTTGCCGTCGAAAACAAGGCAACCAAAATCCAAAAAGTCGTTATGCAAATCGGCGAAGTGTCTACAATCGTCAACGATCAACTCATCGATTGTTGGAACTGGAATGCAAACCGCACGGATTTACTGCGCGGTTGCACTCTTGAAATCGAGCCTATCAAAGCCGTCACCTACTGCGAGGGCTGCAAAAAAGAGTACCCGACCGTCGAGTATGGCAAGACCTGCCCCTATTGCGGCAGTGAACATACTTATCTGATTCGAGGGAACGAAGTCCTTGTTAAAGAAATCGCCGTTGAATAAGGGCTCAAATAGCGAATAACTGCGGCAGAGCCGCCCGCTTGTCAACTCATTTACGTTTTAGTAAATTAGGGTTGCCAATCGGGCGGCTCTTTCTTGTTCTTCATCTATTTGAGACCTTATTCAAGAATAGAATCGCCTCAACGCACCGCTACAATCAACTCATTTACGTTTAAGTAAATTAGGGTTGCTATCAGAGGGGCGTTTCCTTGTTCTTCATCTCAATATCGGCTTTATTCAAAAACTTTGATGTATCCAAATATTGCGACCGTTTGGATTGAATTGAACGAACAAACGCAGTTTTTAACATTCGCCCTACAGAACACATTCCTTTTTAGGGGATTCCCACGCTACGCTCTGAATGACGGCGCGGGCGATTTACATTGTCTCAACGCCGTTTGAGCAATCTTACTCATTCATTATAAGGAAGTAATCGGTCAGGCGTTCGGGGGTGTCGGCAAAGGACGTTTCGTCCCAGTATTCCACAAGCAAAACGAAGTTTTCGATTATCGAATTTACTTTCAAGGATTTGGGTAGGTTTTTGCCTGTCACGAAATTGTTTTCGACGCAGGCGGTTGCAAACTCGGTGAGTTCGCCTCTCAGGAAGCTAAGGAAGATGTCCTTGCTTTGCGAAAGTAAAATGGCGTGGACAAGCGTTTTTTCGTCGTGCAAGTGATAGAAGATGTGCGTTATAAAGTGCTTGTAATCGAAAATCGAGGATTTTGAAAAATCGTGGCTCTTTTCCTCTGCAAGCGAGTGCGAAAAGACGTGTCCGAATATTGTCGAGCATATTGATTTGAGCAAATCCTCTTTCGTCTTGTAATGTGCGTAGAACGTGCTTCTTGCAACGCCGCTTCTGTCCAACACGTCTTGGATCCTAACGTCTGCATACGCTTTTTCAAGCAAAACTTCGGCAAAAGCGTTGTAAATTTTCTCGGTTGTTGCGTTTATTTTTTTGTGCATAATCCGCCTCGCATATGTTTCTTTTCTCGATTATATCAAACAGCGTGTTCGTTCGTCAAGACAAAATGTTCTGAAAATTTATAAAAACAAAACAAAATGTTTTGATTTGTCTTGTTTTTACAATTTTAACCGTACAAAATTGCTCGATATAACTTGATTGCGGTTGCGTGCAATGGTATAATTTATCCTATGAACAAGGGCATAATTCAAGTTGAAAATCTCAACGTACACGCAAGATTTTTGCACTCGACGGAAACTATCGTCGAGGGGATTTCGTTTTGTCTTGACCGCGGCGAAAAACTTGCGATAGTGGGCGAGTCGGGAAGCGGCAAATCTATGATTGTCAATGCGCTCACGTCTTCGCTTGCGGACAACTGTTTTGCGAGCGGCAAGGTTGAGTACGACGGCGTGAATTTGCTTGAAAACCGTAGATTTGCAAAAAAACTTGCGGGGGACAAAATCGTCCTTATTCCGCAAGGCGGCGCAGAGTCGTTGAATCCCTCTCTCAAAATCAAAACTCAAATTTACGAGGCTTTGAAAAGGAACAACGCAAAACTTACGAGAGAGCAAAAACGCGAAGCGGCGATACGCAATCTTAAAAAGTCGGGACTTAAAAACGGAGAAGAAATTCTTGAAAAATACCCATTTGAAATAAGCGGCGGCGAAGCGCAAAGGGTTGTGCTTGCAATCACGCATTGCTCGCACGCAAACCTTATAGTTGCCGACGAAGCGACGAGAGGGATTGACGGCGAAACCAAGGAAGCGTTTTGGGATTGCATACAAAACGACTTTTTCTCTTGCGCGATAGTGTTTGTCACGCACGATATTTCGGATGCAAAAAGGTGCGACGACGTGCTTGTGCTGAAAGAGGGAAAAGCGGTGGAATACGGCAAAACCCTCGACGTGTTTTCAAATCCGCAAAGCGAGTATACAAAGACGCTCGTTTCGGTGAGCGAGGTGCAGAATGCTTGAAACAATCGACTTGTCAAAATCCTTCGCTGTGGGCGACAAAAAATCAAAATCGAGCGTTTATCCTCTCAAACGCATATCTTTAACCATAGATAACGGCAAAAAGATAGGCCTGGTGGGCAAAAGCGGCGAGGGCAAAAGCACGTTTGCAAACATATTGTGCGGCATAGAAAAACCCGACGGCGGAAGTGTTTTGCTTGACGGCAAAAGCCTTTTTTTAGTCAAGAACAAGTATGACAAAAAGGCAGGAGCCAAAGTCCAACTCATACCGCAAAAACCCCTTCTCGCACTCGACCCTACGCAGCGCATAGGCAGTGCGACAAAGGAAACGCTCGTATTTTCAAAGACGGCAAAGAGGGGCAAGGACGCGCAAGAAAAGGCGTTGCGGCTTTTCGACGTCGTAGGACTTGAACGCACGCTGTTTTCAAGGCTTCCAGTGCATTTGAGCGGCGGACAGGCACAACGCGCGGTCATAGCTCGCGCTCTCGCAACCAATCCGCAAATTCTCGTTTGCGACGAGTCTACGTCAATGCTCGACGCGGCAACGCAAAAGAACATAATCGAACTGCTCGACGCTCTTGTGAAAGAAAGAGGCGTTTCGTTGCTTTTCGTCTCGCACGACGTTGCGCTCGTGAAAAACTTTTGCGACGAAACCTATCTTCTCGAAGACGGCAAATTGAGCCGTTTGGAGAATCGAGCCGCAAGAGAACATCAAATTTAGCAAGGAATAAATGTATAAGGAACATTCTTAAACTGAGGATAAACGGAATATGACTACGGAATCAAAACGTAAAAACCAAACGATATATCTTTTATGCGTATTGCTAATCGTCGCCTTGTGCGCCATGACGTTTGTCGCTTGCAACAATAAGGACGACGGAAAACGAAGCGTGCTTGTCGTCGGCACCACGATGAGCGTGGATTCGCTCAACCGTCTCGATTCAAACGGCGGCGCACCCGGCTACAACTTCGACAAAATCGCTTCGAGCGTATCGCAGATTGCGGCGGTAAGCAAAATCGACGGCGAAATCGTCGGCGCGGACTGCGATTATACGCTGAGCGAGGACGGAAAAACGCTCACACTCACGCAAAAAGACGGATATAAGTGGCACGACGGCGAAATCGTCACAGTCGACGACGTGGAGTTTTCGCTTTCGCCTTTGAAAGAAGGCGAGGACTACAAGACCGTGCAAAAATCGGAAAATTCGCTCGTATACGAGTTGTGTACGCCGTCCGATACGTTTTTGACAAAAGTTTCCGCACTCACGATTGCGCCGAAGCACTTGCTTGAGGGAAAAACCAAAGACAGTGTGACCGACGAGCAATCCGTCGTCGGGGCAGGACCGTTCAAATTTTCGTCCATAGACAAAGCGGCGGGAACGATTACGTTTGAAAAATTTGCCGATTATCCAAAGGCAAACGCCGTCAAATTCGACAAGGTGATTTTCAAGCAATACGGCTCGCAGGAAGTGCTTACGCTCGCGCTCAAAAACGGCGAAATCGATTTGATTTTCGACTACGCCAAAGGACTTACGAGCGACCAAATATCCGCGCTTTCCACCCAAAGCGACGTGAAACTTATCTCGCAAGCAACGAAGCAAGTGCCGAAAGCATTGTTCTTCAACAACCAAAAAATGGCGAACGCAAACGTAAAGCGCGCAATCGCACTGTCGATAGATTATGACAAAATCCGCTCGACGTTTGCGTCGGCAGGCGCTGCGCCGTCGAGAGAAGGCTTCGTGGGCGAGGGTATATTCGGATATAAAGAAACGCCCGTGTGGAGCCGTAATCTTGAAAAGGCAAAGGAACTTCTAATGGGCGAGGGATATTCGCAATCAAACAAATTTCGCTTCGAATTGCTCGTGCACGCAGGTACGGACGACACGCAATATGCGTCTCTTCTCAAAACTCAAATCGAGGAAAGCGGACTCGTTACCGTCGTGCTTGTGGAAAAGGGGAGCGATTGGCAAGAGTACTATCAAGCGGGCAACCATATGGCGAGCCTTGCCAAAATCACCGCAAAAGGCTACGACTTCGAGGCAGGTTACGGCACAAGATACACGCTTGCGACAAACACGAGTATGCTAGATATGAAAAACCCCGTCGCGCACGGACAACTGCTTGTCGAGGACGAGCAAGGGCTCACCGAGTACGGCAAAATTCTGTATGCGATGAACGGCGCGGCAACGTCCGAACAACTTGCGACGGCGGTCGGAGAGTATCAGGATTACGTTGCGAAAAACGTGATTTGCGTTGCGTTGTTTTACGACGGAACGACGTACGGGGCGCGTGCAAAACTCGACGGATTCAAGCTCGATTCGGTTGCCGGAATCCTCAATCCCTCGACGTTCGAAACGCTTCAAAAGCATTGAATCGAATACGATACAAACAAAACGAATAACGCAGATAATAGCACAAAAAGCGGTTTATAACGTCGAATACGAGCGATAAACTTTGAGTTGCGACAAAAGATAACTATGGCGAAGAGAATAACCAAAACGTTGATATTTTCAATCGTTGCGTTGGCGGCACTGCTGGTCGTCAATTTCTTCTTGCCGCGACTTATGCCCGGCGATCCGCTCGCAAACCTCGTCGGCGCGGACGAAACCACTTTGTCGCAACAAGAGTACGACGAGTTATATCACGCTACGGGGCTCGATTTGCCGCTCGGAAAACAGTTTGCGAATTACCTTTCGGGACTTGTGAAAGGCGATCTCGGATATTCCTATCATAGGGGCGGCGACGTCGGTGCGATAATACTAGAAAAGATACCTCGCACGTTGCAAATAACATTGCCTGCGTGGATTCTTTCCGCACTTTTGGCGTTTTGGCTCGGTCTCGTCGCGGGCGGCAGAAAATCGAGTTTACTCGACGCGGTAATAAGCGGCGGTATGATGATTCTCGATTCCGTGCCGACCTTCCTTTTTGCAATCGTGCTTCTCATTCTGTTCTCGTTCGAGTGGAAGATTTTGCCGTCGGGAGGACTTAATTCGCCGTTTGCGCAAAATCAGTTCGGCGACAGACTTTTGCATTTGGTTTTGCCCGTCGCTACTCTCACGTTTGTGTCCACGCCGAAGAAGTATTTGCTTGTCCGCAACCAATCGGCAAACGTTCGGGACGCTCAATATATGACCTATGCGCGCGCAAAGGGATTGAGCGAGGCGCGGCTTAATACCACGCACGTTTTCCCCAACATAAGCGGCGCGTTCATATCTATGCTCGGCACGAGTTTCGGACATATGATTGCAGGCTCTATCGTCATAGAAAAGGTGTTTTCGGTGGACGGCGTGGGTATGCTTGTAAATCGTGCGATATTCGACAAGGATTTCCCGATGTTGCAAGGCACGCTTTTGGTGATTGCAATAAGCGTGATAGTTTCAAATTTCATAGCCGACGTGATTTGCGCATTGTGCGATCCTCGACAAAGGAAGGCGGCGCAATGAGCAAGAGAGCGTACACTGCAAAAAAAGTGCTGTCGATTATCGTTTTGTGTTTGGGCATAGCGATACTTCTGACGTTTGCGATATTTGCGATATTCGGACAGAAAATCGCGCCGTATTCCGTGGACGAGAGTTTCGAGAAGTTTCTTCCTTGCTCCGAGCAACACATTCTCGGCACAAACAATCTCGGCTACGATATATTTTCTCAACTTATCGTCGCAACTCGCTCGACTTTGGTCGTGGGCGTGGTGAGCGCGCTTGCGTGCCTTACGATAGGCGTTGCGGTCGGCTTGCCGGCGGGGTATTTGAGCGGCGTGTTTTCGGAAGCGATAAACGGGTTTATCAACTTCTTTTTGCTTATTCCGATGTTGCCGGCGGCAATCGTCATAGCGGCGTATACGAGCGGCGGCAAGATAAGCATAATTCTCACCATAGCGTTGCTCTGTTGGTGTTCGACGGCAAGGGCGGTGAGAGCAAAGACTATGGCGGTCAAAAATTCGGACTACGTCCGCGCGCTCAGGTCTTTGGGCTACGGCAAGGCGAGAATCCTCGTGCGCCACACTCTGCCCAATGTCGCCGACGTCGCGCTTGCAAAGTTTCTGCCGTCGGTTGCAAGTTGCATTATGATAGAGGCGACGCTCAGTTTTTTAGGTATGGGAAGCGTCACCGACGTGACGTGGGGCGTGATGATTCAAAACGCATTCACCTACGGCGGAATAACTATGGGCGCATACAACTGGCTTCTTGCGCCGGGCGTGTGCATTGCGCTTTTGCAACTTGCCATATACGCGATAAGTCAATACGTTGAGTTCAGACGTAAAATCGTGCAAGAAAGCACGATAAAATATAGATAACAAACGGATAAAGTGCCGATTTAGGCACGAGGTGACAATATGTGTCTTGGCGACCCAAACTGCAACTGCAATAAAATAAGCGATGTCAGAGCCTTGCGCGACGACGAGATTTTGCGCGGAAAAGCGCACAAACGCATAGTGCCCGACGACGAGCAAACTGCGCTTGCAAGAGTAAAAAACAAAGAAAATCCTTGCTACGAAACGTATATGGAACTCGGAAGCGCGCTCGCTTTTCAAATGCGCTACCACGAGGCTTTGGAATGTTTCGAAAAGGCAAAAATCATTCGTCCCGACAATTACGAGGCAAGAAGAAAATGCGCAGGCAGATACCTTTCCACTTTGCGCCTCGACGACGCAAAGGCGGAATTCGAGTGGTGCGTAACGCACGCAAACGACGCGCTCGACCCAAAATATATGCTCGGTTGCTGCAAGTATTACGAGGGGGATTTCGAGGAAGCGAAACGACTTTTCGACGAGTGCATAACCATTGCAAAAGACAACGGCGATATGTACGTCGCTTCGCTGTTTTGGGCGGTTGCGTGCAACGTCAGGACGGGAAGGGGCGTAAGCGAGGTTATGCAAGAATTCGATAGGTCTATGGAGATAGGCCACCATACAGGATATATGCAATCGCTCAAACTTTTCGACGGCGATTCGCTTTTTGAGTGCGATACGATTGCCGACGAAGACGAACTTCAAAAGTGCATATTCAACTACGGCGCGCACCTTTATTATCTTGCGGAAGGCAATGCGTTTTTGGCGGACGTGTTCCTTGCAAACACGCTCAAACTCGACACCTATTTTTCTGCGTTCGCCTATCTCGGAGCATACACCGAGTTTGCGGAGCAAAACGGCATTTGAGTATTGACAAATCCAAATTGCGGCGTTATAAATAAACCGTAATAAATGCGACGCCACCGTGCGTTTGTGAGGTGTATATGAGAAAAAATTTCGGAGCAAAAACTTGGCTTTATCCTATGCCCGTGCTTATCATCGCAAGTTACGACAAAAACGGAACGGTGGACGCAATGAATGCGGCGTGGGGCGGTATTAGCGACTACGAGCAAATCTCGATGTGCTTGTCGGCAGGACACAAAACCGTGAAAAATATCCTTGAAAGAAAGGCGTTTACCGTGTCGGCGGCAACGGCAAAATATGTCAAAGAGTGCGACTATCTCGGACTTGTGTCGGCAAACAACACGCCCGACAAATTTGCAAAAACGGGATTCACGGTTACGCACAGCAAAAACGTCGACGCGCCCATCGTCAACGAATTGCCGTTTGCAATCGAGTGCGAACTCATCGATTACGACGCAAGCACCGGCACGATGCGAGGACGTATCGTCAACGTATCGGCAGACGACAGCGTTCTCAACGGCGATAAAATAGACGTTCAAAAACTTGCGCCTATCACGTTTGACAGCGTAAACAACGAATACGTCGTTCTCGGCGAAAGCGTTGGCAAAGCGTTCAAAGACGGATTGCAACTCAAATAACTCCCAAAATTTCACGCAAAAAACAACGACGGCGAGTGCCAAATCGCATTCGCCGTCTTTAATTTGTAAATTTATAGAAACAAAGGACACGAGAGAAAAATAAAAGCACTCGTTTGAGTGCTTTTGGTTGGATTGAGTGGACTCGTTCAATAGCGAAGCAAAGCAAATAAATTTGCGAAAGCGAAGCGTCAGCACCGAAAGGTGGTTCGTGCGCCATAGGAGCAGACGGCGTTGCCGTCTAAGGACACGAGAGAAAAATAAAAGCACTCGTTTGAGTGCTTTTGGTTGGATTGAGTGGACTCGTTCAATAGCGAAGCAAAGCAAATAAATTTGCGAAAGCGAAGCGTCAGCACCGAAAGGTGGTTCGTGCGCCATAGGAGCAGACGGCGTTGCCGTCTAAGGACACGAGAGAAAAATAAAAGCACTCGTTTGAGTGCTTTTGGTTGGATTGAGTGGACTCGTTTAATAGCGAAGTGAAGCAAATATGTTTGCGAAAGCGAAGCGTCAGCACCGAAAGGCGGTTCGTGCGCCATAGGCGCAGACGGCTTTGCCGTCTAAGGACACGAAAGAATAATAAAAGCACTCGCGTAGAGTGCTTTTGGTTGGATTGAGTGGACTCGAACCACCGACCCCCACCTTATCAGGGTGGTGCTCTAACCTACTGAGCTACAATCCAATATATGTGGTGGAGATACACGGATTCGAACCGAGGACCTCCTGAATGCAAATCAGGCGCTCTACCAACTGAGCTATATCCCCACGTGAATGCTATACGATAATAGCATTTACATAGATGTTTGTCAAATGTTTTCAAAAAAATTCTTGCCCTATTTCTTATGCAATACAAATCGCATTGTCGGTAAGGCATATGAGGCAACAAACGTTAATATTGATATTTCTTTTTGTTGGTGATGAGGAAAATCGTGTCCATCACAAAAGCGAGCCCTTCCGCAACTATGATTGCCGCCCATATGCCGTTTAGACCGAATGCCATCGGCAAAAGCAGCACTGCGCCGATTTGGAATATCAATGTACGCGCAAACGATACTACCGCCGAAATCAGACCGTTGTTGAGAGCGGTGAAGAAAGACGACGTGAATATGTTGAAGCCCATAAATATAAACGAGACGGAATATATGCGCATTGCCGTTGCCGACATATCGAGCAGTGCCTTGTCGTAACTGACAAAAATGCTTGCAAGCACTCGCGCAAGAGATGCGGACAGCACCATCATAACGATTCCGCTGACGATGTTCATAATTATGCTTTTTTTCAGCACGTTTTTGAGTTCGTCGTGGTTTTGCGCGCCGTAGTCGAAACTCACGATAGGCGCGACGCCGATTGCGTAACCCATAAACACTGCGGCGAAAATGAAACTTGCGTACATAATGATTCCGTATGCCGACACGCCGTCCTCGCCTGCGAACTTCAAAAGTTGCATATTATACACCATGCTGACAACCGACGCGGCGACGTTGCTCAAAAGTTCGCTCGAGCCGTTGGTGACGGTTTTGAAAAGCATTTGCGGCGCAAAGGTCGCTTTGCCCAGCCTCAAAAGGCTCTTGTTGGGAAGCGCAAAATAGACAATCGGGATGATTGCGCCCACAAATTGTCCGATGATGGTTGCATACGCCGCGCCTGCAAGCCCGAGTTTTGCCCCCACGATAAACGCTGCGTCGAGGATGATGTTCGTCACGCCTGCGATTGCGGTTACGGCAAACCCGAGCCCCGATTTTTCAGCGACGATAAAGAAGGTTTGAAACAGATTCTGCACCATAAACAGCATTTCCGCGCCTATGAGAATCTGACCGTATATGACGCAATAGGGCAGCATTTCGTCGGTTGCACCGAGAAGTTTGGCGATGGGTTCGACAAAAAATATCACGCACAGCGATACGACGCCGCCGAGAATTATCGTGGAATAAACAACGCCCGAAAAGATTTTGTTTGCTTGTTCCTTGTCGCCCTCGCCGAGCGTTTTTGCCACGAGTGCCGAGCCGCCTGCGCCCATCATAAAACCGAGCGAGCCCAAAATCATTGTCACGGGGAATATGAGATTGAGCGCCGCAAATGCGGTTTTGTTCACGAAATTCGACACGAAAACGCCGTCTACAATGCTGTAAACGGAAGTGAAAACCATCATCAAAACGGGCGCAAAAACCGCTTTGACAATCTTTTTGTATGTAAAGTGTTCATCAAGATGTACTGCCATATCGTTTGCTCTTATGTCTCTTTTATGTTGTTTTTCTTATTTATTTCGTTGTCAGTCTTCCTTTAAGAAAGCCGCCACTTTTTCGGCGAGCAATTTGTTGAATCGTGCCGTGAGGCGCACGAGTTGTTCTTTTTCGTCCTCTTCGAGTTCCGCCCAAACCGCCTCTTCGATATTGTCCATTGCAAGAACCTTGTCTTTTACGAGTTCTTCGCCCTTTGCGGTGAGAGCGAGCGTCTTAAGTTTGTTGTTTCCGAGCGTCCCGACAAGCACCATAATGCCTTGCTTTTCGAATTTTTTAACGGCGGAATTTATGGTCTGTTTTGGCATGCACAGCTTTTTTGATATTGCGGTTTGAGTGTTTATGCCGTTAGATACACAGTAAAGCGTCATCAATTCGCTTGTTGACAGACCCGATTTTTCAATCACCGAGTTGTACAATCCGTCCGATTCCCAATACTGCGCGCGGTATTCTTTTATCGAAGTCATAGCCGTTTTCCTCCAAAATAGTCCGTTTTCGTACTATAATATAGTGGATATAAAAAAATATGTCAACGAATTCTCGCATTTTGTGCGATGTTGGTATAATATTTTAAGTAGATTTAAGGTTTGTATCCTATCATATGTACAAAAGGAAGGTGTGATATGAGAATACTTCTTGCAGAGGACGAAAGAGCATTGAGCAGGGCGCTTGTTGCAATACTCAAACACAACAACTATTCCGTCGACGCCGTTTACGACGGCGAAGAAGCCCTCGACTATTTGGAGAGCGAGGTTTACGACGCGCTCGTTCTCGACGTTATGATGCCGAAACTCGACGGATTCGAAGTGCTCAAAAGATTGCGAGAGAAAGGCAACGCCATCCCCGTGCTTATGCTCACGGCAAAGAGCGACGTAGACGACAAGGTTACGGGGCTGGATCTCGGCGCAGACGATTACCTTACAAAACCGTTCGTCACAAAAGAGTTGCTTGCGAGGATTCGCGCAATCACGAGGCGGCAGGACGAGTTCAAGGACAACACGCTGTCTTTTTGCGACATTCGTCTCGACAGAACGTCGTTTGAACTGATTGGAAGCAAAGGCAAAGTGCTTCTCACCTCGAAGGAGTTTCAGATTATGGAAGCGTTTATGCAGTCGCCGGGCAAGGTCATATCCGCCGAACGCTTTATGGAAAAGGTGTGGGGGTTTGACAGCGACGCCGAGATAAACGTCGTGTGGACATACATCTCGTACCTTCGCAAAAAACTCAAACAAATCGGTTCGCAGGCAAATATAAAAGCGGTCAGAAACGTGGGGTATGTGTTGGAGGATAAAAATGATTAAAAAACTGAGAATCAAATTTGTTGCGGTCGCAATGATTGCGACAATGGTCGTGCTTGTTGCCATAATCGGCGGTATAAACGTAAACAACTGGGTTAGAATCACCAAAAATGCCGAGCAAACCCTCGCTATGCTCGTGGAAAACGGTGGCGAATTTCCAAACAAACCGCCAAAGAAAGAAACGCCCGACGAGCAACAGGGAAGTTTTGACGTACAGCAGGAAGTCGCACCGGACGATAAACAGGAAACGCCCGACGGCATGTCGCCCGAAGCGCCGTATGAAACGAGATATTTCACCGTCACTCTCGACGGAAACGGCAGCGTGATTGCAACCGACACCGACAATATCGCGGCAATCGACCAAGCCAAGGCGCAGGAGTACGCCACGTCTTTGTTCGACGCAGGCAAAAACAAGGGCAAAAAGGACAATTACAGATATGTCGCAACCACTCTCGACGACGGCACGACAATGTACGTTTTTCTCGATTGCACAAGGGATTTCAACAACTTCTATGACTTTTTGAGAGCGAGTTGTCTCATCAGTCTTGCAGGCTACGTCCTCGTGTTCGTGCTTGTGGTGTTGCTTTCGGGCGCGGTTATGAAACCCGTTGCCGAAACGTATAAAAAGCAAAAGCAATTTATCACCGACGCCAATCACGAACTCAAAACGCCGCTCACCGTCATCGGCGCGGATTGCGACCTTATGGAATACACCTACGGCGAAAGCGAGTGGACAAAAGGCATAAAGGAGCAGGTTGCCAAACTCACCGAACTCACAAACAAACTTGTATTTCTTTCGAGAACGGACGAGGAAAACAAGGTCGCAATGAGCGAATTTTCGTTGAGCGAAGTGGCGCAAGACGCGGTTGCGCCGTATGTTTCGGTGTGCGAAAGCAAGAGTAAGAAATTCGATTTCGACATTGCCGACGGCGTATCCTGCGTCGGCGACGTGAAGAGGACAAAGGAATTGCTCGAATTGCTTTTGGACAATGCGGTGAAGTATTCCGACGACGAGGGCAACATACGTTTTTCGCTTACGCACTCGGGCAAGGGCGGCAAAATCGTCGTATCCAACACGACGGACGGCGTTCCGCAAGGCAACCTCGACGTGCTTTTCGAGAGGTTTTATAGGCTCGATTCGTCAAGAAACAGCGATACGGGCGGACACGGCATAGGATTGTCCGTTGCAAAAGCGATAGTCGAGCAGCAAAAAGGCAAAATCACGGCAAATTCGCCCGACGGCAAAAAAATCGTGTTTACCGTATTGTTGTAAATGCAAAAAGCCATTCTATGAAAACGCGCGAAATATATTGATAGAATGCCGAATTTTCGGCGAAGCACTACAAAAAATATGTAACTATAAAATAAATACATATATATCGGCACATATCGTAATGAAAGAGGAGAGCGGCAAACAAGCCGCCTTTTCGTATGCGCAATCGCAAAAAAGCGAGAGCGGCGCAAAGAGGAAAGAATAATTGCGCAAAAAACAAAAATAAAAAATTTTTCAAAAATTTACGAAAAGCTTTTGAAATTTTTGTTTCGTTTTAGGTTGGCTTGCGACAATATGCACATCAAAGGAACTTAAAAGGTTCGCAAGGAGTGATAAATATGAAGTTTAAGAAAGCATTGATTATCATTGTAGCACTGATTACTGCGATGTGTTTGTGCGTAGGACTTGCGGCGTGCGACGAATCGGCTGCCGACACAAGCACAGACACAAGCACGGACGCAAGCACGGATACGGGCACGACGCCCCCGACGCCGCCCGACGGTCAACCCGGTGGTGGCGGCGGACAAGGCGGATTCGTCAATCCCGGCGACAATCTCGGCGGTGGCGGCGTAGGCACTATCCCGTCGCAAGTGGATTCGCTCACCGCTGACGGCATAACCGTATCCGACCTTTCCGACCTCTCGCAAAACGTTTCCTCCGCAGTCGCAACGGTTATCGAGGGAAGCGAAGATACGCTCACTATCACGGAAGCGGGCAATTACGTTCTCAAAGGCGAGTTCAAAAACGGCGTGGTCGTGAACGTGGCAAACGGCGAAACGACGCACTTGTTCCTTGACGGCGCAGTCATTTCAAATGAAAACGGAATCGCGCTTTCAAACGCCAACAAGAAGTCCGACCTTATCGTTACGCTCGTTGCAGATAGCGAAAACACGGTATCTAACGCGGGCGACGACGCAAACGCAATTCACGTCAAAGGCAATCTTTATATCAACGGCACGGGCAGTTTGAGCGTGACGAGCGAGAGCAAAAACGCAATCAAGGTTTCAAAATCCCTCGTTATCGCTGACGCGCAAATCACCGTCGAAAGTCAGAATCACGGCATAGCGGCAAGAAGCGTCGAGGCGCAAAACGCAACAATCACCGTAAACGGCGCAGTCAAGGACGGCGTAAACGCCGAGTGCGACGACGATACGACCGAGTTCCCCGAAGGATATACGGAAGGCTACGTTATCTTCAAGAACGTAAATTACACGGCGAACGTTCAAGGCGACGGAATCCAAGCGGACACGCTCGCATATATTGACGGCGGAAGCGTGAATATCACCACGAACGGCACATTCGTTTCCTATTCGTCGGAAAATATGGCAGAATACGACCTCGAAGCCGACGATTTCAGATACGTCAAAAGCGGAAGTTCGTACAAGAAAATCGCAAGCGATTCCAACTACGCAACGAGCAAACTGTACGCACTCTCGCAAAGTTGCAAGGGCATAAAGGTCGGCGAAATCAAGTATGAAGACGGCGACGGAAACGAGGCCGTCGTAACCGACGGCAAGTATCTCATCGTCATAACGGGCGACGCGCAAATCAACATCGATTCCACCGACGACGCAATCCACGCCAACAGCGGCAATATCCTTGTCGAAAGCGGCGATTTGACCCTCAACACTTACGACGACGGTATCACCGCAGACCTTTTGGTCGAAATCACGGGCGGCAACATTCTCGTCGAAAGTTGCTACGAGGGTATCGAAGGCGCGTACGTCAGAATCGGCGGCGGCACGATTTCGGTCACGGCAAGCGACGATGCAATCAACGCGGCAAGCGACGACGAGAGCTTAAAAGAGTATATCGTCATCGACGGCGGCACTATCACCGTTGATGCGAGCGGTGACGGACTCGACTCGAACGGAAGCATACTCATAACGGGCGGCACTATCACCGTATACGGTCCGACAAGCAACGGCGACGGCGCGCTCGACGCGGAAACGGGCATAATCGTTCAAGGCGGCACGCTCGTTGCGCTCGGCTCGTTGGGAATGGTGGAAACACCCTCGACCAACTCAACGCAATACGTCCTCTCGTATGCTCAAAATTCGGCAATCCAAGCGGGTGAAACGCTGTACGTTAAGGATTCGAGCGGCAACGTGATATTGACGATTGAGGCGCAAAAGAGTTGTCAATCCGTCATCGTCAGCACCCCCGATTTCCAAAACGGCGCAACTTACACGATTTCAAACGAATCGGGCGATTTGGCAACGTTCACAATCTCGTCGATTATCACGAGCGTAGGCAGTTCGCAAGCGGGCGGAATGCAACCGCCGAGCGGCGGACAAGGCGGACAACCGAACGGCGGACAAGCCCCGCCTTCGAGACCGTAACTAACGGCATAAAACGACGTAAAACTCATAATTTTCCCTAATAAAAAATCCATCTGCAATGCGGATGGATTTTTTTATTTTGCCTCGTCGTCGGGGATAATTTCAAACAATTTATCGGGCGTACATTTGAAGATATTGCAGAGCGTGCCGATAATTTCGTACTGAATGGATTTGGTTTCGTTATTGACCATTTTGTTGAAATTTTGATAACTCATACCGAGTTGAATATACAGCCAATACTTGGTTTTACCGTTTTCTTTGAGCAGTTCGAGCACGCGCAATTTGACCATATATATCACCTCTACGTTATATAATGCAACAATGATATACAAAAAATTCGTTGACGGTATAGACTATTGCATTATATAATGTAAACATTAGATAAAAAATTCATAAAAGGGGTAGGTATTTATGAAAAAGACAAAGATTTATCTTATCGTAACAATCCTTGTGTTTTTGCTCTCTATGGTGCTCGTAGCCTGCGGCGAGAAGCCGTCGCAAGATACGCCGACCGAGCAAGAAAAGAAATACACCGTGACGTTCGTCGTGGACGGCGAGGACTATTTCACACTTGAAACGAGTGGCAAAAGCGCAATCGAACTTCCGTCGAATCCGACCAAAGACGGCTATGAGTTTGTCGGTTGGTATTTTGACGTGAACGTATGGCTCAATCCGTGCAACTCGACGTCGTTTGCAAACGAAAATCTCACTGCAAACGTCACGGTGTACGCTCGTTGGGAACTGATAAAGGAAACGTATTCCGTAACCTTTGTCGGCGGAACGGGCGCGACGGGCGACGCGCCGACGATGGAAGCCAAAGCGGAAGGCGACAAATTCGATTTGCCGCAAAACACGTTCGTCAAAGAAGATTACGACTTTGACGGTTGGTTTGACGGACAAACCAAGTCTGCGGCGGGCGACGAATACATTATGCCGTCTTATGCCGTAACTTTTACGGCGCAATGGGTTTTGACCCCGAAATATAAGGTGACGTTCGTCGGCGGCGAGGGTGCAGTCGGCGCAGATCCCGAAATAGAGGACAAAAAAGCGGGCGAAATCATCACGTTGCCCGAAAATCCGTACACGAAAGAGGACTACATTTTCGCAGGTTGGTCGGACGGTGAAAAGACCTATCTTGCAGCCGCGGCGTACACGATGCCTCAAAAGGACGTCGAGTTTGTCGCAGTGTGGGAATACAACAAATACGTCGTGTCGTTCGACAGCAGAGGCGGAAGCGACGTCGAAGCGGCAAAAGTCGATAAAAACAGCAAACTAACCGCGCCGAAACAACCCAAGCGCAACGGATATTTGTTCTCGGGTTGGTACAAGAACGAGGATTGCACGACGCTTTGGGACTTTGACGTGGACAAAGTGAACGGCAACATAACGCTGTATGCAAAATGGGTGGTAGACGCCGTCGGCATATCTTCCGTCGAGGGCGCAACCATTGACGGAAACAACATACTTATGGTCATTGATAAGGACATTGAGTTTGTCGAACTTGCGGAAAAGGTGATTCTTGCCAACACGAATGCGTACTGGAATCTCTATTACGACCGTCTCGGACAAACCAAAATCCCCACGAAGATTGCCGCAAACCAAACGGACGGCTCTCTTGACCCTGCCGAAAACGTATTCTACATTCTTGTCACGTCCGAAAACGGTTTGCAAGAAAAACTTTATACGTTGACTATTTATCGCAGATTCACCGTAAACGTCAAGTATTACGACAAAGACGACAATCTTATCGTGGACAAGGACGACGCAACGCTCACTTCCTACAAAATGGACACTTTCAACACCATAAACGTTGCGTACGACAAATACGGTGTAATCGGCTATTCTTTCGACGGTTGGGATATTATCGTTGACGGCGAAAGAGTCCCGTTCGTGTTCGGTGAAAACGGAACGAACGTCTTGGACAACGTCAACCTCTATGCGCACGTCACGCCGCTTCAATACGTTGCCACGTTTACGCTCGGCGACGGCGAAACTCTCGACGTGACCTCGCAAACGATGACCTATGACGCCCAATACACGCTTCCCGTGCCTCAAAAAACGGGTTATACGTTCAGGGGCTGGTATTATGAAAAATCTTATAACTATATCTATTTGTCCGACGGCAACGGTGCGTCCTCGTCTGTTTGGACGGTTGCGCAAGACGTCGAACTCAAAGCAGATTGGTCTGTCAACTATTACACCGTCAGCATAGAGAAAAACTATGACGGTGCAGGCAGGGTTTATGGTGGCGGTCAGTGGGCGTATGACCGTGATTGCACAATATCTGTGCAATCGACAAACTTGGGATATACGTTCGTCGGTTGGTATGACGGCGAAACGCTGTTGACAACCGAAAATGCGTATACGTTTAAGGTGTCAACAAACGATAGATCCTTTGCGGCAAAATGGGAAATAAACGAGGAAATGCAACCGTTTGAGTTTACGTCTTCGACGACTTCTTGCACGATAACGGGACTCAGAAAGTCCGCAACGGAAATGGTCATTCCCGACTATGTGACGAGTATCGGCGATTCTGCCTTTGCATATTACAGTAGTATTAAAAGTATAACAATTCCCGACAGCGTAAAAAGCATTGGAAAGTCTGCTTTCTTGCAGTGCAGCGGTTTAACAAGTATAGTTGTTCCCGACAGCGTTACGAGCATTGGTGATTCTGCCTTCAAATATTGCAATGGTTTGACGAGTATAACGTTGCCGTTTACCGGCGCAAGCAAAACGTCAAATATGGGATACAATGAAGTATTTGGTTATATATTTGGTTATATAACTAATACTTCTTCTAATTATGGTGAATCCGGAACAACTAGACAGTACGACAAAAACGGAACGTATTATTGGTATTACATTCCTTCATCAATCAAAACAGTTATTATCAGTGATGTAGTAACAAGTATTCAGCCTGACGCTTTTATTAATTGCACAGGTTTGACGAGCGTTACAATCGGAAACAGTGTGACGAGCATTGGCTATTCTGCCTTCGAGGGTTGCAGAGGTCTAACAAGTATCACAATTCCGAACAGTGTGACGAGTATCGGCAATTATGCCTTCAGAGATTGCCGCAGTTTAACAAGTATCGTTGTTCCCGACAGTGTGACGAGCATTGGCGAAGAGGCTTTTCTATATTGTGGCGGTTTGAAGGTATATTATACGGGCGATGTTGCAAGTTGGTGCGATATCAGCGGACTTGGTAATTTAATGCCCTATTCAACCACTCTTTATATTGATGGCAACAAAGTTGAAGGCGAATTGGTCATTCCCGATAGTGTGACGAGCATCGGCAATTCTGCCTTCTCTGGTTGCACAGGTTTGACGAGTATCACAATTCCCGACAGCGTGACGGGCATTGGCTATTCTGCTTTCTATAATTGCAGCGGATTGACCAGTATAACAATCCCCGACAGTGTGACGAGCATCGGTTGGTATGCCTTCTCTGGTTGCACAGGTTTGACGAGTATCACGATTCCGGATAGCGTTACAACTATTGGTAGTTATGTCTTTAAAGATTGTAGCAGCTTGACGAGTGTGACAATAGGTGACAGCGTGACGAGCATCGGCAGTTCTGCCTTCTATGGTTGCAGCGGTTTGACGAGCATCACGATTCCCGACAGCGTGACGAGCATCGGCGATTCTGCCTTCCGTGGTTGTTCATCGCTTGAAAGTATAACCATTCCGTTTGTCGGTGCAGGCAAAACAGCAAGCAATGGCTATGAGCGGGTGTTTGGATATATATTCGGATACACGACAACAACGTCGTCTTCTTCAAATCTTCCCGAATGTGTATATCAGTATGGTTCTCGCTATTCTTCAAGTAGTGATAGAGGCAATTATTATTGGTACTATATTCCGTCATCACTCAAAACGGTTATAATAAGTGACGGGGCAACGTCTATTCCGGGCAACGCCTTCTATAACTGCACTATGCTGACGAGTATCACAATTCCAAACAGTGTGACGCGCATCGGCTATTCTGCCTTCCGTGGTTGCACAGGTTTGCCGAGCATAACCATCCCTGACGGCGTGACGGACATAGAACAAGACGCCTTCTATAATTGCACTGGGCTGACAAGCATAATCATCCCTGACAGCGTGACGGGTATTGGCTATTCTGCCTTCTATGGTTGCACAGGTTTGACGAGTATTACAATTCCCGACAGCGTGACGGGTATTGGTGGTTCTGCCTTTAAAGATTGTAGCAGCTTGACGAGCGTAACAATCCCTGACAGTGTTACGGGCATCGGCGAGTCCGCTTTCTCTGGTTGTTCATCGCTTGAAAGTATAACCATTCCGTTTGTAGGTGCAAGCAAAACAGCAAGCAATGACTATAAGCAGGTGTTTGGATATATATTCGGATACGAGACAACAACGTCTTCTTCTTCAACTGTTGATGGTGCAATAAAACAGTATTATACTAGTTATAGTGATACATATTTTTGGTACTATATTCCGTCATCGCTCAAATCGGTTGTAATAAGTGACGGTGCAACAGACATTCCGAACAACGCCTTCTATAACTGCACGGGGCTGACGAGCGTGACAATCGGTGGCAGCGTGACGAGCATCGGCAGTTCTGCCTTTTATAATTGCACTGGGTTGACAAGCATAATCATCCCTGACGGCGTGACGATCATAGGCGGTTATGCCTTCTATAACTGCTGGCGATTTACGAGTATAACCATCCCTGACAGCGTGACGTGGATAGGTTCAGCTGCCTTCCGAAGTTGTTCATCGCTTACAAGCATAACCATTCCATTTGTTGGTGCAAGCGAAACAGCAAGCAGTGGTTACGAAAGGGTGTTTGGACATATATTCGGATACCAAAAAACAACATCATCTTCTTCATATCTTCCCGAATGTGTATATCAGTATGTTTATCACTATTCTTCAAGTAGTGATAGTGGCGATTATTATTGGTACTATATTCCGTCATCACTCAAAACGGTTGTAATAAGTGACGGAGCAACGTCTATTCCGTATCACGCCTTCTATAACTGCAAGCGATTTACGAGTATAACCATCCCTGACGGTGTGACGAGCATAGGACAAGAAGCCTTCTATAATTGCACAGGTTTGACGAGTATTACGATTCCGGATAGCGTTACAACTATTAATAGTTATGCCTTTAAAGATTGTAGCAGCTTGACGAGTGTGACAATAGGTGACAGCGTGACGAGCATAGGACAAGAAGCCTTCTATAAATGCACTGGTTTGACAAGTATCACAATTCCCGACAGTGTGACGAACATCGACAGGTATGCCTTCTTTGGCTGCACCGGGCTTATGAGCGTAACCATCGGCAATGGTGTGACGAGCATCGGCTCAGATGCCTTTAGAGGATGCACCGAGCTTATGAGCGTAACCATTGGAAACAGCGTGACGAGCATAGGTTCAGCTGCCTTCTATGACTGCAGTGGGTTGACGAGCATATATTATACCGGAGACGTTGCGGGATGGTGCGGAATAAGCGGGCTTGGCAATTTGATGTCAAGTTCAAGAACGCTCTATATTGGTGGCAACAAAGTTGAAGGCGAATTGATAATACCCGACAGTGTAACATCAATCCCGTCTTATGCCTTCAGAGGATACACTGGGCTTACGAGCGTGACAATCGGGGGCAGCGTTACGAGCATCGGCGAAGGTGCCTTCCGTGGTTGCTATAGATTAGTAGAAGTGTATAACAAATCCAGTTTGTCAATCACGGCAGGCAGTTCTTCCAACGGATACGTTGCCTATTACGCAAAGAACGTTTACAAAAACGAAGGCGGAAGCAAACTTACGACGGATGAAAACGGATACGTTATATATACTGACGGAGCCGAAAAGATTTTGGTTGCTTATCACGGCACTAATACCGAATTGATTTTGCCGTCTGGTATAACTCAGATTAACCAATATGCTTTCTATTACTGCAGTGGTCTGACGAGCATTACCATACCCGGCAGCGTGACGAGCATAGGCGGTTATGCCTTTTATGAATGCACCGGGCTGACAAGCATAATCATCCCCGACAGCGTGACGAGCATAGGCGAGAGGGCTTTCAGTTATTGCAGAGGACTTACGAGCATCACAATTCCCGACAGCGTAAGGAGCATTGGCGAATCTGCATTCTATGGTTGTAGCAGTTTGACGAGAGTGACTATAGGCAACAGCGTGACGAGCATCGGCGATAATGCCTTCAAGAACTGTAGCAGCTTGACAAGAATTGATTTCCAAGGAACTAAGGCAGAATGGAAAAATATTTCTAAACATACGGATTGGAAGGACAACACGGGTGAATTTGTTGTGTATTGCACAGACGGAACAATCGAGAAAAGCAACGCTTGACATTTTGAGCAAAACACACGATTAGAATGCCTGTTTCGAGGCAAAATGATAAACGGGGAAAAGGCGACGCATTGCGTCGCCGTTTTCCTTTTGTTGGGAAAGAGAGGGAAGTCCTTGTGTGCTTAAATTGAGCGCACAAGAAAATAGGCAAATTAATTTTTGTCCGTTTTGCTACGGAAGAATCGGAATCTTCCGTTTGTCATTCCGAGCGCAAGCGTGGGAATCAAGCCGTATCGTAATGCGGCTTCGCCTAGATTGCCACGTCACAATTTCATTGTTCCTCGCAATGACATAAGGTGGATTCGGAATTTTCCGCTTGCGTGCATAGTCTTGTGCCTGCGGCACAAGACTATGCGCATTCCAAAAGCAACTTGTCTGCGACGAGGGCGATAAATTCGCCATTGGTCGGCTTTTCGTTGGGGGCGTAAATCTTTATGCCGAACACGTTGTTGATGTTCTCGATTTTGCCTCTGTTCCAAGCAACCTCGATTGCGTGGCGTATGGCGCGTTCCACTTTCGACGCGGACGTCTGATACCTTGCGGCGATGCCGGGATAGAGTTGTTTTGTGATAGAGTTGATGATTTCGGGCGTTTCGATGGTCATTTTGATGGCTTCGCGCAAGAATTGATAGCCTTTTATATGCGCTGGGATACCCACCGAAATAAAGAGGTTTGCGATTCTCTCGTCCAGAGTTTTGTTCTTGCGCACGTTGACTTGCGTGCGGGGTGCGGGGCGAGGTGACGAAAAGTCGTTTATGACTTTGATCAGGGTGTTGTAGTCGAATGGTTTTGCAAGAAAGTAACTTGCACCGTATTGCATTGCTTTTTGCACGAAGCCGTCGCTTGCGAGTTGGGACATCATAATGACGATAGAACTTTTGTTTTCCATCGCATTTAGCACGCCGAAGCCGTCCAATTCGGGCATCACGATGTCAAGAAGTACGAAGTCGGGCTTGTAGAGATCGATGAGTTTCAAAGCGTCGTTTCCGTTTTGAGCGACGCCCACGACCTCGAATCCGTCTTGCGCATCGATGAAATCGCGCATACCCGTACATAACGCTGCGTTGTCGTCTGCAATTACAATAGTTTTGTTCATAATTTTCCTCCAAATGGCGTAATTTGTTGTGTTAATTTGATTATAAAATTCGTTCGCGAACAAAAAATCGCATTTTTCACGATTTTTTGTCGATGTATATACATATTTGTTTATTAGGATTGTTTATTCCGAATAAATGTTACAATTGCGTTAACAATGCACATTTTACGCGCATTTTGTCGGGTTTTCAACAATTATTTTCACCAATTTTTCGTTACACCATATATTGCACGAAAAAATTTTTCACCCACTACATAAAGTTGTAAGAAAAAAATTTTGAAAAAAACGAAAATATAGTTTACATAATCACATCTTATCAATATAATATATGAATCAAACCCAACTACGAGGTTGTTATGGGAAAGTATAAGAAATGTCCGCGCTGTGAACTGAACTGGATTCCCGTCGAGGAAGAACTGTGCGAGGTCTGCAAGGCGGAACTCGGCAAAGCAAGCAAAATCTGTCTTTTGGAAGATGATGACGATATAGAGGAAGAGGAAAGAATCTGCCCCGTTTGCAAAGTCAATTATCTCGAACCCGGCGAGGATATGTGCGCCGCATGCAGAGAGGAGCAAGCAAATTCGGCGCAAAACAAACTCGACGACGAGGACGACGATTGGCAGGAATTTGTCGAAGACGACGAGCCTATCACGCCCGACGACGACACCGAAGTTTCGCTCAACCAACTTCAAGAGGACGAGGAAGAAGAAGAGGAAGAAGAGGAAGAACAATGCCCCGACGATTTCGACGACGATCTCGGAGACATCGACGATTATGCCGACGACGATGAGGACGAAGACGAAGAAGAGGACGAGGACGACGATTTCGACGACAGAGACTGAATCCTTGTTAAAGAAAAGCAATCCAATCAAAAACGCACCGACGGTGCGTTTTTGTTTTTTAATTAGTAATGAATAATTAATAATGAATAATTGAGGGCGGGACGCCCGCACCCGAAATGGCATTTTCGGTTTTCAGTCGAGTTTGGAAAGTTCGTTTATCAGCGACAACACGGCAATGCCGTATTTGGGCGGAAGTTTTGCAAGTTCGGTTTTGACGAGTTCGGATACGCTTTCGTTTTTGCTTTCCACGCCCAGGAGGTAGTCGCAGGACGCGCTCAGAGCAACGCTCAGATTCTTCAGCGTTTCGATGGATACGCCGACTTTTCCGCCCTCTACGTCGGCAAGAAAACGTGGACTTACATTGATTTTTTCAGCCAAACTCTCTCTTGTCATATTCAACATATTTCTTCTCGCGCGAATTCTTTCGCCGAGAATCATATTTACGTCTTTCATAGATTTCCTCACGTTTTGCGAGTTGCAAGTTGATTATATATGAAGCGGCACATCTCAACAATGATGTGTTACATCTTGACAAATGATGTAATACATCATAAAATAAAACTAATATACATTTAGTATGGGGGCTAAGAAGGAAACTATGAGAAAGATAAAATGCATATTTGTCGCACTGTTGACGCTCTTATGTGTGTTCGCGTTTGTCGCGTGCAACGACACCGAGCAAGAAAAGCCCGCTGCGGTGTCGAAGTACGTCGAGGGTATGGACGAATTTGCGTACTATGCCGACGACAACGGCGTTTCGCTGTTTTGGCCAAAGGACAAGACGATAAAGAGCGTGACCATTCCTGCTTGCGTGACCGAAATCGACGCAAACGCATTCGACGGTTGCACGTCGCTTAGCGAAGTGAAATTTGAAAAGGGCAGCAAACTCAAAAGGGTCAACACCTTTGCTTTCAAAGATTGTACCTCATTGAAGAGCATATCTTTTCCGACTTCGCTCGAAGCGTTGGGAGACAGGGTGTTTTACGGTTGCACGTCGCTTGAAGAAGTCGAGTATGACGGCGACAAAATAACGTCTTGCGGTTTGTTGATTTTTGAAAAATGCGAAAGCTTGAAGAGTGCCGTTGTGCCGTCATGTATGACAAGCGTAAGCGCAAAAGAGTTTAGAGATTGCGCTCTCCTTGAAAAGATAACGTTCGGCAACGGCGTTGCAACGATAGAGAACAACGCTTTTTACGGCAAAAAACTCGTCGGTGAAATCACTTTTCCGAGCAGCGTAAAGAAAATCGGCGAAAAGGCGTTTTACGGCAATGCGCTCAGTGCGATTAGTTTTTCCGAAAACATGGAATCGATAGGCGCGTATGCGTTTTACGACAACGAATTGAGCGGCTCGTTCGAAATTCCTTACAGCGTGAAGTCAATCGGAGAATACGCATTTTACGGCAATGACTTCAATGGTTCTTTAGAAATTCCCGACACGGTTGCTTCCGTCGGCGATTATGCCTTTTACGGTCACGAGTTTTCTGCGCTCAAATTCTCGAGCGGGTCGACTTCCATAGGCAAAGGAGCGTTTTACAGCGATAAAAACTCAAAACTCACAAGTTTAAGCGCACCTTCCGTTATGCGCAAAGACGACGGATATGCATTTGAGGATGTCATCTCCAAAAGCGCGTTGACATCGGTGAAATCGCTCGACATAGCGAGCGGCAATATAGAGAACGGAGCGCTTCTTCCGTTCTCATCTCTCACGAACTTGCAACTCGGCACGTCCGTTGACGTTCAACTTGGCGGATTCTACGGTCTTGACAAACTTCAAAGCGTAAAAATGCCGCAGTCTAATATTACCGTCGAAGAAGACGGAGTAGTTGCAATGTGCGGTTTTGCGGGCTTTTTCGGTTTCTATTACTCTGAAAATATGATGATCGTGCGCCAAAGTTTTATCGAAGGCGAAACGATATACAACGCGGACTTTACCGTGCCTTTGTCTTTGACGAAAGTGGAAATAACTTTGCCGTATATCGGAGCATATGCTTTTGAAAACATGACCGAATTGACGGACATCATCGTTCCCGACTTGTCGACGATCGCCCTCAACGCACTGAACAACACGGGTTGGTACAACAAGCAGGACGACGGCGTTTTGTGTATTGCAAAGACCGCATACGGCTATAAGGGCACAACTCCGCGCGAGTTGATAATCCCCGAAGGCGTGCAAAAAATTCAACCGTACGCATTTGCGTTAAAACCTGTGCAAAGCGTCGTATTACCGTCAAGTTTGACGGCGTTTGACAGAACGGCGTTCTATGTGCCATATCTCAAAGAAATCAGTTTCTCCAAAGATAATTCCAAGTTCAAGGCGATTGACAACTGTTTGATTCAAGGTTCAAAGGTCATCTTCGGCGTCGGCGGCAACATTCCTTCAAAGAACGGCACTATAGATGTGACGGAGATAGGAGAAGAGGCTTTTGCTCACACAAGCGTCGTTGACGTCACAATCCCCGATACAATCACAAAGATAGGCAAATCCGCTTTCGAAGATTCGAGCCTTGCAAGCGTGACATTCGGTGAGAACAGCAACCTCGAGACGATAGGCGAAAGAGCGTTTTTCGGCACAAAAGTCGCAGCGATGACTATTCCCGATTCGGTCACTTCGATAGGGAAGTCCTCGTTTGAAGATTCAAACGTCGCAGCCGTAACGTTCGGTGCAGACAGCAAGATAACGTCTGTAGGAGACAAGGCGTTTTACAACACTCGCCTCGAAAGCGTAAATATTCCCAAAAAACTTTCCGAAATCGGCGTTCGCGCATTTGCTTCGGGCAATTTGAATTCTGTTTCCGTCGATTCGGAAAACAAAACGTTCAAAGCGATAAACAACTGCCTTGTGAAAGGACAAACCATTGTTCTCGCTACGAGCGGCAGCACAATCCCGACAACATCCCAAAAGGTGAACGATAAGGATATATACGACGTTATGTCGATTGGAGATTATGCTTTTGCAAACGTAAAAATAACGAGCATATCCATTCCGTCGCATATTTCGTCGATCGGCGCGTATGCGTTTGACGAGTCGAGCATAGTTTCTATAACTTTTGAAACGCGACCCTACGAGGAAGATCGGAGCGACGGCAAACATACGGCGCAAAAACTCGATTTGCAAACAATCGGCGAAGGCGCGTTTGAAAACTGTCTTAATCTCGAATCGATAATCATTCCGTATTCTGTCAAGGTGATTGAAAAATCGCTTTTTGCTGGTTCGGGACTGAAAGAAATCGCTTTTGCGCCATACACCGAAAAAGTCGAGTGGTCTGAAACGGACGAAGACGGTCAATCCGTAAACAAAACGACAACTATTTCCACATACTATCTCGAAACCATAAAGGAAAGCGCGTTCGTCGGCACGAAACTCACAAGAGTGGCAATTCCGTTCTCGGTTGTAACAATCGGCGAAAAGGCGTTTTTAGGCGTTCCCCTTACGAGCGTGACGTTTGACGACAACTCGAAACTCAAAAGTATCGGAAACAGCGCGTTTGGAAACACAAACATAGAGAATATAACGTTGCCGACATCGCTAACAACAATCGGCGCAAACGCATTTGTCGGCACAGAACTCACAAGCGTGACAATTCCGTCCTCGGTTGTAGCAATCGGTGAAAAGGCATTTTTAGGCGTTCCCCTTGCGAGAGTGACGTTTGACGGTGATTCTAAACTCGCAACAATCGGGAACAGAGCGTTTGAAAACACGCTTCTTGGAAGTATCGTTCTTCCGTACTCGTTGAGAAGTATCGGCGAAAGTGCGTTTGCGGGAGCGAATCTCGAATATATCGATTTTGAGGTCAATGCGGACAATGGCGGGTACGGTTTGCAATCTATTGCGCTAAACGCGTTCGAGGGATGTCCCGTTCCGCAATACGTCACCGCGCCGATGGGCATAATTTCCAAAATCATGGATTGTTTCTCGTTTGTCGAAACGATAAACGTCATAGGCTACGACGACATTCCCGCTCAAGCGTTTTCGGGTTGGATTCCGCAAAAAACAAAAGCGATAAACGTCGGCGAGGGTGTGCGAAAAATCGGCGATATGGCGTTTGCCGATTGCGAAATAACAAGTTTCGTTTTGCCGTCTTCCGTAACCGAAATCGGCGTCGGAATCTTGACGTATTGTCCGATTGAAAGCCTTGCCGTCGCAAGCGGCAACGCAAGATATTATGCGAAAAACAACTATATTATCGACTCTTATTCGCACTCTATCGTCCTTGCGTGCAAAAACAGCGGCGAAATTCCCACCTCGTTCAAGTGGATTGAAGTCGACAAGAAAAATGTCAAAGAATACGACGTAACGTCGATTGCAAACGGCGCGTTCAAAGGCGTTGTAATTGACAAGATAACCATCCCGAGCAACATAAAGAGCATAGGCGATTATACGTTCGAGCAATGTTCTCTCAAAGAGGTTGTCATTTCGTCGGGCGTTGAAAGCATAGGCAGAGGCGCATTCGACGGCGTAACGAGCCTGTCGAGCGTGACGGTTGCAGACAGCGTGAAGT
>CAVKUX010000004.1:0-32453 GCA_963659595.1 Anaeroplasmataceae bacterium | reverse complement strand
GTATGTTATGTTTTGTTTTTGTTGTATTATGCGCCAAAAGCGACTCTCATTGCCGCATTTGAAGAGCTTATTCGAAGTCAAGATATCCGTTGAGATACAGCCACACTGCAAGCACGATAAGTCCGAGTGCGACAAGCACGGTGAAGATTACTTTGAGGGGGGATATCGGCGATTTGCCTGTCGACTTGCCCGTCCTGCCGTTGATGATGAAGCGATAGCCCTTTTTGCGATACATATATGCGCAAACCCAAAGCGGCAACATCATATAGCGGAAGGCTGTGTCCGAGTAGGACGTATGCACATTGAGATAATCCACAACGTCCGCGCCGTAACTGTTTATGATGCGTTTGCGAATGGCGTCGTCCATCTGATCTTTTGCGATGCCGAATCCGTCCTCGAGCGAAGTGTCGTACTTCTCTGCCGAAAAGCCTGCGATGTAGTCCTTGTTGTAGGCTTCGAGGTTGTCGGTGTCGTAGGGCAGAATCTTGTTCATCTCTTTTTGGTTGAGTTGCGTGCTTGCCTCAACCGCCATATCCTCGAAGCGATTGTTGGTCGAGCCTTTGACCTTGTACCATTCGATGTAGGTTTCTATATGGCGATCCTTGCCGCTTCCCACCGTTCTCGTGCGTCTTTCGCCAAGCCGTCCGTCATAAGTTGAATCGGCGTTTGCGCTGAACGCATAGGACGGGATGTACACGCCCTTGAAGTTTTCCACCTTGAAACTCTTTTTCAATTTAATAGGTGCAAAAATCTTCTTTTTTATCCACTTTTTGCCTGCGGCAGCAGCCTGATTTTGGGAAAGCGCAAACGGGAGAATGCTGTCGGGTTTAAGCCCTTTCATATCTTCGAGTTTGACAACGTTCGTGCCGCCGCAATAGGGGCATTTGAGCGCAGTGTCAAAGGGCGCGAGTTTAATCTCCGCGCCGCAGTTGGGGCATTTGTAGGTTGCGTCGTCTACCTTCACTTCGCCCTCTTCGAGGGACGCTTCGTCGTAGGCTCGCTTTGTGCAAACCTTTTTGTCGATTGTGCGAGTTGCGTCGCAATAGGCGCAATGAAGCGCCCCTTTTTCGGGGTCGTAAACCATATCCGCGCCGCAGTTTTGGCACTTTACGACAGCCGAAACGTTGTATTCAAAATCACTTGCCATATGTGATAAACCTATCTTTGTCCGCTATCAGCCGATTTTTGCGCCGCATTCGGGGCAGAATTTCATGCCGGATTTGACTTTTGCTCCGCATTTGGGGCAGGAAACGCTCATGGGCTGTCCGCACTCTGCGCAGAATTTTGCGCCTTGCGGAACGTCTGCGCCGCATTTGGGGCATTTGACCGTTTCCGCTGCGCCGACTTTTGCGCCGCATTCGGGGCAGAATTTCGCGCCGACTTTGACGGACGCACCGCATTTTGAGCATTTGACTTTTTTCGTTTGCGCGTCGTCGAGATTTTGCGCAAATTGGTTGCCTACTCTTGCGCCCATTCCGAGTCCGATGCCTGCCGCGCCGAACATACCGCCCATTCCGGGATTCTTTGCCGCGTCGCGCATTGCCTGCACGGATTCATATTGAGCGTACTCGCCCATCTTGCCGTCGAAAACGCCGAGCGTGGTGCGTTGATCCATCGCTTTTTCGACGGATTCGGGCAACTTGAAGTTGCGCACGATGACGGAGTCGATGTCAAGACCGAGTTGGTTGAATCTGGGTTTTACCTCCTTGCAGACCGTGTCGCCGATTTCGAGATAGTTTGCCGCAAGTTCGAGCGCGGGAATCTCGCATTCGCCGAGCATATCGGTGAGTTGAGCAAGCACCAAAGATTTGAGATGTTCCTCGATGTCCTCCGTCTTGTACGAGTGAGTTGCGCCGAAAATCTCTTTCATAAAGAGTTCGGGATTCATAACGTGGAAGGAATACTCGCCGTGACCTGCGATGCGGATCATTCCGAAATCTTTGTCGCGCATCATAACGGGATTTGGCGTGCCCCACTTCATTTGAGTGAATCTCTTCAAACTGACGAAGTACACTTCGATTTGTTTGGGGTTTTCAAATGCGTATTTCCAGTTTGCGAGCGCGGTGAGCACGGGCGTCGAACCTTCGTCGAGTTTCCAACTGCCCTCCGTGAAAACGTCGCATATGCTGCCGCGATACACGAATATGGCGGCTTGCGACGGGCGAACGATGAGTTCGGATCCCTTCATAATCGCATATCTGTCGTCACATTCAAACTTGTGGACTAATGTGTTTTGGGAACTGTCTTCCCAACCGATGACTTTGAGGAGTTGTCTTTTGATGAGTCCCATAGGTGCCTCCGTTGCTTTTATTATATGTATTATATCACAAGCAGCGATATTTTCAATAAAAATTTGCATTTGCGCGGCTTTGTTGCCAAAAAAAATCCGTTTGCGACAAATCAAAAGCCCCGCTTTTGCGAGGCTTTTGATTTTTGTTTAATCATACGCTTTGAATCAGCCGTTGATTGTGAAGGTTGCCATGTCGGACAAAACTTGATATTTGGGTATGGTTTGTCCTTCTTTGACTGCGGTGTGCGAATCCGCAAAGGCTTTCGTTGCTTTGTCGGTTGTCACAACCGTGCCGTTGCCGTCCACAACCGTGCCTACCGCCGCATAGAGTTTGTAAACAACCTTGCGGTCTGCGTATGTGGGAAGCGTGACGTTTGCGCCCGAGGACGAGAACATGACCGCATATGTTGCAGACGGATTCACCTTGTCACCAAGCGAATAGATTTCCACAGTGCCGAACCAAACGACGTTGACCCTTGCTCCGCTTGATGTCGTCGTTTGCATCTTAAGAGAAGTGCCGCTGTACAAACTCGATACCGTCGGTTTGGTCGGTTGAAGCATTGAGTTGGCTTGATCGATCTTCACCGAGATACGTTCTTGGTCGCCGAGTTGAACGGTTGCATTGCTTCCGCTTGCGCTTGTCGTGATTCCCGTTGACGTGACGGTGTATTGTTCGTCCGCAGGCATAGAAACGATTGCGTAGAAGAATTCGAGGTCGGTTGTCGTGGACGCCGTCGTCGGATACGTAACCGTGCCGTCTGTCGTATTGTACGTCGGATTGTAGACGTTGAACGTGCCGATGTAGGTGAACGGCATTGTCAATTTGCTCGGATCGTTGGGATCGACGCTGAACGCACTGCTTGCAACACCCGACTCGATGTCTGAACTGTAACCGCCCGACTTCGCCGTGAGTATGGTGACTTGCCTGTAATACGTTGTTGAGGAAACATACGTTGTAGCAGAGGAAACCGTATATGATCCCGAAGTATTTACATAAACCGTGCCTGTGAACACATTGTTGTATGTGCTGTCCGAATACAATTTGCCGTCATTCAAGTACAATGCTTTGTAACCGATGGTGGTTTGAGCCTCTGTGATTTTGGTTGCTTCCATCTTTTGGACGAGGAACGGAATCTTGTAGGTTTGGACGTTTCCGTCAACGCCGACAAGTTTTGCAACCACATAAATCACACCGCCGTTGTAGGACGGTCTGAATTCGTCATACGACCATGTAAGTTTTCTCGTATTGCTTGTTGTCGAGTATGTTTGCGCCGTATACGTTCCGTCTGCCTGACGCTCGTTGAGAGAGATAGAGGTGGGCATCGTCGGCTTGATATATTCGTACGGATTGATGTACGCCGCAACGCCACTGTTTACGCCGTAGGCGTAGCCTGCAAGTTTCTTGAGTTCGGTTTCGTCTGCGATGCCGTCTTTGCCTGCTTTGACGCTTCTGTCATTCACTTTGACGGTGAATCTGATGCGTTGCGTACCCACCGAGTTTGCAGAAGTCGAACCTGTTGCGGTGTAGTTGTACTTGCCGTCGTAGTTGACGATTGCGTATGCGTAGTATTCGCCGCCCGCATACGTCACGTTTACGCCGCTGAAATCCCACGTTACGGGCACGTTGACCGTTGTGCCGTTTGCAAGCGTGACGGAGAGTCTTGTCGGGAAGTTGAGGTAATCCCTGCCAAGTTCATCCTCGGTCAATTCGACGTACTTGCCGTCAACCAGTTTGTAGGTGCCGTCGAGATTGTTCTTGACATAACCGCTCGTGTCTGTGGATGACTTCTCATAGCGGTCGCCGCTGTAACCGGTCTTTCTTTCAAAGACGTTGGTGTCGTCATACGGGTCGATGACGAATTGCATGCCCGAGAGCAATGTGCAAGTGTCGCCGTCTACGAGCGTTGCCTCGCCTGTCGCTTTGCTGTTGGCGATGCGAACGGTGACATCGACATTCGACGTTGCGCCGTTGTCGGCAACCGGACTTGTGAGCGTTGCTCTAACTGCGACGTTGCCGCCTCTATAGGTGTAGTTTACGCTGTCAGCACTCCAACTTACGTTGAGAGTTTGCTTCGTCACGTAAACGAGGATGTAGAGGTCTTGTCCGCTTGCGCTCTTGTAGGTCGTGTTTGCGGAATCGTATTTTACCGTGTCGGTATACAGCGTGTAGTTCTTGGTGTCCGCATTGTAGACATAGAACTTGACGCCTTTGTAGTTGCTTTCATCCGTCTTGAACGCACTGTCCTCAGAGTACACCGTGTAGATGCCGGGATACACTTCGCCGTCGGTGTCGGTGAATCCGTGACGCTTGGTGTAAGTGCTGTTGTAGTCGAATGCGGTGCCGTTTGCGGATCTGCCTTCCGTCCACCAGGTTTGTGCGAGCATAAATTGTGCGCCGACGTAGAACGTTGCGGTTTCAGCATATTTGCTCGTGTCGTAGACGGTGCCGTTTCTGTCTGTATACACGCTTGCGTTGTACTTGTACGAGCCGACCGACATATCGTTGTAAGCAAGGTCGCTGTTTGTGAGCGTAACCTTGGACACGCGGATCTTGATGGTCATCTCAAACGCATCCATAACCTCGAACTTCTCGTCCGCTTCCTCGTTCCATACATGAACTGTCATCTTTCTTTCGAGAGTTGACGTAAGCCCTGCGAGGTCGCTTGCGGTCGGAGCGTTTTCGTAAGTGATGTAGTAGTCGCCGACGTCGCCGTTTGCAAACGTGAGGCGCATTGTGTCGGGCAGTTTGTCTGCGCCGACGTATGCGAAGTGGTTGTAGTAGACGTATTGCTCGGGCATACCCGTCGCCTTGTTGTAGACGATGTCGATGTATCTGCCGTCGCCGTTGGTCTTGCCGACGAGCGTATCCGTGATTGTGGAGTACTTGCTCGTGTCCGAATACAGATATCTGAGGTCGGTGTCGTCAAGCAAGAGTTCCGCATCCGCAATCGTGCGATCGAGCACCGTGACGGGTATGTTGACGCGCTGTTTTGCGAGCATATATCTCTTTTCGTCCGTAAGAGCGAAGTTCGGATCGGTCTGTTGCTTGTACGCAACGTAGTCCTCGATTGCGACGTAGGTCGGATTGACCTTGCCGTCGTCGGTGATATCCGCAAGGACGTAGCCGCCGTTTGCTTTCTCCACGCCCACGAGCGCAGTCGCCATATATGCCGAATTGCTCTTTCCGCTCTTGATGAGTTTGTCAACGTCGGACCAGTCGAAGTACGCGTCGAACACGTCGCCGTTTGTCGTCGTGATGCTCATCGTGTTGGCAAGATAGGAAGCGTCTTTGTTGACGAACGTATCCACAACAATCGAGCGATCCTTGTAGTCGGACATAAACATAATGCTTCTGTTGACGACGTACACTTCGATTTCGCCCGTTTCGACGTTGTCGTTCTTGCCTGCGTTGTACTTGTAGGACACCGCCACTTTGAACTTCTTGCCGAAGTAGGAAGCGATGTTGTCATAGAACGCTTGATCGTCGAATTCGTACTCGACCTTGACGTGTTGCGTGTTTTCGCTGCCGTTGACGTTGACTTTTTGCCAGCTGCCCGATTTGAAGAGCGTGCTGTCTTTCGCATACGGATCGAGGACGTATTTTTGTCCTTCCGCAAGACCGGTGATACCTGCGGATGCGACCTTTACAGCCACGTTCACAGTGCTTTCAAGCACGACTTCGTCGCCGTCCTTGGAAGTTATCGTGAGAGTCATATTGCCGTCAAAGCCGTTCTCTGCGGTGTAGTCGTCGCTCCAAGCAAGCGTGACGGGGATAGTCTTTTCGCCGACCTTGACGATTGCAATCTTGGGCAAGCCTTGATAGAAGTTGTCCTTTGCAACGTCGATTGCAAAGTCGCCCGTCTTGTAGCCGCCGGTGATTGCGGTATTGTATCCGACGAGGCGGCTTTCAAGCGTGAAATCGTTGTTGATTGTCACGGGGTAGTCGCTGTAGATATCCTTGCCGTTGACGTATACGCCGAGGACGTACATCTTGCGGGTGAAACTGCCCTGCTTGATTTCGTCCGCAGTCGGCATAGCCGTGCTCTCCCAGTGGATAGGCACGTTGTAATATGTCGGCTTATCGTCAACGTAGACGGTTGCGGTGCGAGCAAACTCGAACTTGTCGAACACGTCGTAGGTGTTGCTCATTCCGTCGGGAACGATTGTCACGTTCGCATTGAAGTTTTCAAGATAAATCTTTGCCGTGAATGCGTCCGCACTCGGATAACGCATCGTGAGTCCGTCGAAGAAGAAGTACTTGCGCTCGACGTACAACTTGCCGTCCTCGTCCGACTTCAATTCGTCCTTGCTCGGCGCGGCGTAGTCAACCCACTTGACGTCAACGGTTATGTCGCCGACGCCTTGTGCGGTTTGTACGGTCGCTTTGCTCGGCAACTTCCATTCGTCGAAGACGTTGTATTTGAGTTGCAACGTATCGTCTTCGGTGCCTGCGACTTTGCCGCCGACAAACGTGAGTTTGCTTTCGGTGTCGCTCATTGCGCCGTCCGTGAATTCATAACTCGGAATGTTGACGTTGAAGGAAACTTTGTTGTTGCCTATCGTCATATAGACGGTCTGCGCAGTGCCTGTTCCGTCGATGCCCTTGCCCGAAACGACAGTGTCGAACGCTCTGACGTATGCAAGGTAGGACTCGCCGCTTAGCAAGTTGACCTTGACCGCCGTACCGCCGATTGCGTCGCCCCAATCGCTCGTCTTGAAGTAGTCGCTCGGGTTGGTTGCGAAGTTGATCGGGTCGATGCCGAACGCAGTGCCGTCGATGACGTGCGTTTGTTGATATACGCTGCCCGTGTAGTTGTTGATATCCGCAAGTTTTGCTTCGAGTGCGGCGAGTTTCGCTTCGTCGTTTGCATATTTTCTCAAATACGCCGCGACGTCGCCGATTTCGTCGTCATAGAAGAAGTTGACGGATTGTACGGTTTGTTGCTCGACATTGAGCCTGAGCGTGATCTTTTGCGCCGAGTAGACAGGATTGCCGTTCTCGTCCACCTTGCCGGTGTTGACAAGGGCGAGTTTGGTGCCGTCCGCCTTGCCGTCCACGGTTGCGTAGGCTTCCACTTGCGCGTAAATCGTACCGCCGTCAAAGATGTTTTGTTGCGCTTTGAGTTTCGTGCAAGCGGCGTTGGTGTAATAGGTCAGCGTAGACCAGTCGGGGAACATCGTGTAGGTGTTCATACCGAACGAGACGTTGAACTTGTCATAGCCCTCGCTCTCGTACCAAGTCGGGTTGAGAGTGTTTTTGTGTTCGACGCTTAGCGCATACGCAGAGGGTTTGAGCGCGTTCACTTCGATGGGAACGTAAACCTCCTGCTTGCCGCTGTATTCGGTGCCGATGACGAGTTTGGCATAGAGCGGATATGTTCTTTGATTGCTGTATCCCTCATAGGTGATTTCGTCGGACGTGAGCGTATGCACCGTATTATTGTATGCGTCGAGATAGGTTTCGCCCGCCTTGATGAACGGCGCTTTGACTTGGAGTCCGCTGCCTACGGTCAAGTTTTCGACGCTCGTGTTGCCTTGTGCGTCTTTGACGTTAATCTGGAACGCCGTGCCGAAGGAATCTGCCGTTATCCTCTCGTATTGATATTGATTGAACACGAGCGATCTTGCCATCGAAGCGAACACATAGGGTTTGACGACGATTCTGACATTGACCTCTTGCGCAATCTTGCCGGCGAAACTCTCGCTCTTGCCGACGAAGCCTGTCTTGTCGGTGGATGTGAGCGTCTTTGTGACCGACGTGAATATGCTGAATCTGTTTCCGCCGACCTTTGCCTTGATTGTCACGTCAAGACCCTTGTAGAAGTTTACGACTTCCTTGCCGCTCGAATCTTTGGTTGTGATTGCCGCGAGCGCTTTTGCGAGTGCGGTCGTATCCCACTCGACGTCGAAGCCCACCATCGAACTATTGCTTGTAAACTTGCCGTTGACATACTTGAATTCGTTCAGATATTCCACGAGGTTTTGCATATCTTGGGTGATGTCCATAGCCTTGAGTTCGAGGACAGTCGTGTAGTTGCCGCTCGAGTCGCGCTCGCTCTTGAGAGTTTGCGAAATCGTGCCCTCCGCGTCCTTGGACATTTGCGTGAGCCTTGCAATCTTGTAGTTCTTTGCGGTCAGCGAGATTGTGTCGGTGACAGCCTTGCCAAGACCCCATTGATATGTGAATCCGACTTTGACGGTGCTGGTTGTGCCGCTCGACCAATCGGTTGCGCCTTGCCAATCGTACTTGAAGTCGTCGGTGTTCCACTCTATGGTGCCTGCGGGGAACGCCTTGCCTGTTGGCAACTTGCTGCGGCTGAGGACATAGTATTCGACTTGAGTGCCATCCTCGTTTGTGACCTTGACCGTCCTGTAGACATCGTTGCCGCTTGCGTCCTTCTCGGTCACAAGACCTGCGATGTATGCGGGCATCAACAAGAACTTGTTACCGTCTTTGTTGACGTTTGCGTCCGCGCCTTCCTCTGTGGGCTGGACGAGGATTTGATAACTGCTGCCGTTGATTGTCTGAGACGGCGCAGTGCTGATCGGGTCAATGATTGCATACGCCATGTTGCCTGCAGAATCCTTGAGATAGGTTGCAAACGTCTGCTTGCCGCCCGTCCTGAACGGGATTCTCACAAGGTCGGGAAGTTGTGCCATATACTTGGAACTGTTGGTGTCGATGTCGATGCCGAGCGCCTTTTCGGAATACGAGATGACGGTGTTGCCCGATTCGTCTTTGGTTTCGTTCCTGTAATAACCCTTGATGGATTGCGTTTGCGCTTCTTTGTCGTTGGTGACGTAGACAGGGATTGTATAAAGCACAACGTTGAGAGCGTAGCCGTACACATAGCCTGCAAGTCGTCTGCCGTTTTCGTCCTCGGAAGTTGCCGCCGTCAAATCGACGGTTGCCGCGTCCCAAACAATGAATGTGCCTAAGGAATCTTTATATTGACTTGATTTCTTATACGATTCCATTTGAGTTCCGCTTGAATCGGTCACGGAGAACTTGGCGTTTGCGTATTGCGGGAACACCGATGCGTCCAAGAACGCACTGTCGCGCAAGGTGATAGCCGTTGTCGAACCGTCAGCCTTCACCGCAGTTCCCGATCTGGTTGCCGGATCGTCTATGACGATTTCGGTGGGCGGTGTGACTTGGGATGTGATCGATTCTGCGCTTTCCGCCTCGTCGAAGTACAGCATACCTGTTGTAAACGTCTTGTCTACTGTGCTGTACGGCGTGATGCTCAACATAAAGAAGTCCCATGCACAGTCTTTTACGCTGTCGTCCGAATTCAAATTGTTGATATTGATGGTGCCATCAGTATTGACCGTTGTCTCATCTTTGATATATGTGCCGCTTGAATATCCGCCATACGTCATAGATGACGTTGAATGGGATTTTGCTTTCACATATTTCATCTTTGTGCCCAAGCCTGCTTTTTCCCCATTGACCATAATTTCAATGGATTGTATACCGGGTTGCATGACGTAGTCGCTGCTAAGGTTGTAGTCCTTGTTTTGAGGATCCAAATCAATGTAGATATTGATTGACGGATCGATGTCACCGGTCGAGAACGGGATGGGCAGAATGCCACCGATCAAACGCGTGAGGTTTCTAAGTGGATTCACTAATACCATTTTACCTATATACCAAACATCTGCACCTATCGCATCGCCTGCCGTAAGATCAACCGCCCATCTGATGAGGGCAAACGGAATCGATCTCATATATTTCTCAACATAATTGACCCTTGCCGCCGTTGTGCTGTCCAACAACCCGTCAAGTCCTTTAAAGAACTCCGTTATTGCATTTGTACTGGCAGCATAACTTCCTTTTGAAATATCTGCTCTTGAGGCATACTGCGTTGCGTCCAAGAAGTATGGGTTTTTAGAAATATCGACGGTGTCTATTTTCTTTATCAAATTCATTATGACGCAACTGACCATTATCATCAGTTCGTTATACGCATCACTGTTGAGTTTGACTTTGAGAGAAATCTTGCTTGCTCCGTCTGTTACCGCATTCTTTACTCCGTAGAAATACGGCCAATATTCGTAGTCGTTGAACAAGTTGATGTCAACGCTCTTGATGAGGTTTTCGAGTTTGAGCGGATAGGTGTATGAAGACTTGTCGTCGTTCCAACCGGTTTTCTTGTCGGCTGCCGTCTTTGCAGTCGGATACTCGTAGGTTGCGTCGTCGCCGTCCGTGCCTTTGACCAAACTCAACGGGAACAAATCGCCTGCCAATGTGCTTAAATCAAGACATTTTAGATAGTCACCAAACGTATTAACTGCCGATTCAGTAACAGACCCGAGACCGACTTCAAGTTTGGTGAGGAAAATATTGTTTCCTGCAAAGATGATATCGGTAGACGTGTTAGTCGTCATTGTGCTTCTCTTGACAGACAATCCAAGCAAAAGTTTGTAGCCTTTCTCGCCCTTATTTTCTTTTCTGTTGGTGTAGGTATACTCTTTGCTGCCTTGTATGATTATTCTTGACGCTTCGAATGTCGAGATTGCTTGAACAGGGGGATTGAAGACAGTCAACCAACCATCGCCTTTTACCCCACCATAAACCGTCTGCCAAACTTGATTTTGAATTTCAATGTTTAAGCCCGGTTTGAGGTTGTCGATTGCATTTTGGACAAGGGACATCAAGCCCGACGTCTTGGAATAGGTCAAGCCGGCGTAGCCTGTTTTGACTTGTTCGATGAGGTTTGCCGTGTCAACCATGCTTTCGCCAAAGCCGAGTTCGAATCCGCTGATTTCGACGTTTGCGCCCGTGCCTACGCTGTCGAGTTGCGCGTTGAGGTTGATTGAATCGAGACCCTTTGCGCCGAGGTTCACGTCGAGTTTGACGGACTTGATGGGCGGAAGTTCGATGTCGCCGAGGTCGAGCCCGAGCATGCCGATGAGCGTTGTGATAAACGCATTGTCAAAGGACACGCCGAGACGACCGTTTTCGATGTCGATTTGCAAATAGAGCGCACTGCTTGCCGCCGTGGTTGCGTCTTGCGTGCTTGCGTCTTGCGTTGTCGCGTCTGCGCTTACGCTTGCGCCCGACGCCGCCTTTGCGTCATAACTCGGGGTTGCGCCGAGCAAGCCTGCGATGCCTTGAAGTTTGATTTTGCCAAGACCCAAGCCGCTTGCGTCCACATAGAGTGCGTCCGAGAAGATCTCTGTTGTTGAATACACGCCGCTGTTGCTTGCCCCTGTAAGTTCCCAACCGTTGCCGCTGGTCTTCTTCATAAGTCTGGACGAGCCGAGATAGTAGAGGCTGAGCAGTTTGCTTCCGACGGGTTTGCCCAACGAGATATCGACTGCGATGTCGCTGTACAAAATGCCGCCGATGCCGTATGCGAGGATGGGAGCGATGTTCACGTTTGCCGCAATGTCGATGGTGAGATTGATCTCGTTTGCCATCGTGATGTTGACATCGGCAAGAGTGTACTTGTAGTAGGTTGTGCCGCTGACATACGTCTTGTCGGAGTGAAGGATGTAGTCGCCGCTCGAATTCTTGGTGTAGACCTTGCCCGTATAGACAGTCGAGCCGTCTTTGAGAGTGTTTGCGTCAACATATGTGAGCGCGGTGAACTTGCCCAAGATTGCCGTGCCGCCAAGCAGGTTGGCAAGCAGATCTTTCACCCAGCCTGCAAGAGATTCGTCATAGCCGACGTCTCCCGCTTTGAGGTTCTTTGACGTCATCGTAAGGTTGATCGACGCTTTGAGACCGATTGTGGGCAGGTTGAGCGAGGATATGTCAAACGTGCCCGTGCCGTTCACGAGCGAGTCGAGGTCGAGCGAGAGGATTTCGATATAATCGCTCGGCACCTGCTCTTGTTTGAGCGCATAGTACGGATAGAACGTGTACTTTGCAAGCGTGTATGTCGTTGTTTCAACGCCGTCCGCACCCGTTTCGGTCTTTGCCGTGTACACGCTGCCGCCCGTGAACAATTCCGTGCCGTTGTAAAGCACGCCCTTGCTCGCCGTGAGCGCGGTGTAAGATATTGTTTGCTTAAAGTAGTTTGTGCCATCGGAGTACGTTGTGCCTTGGTAGACTTCGTATGCGCCGTAACGCTTGACGTAAACCGTGCCATCGAACTCGGCTGCGCCGTCGTAGAGTTTGCCGTCGGTCAAAGTGAGTTTGGCGTAGGTTGTCGATTGCGCATAGTAGGTCGCCTCGCTCAAAGCGGACGTGCTGAGCACATAGTTGCCGTTTGCGTTCTTGACAAACTTGTCGCCGTCATCCGTCAACTTGCTGTCTGCCATGCGCGTCACCATCGGCGCATAGTAGGTCACGCCGTCGGTGTAGGTGGAAACGGTTGTGTAGGTGCCGTCGGTGTTCTTCGTGTACCTCGTGCCGTCATAGTCGCTCAACGCCTTTTCGGAAATGGCTTTGTAGAAGTCCTTTGTGTACGTCGAAAGACCGAACGCCGTCGCAACGCTCGTGCTTATATTCTTTGTGATGCTTGCAGACGGAATGTCGAGGCAGAAGTACAAGCCGTCGCTGAATCTCAGATTCAGGCTGATAACCGTCTTGCCGCTTGTTGCGTCCATTCTGACAAGCAAATCGCCGATGTCGGGAATCAAATCCTTTTGTTCGAGTCCGCGAATCGCCATAATCTTCTTGTAGATTGCGTTGACAAAGTCGGAGTTGAGTTGCAGCAAGAGTTTTTGCGGCGTAACGTTGATCATAAAGTAGGCATAATCTCTCAAATGATCTTTGTTCGCTTCGATTGTGGCGATGTCGTCCTTGCTTGCAATGCTTGCGCCCGACGCGTCGGTTGCGCCGTCTTCGGCAAGGAACTTGCCGAGTACGCCTTCGAGCAGACCGTCAAGGTTGAGGTCGGTCACCGCAATCTTCGCCGTTTCGCCGAGTATACCGCTGAGGTCGACGTACACCGCGTTTTCAACAAGGTAAAGTCCGAGCAACGTCTTTGCCGCAGTCGTGCTTGCCGTCCTCTTGTTGAGGCGAAGTCCGAGTTCCACTTTGTAGGTTTCGACATCGATGTTCGCAACAAGGTCGAGCGTGAGATACGCGCCGTCTTTGTTGCCGAATTCGTTTGCGATGTTGAGTTTGAGTTGAGAGCCGCTGATTGCGCTGTCGGGAGCGATGAGACCCATGATCAAGTCGAGAATTTCGCTCAAATCGATGATGTCGGCATCGCCTGCGTTGCCGCTGCCGTACATCGAAATCTCAATGGACATCTCAAGATGCGCCGTTGCGTTTTGCATCTTCACATAGTTGTCGTAGGACGCTTGTTTTGCGTAATGCACCTCTTCGATGTCTGCATCCGTTGCAAGACGATAAGTTCCGTCCGCATTCTTGACGAATTCGCCGTCTTTGGATTCGACAAAGACATACTTGATGTTGTTGTCCGCATCTCTGTCCGCAAACTTCTCGTCCTTGTCGACGGAGAAGTCCTTGTTGACCGTCGCATAGAGTTTGCCAAGCGAAATTGCGATTGCAAAGTCGCCTTGTTTGAGGTATGCGCCGCCGTTGCTTGTGAAGTATTCTTTTTCGCTGTCGTAGTCCTTTGCTTCTGCAACGCTGTAGGTGTTGTCTGCATTCAGCACATACACGGTCTTCAAGTATTCGGTACTTCCCGAATACCACTTCTTAACTGGCTTGCCGTCATCGTCGGTTGCGTCTTGCACAGCAAGTCCGCTTATCTTTTCATAATGCTTTGTAAACGTATTCGTTGCCGCATTATAGTCGTAGCTGTCGCCTGCCCATGCGGGGTATGCGTACGCAACGAGCGCGTAGTCGTCGGTGGAAACGAGGACATAGGTGTTGTCGTTATCCGCGCCCGTGCCGACCGTGTAGGAGCCGTCCGTTTCTTTCTTGAACGTTGCGCCCGACCAGTTGCTTCCCTGCGAGTACTTGCCGCTTGCGCCGTACATAGCGTTGAAGTTGGCGACGGTTTCGTAATAGAGCGTGCCGACCTTGAAGCCGAGGTTGATGTCGATGCTGGGCGAGTTGCCGTAGAAGTTGATGGTGATGCCGCTGGTGTCCTTGGTGTCCGTCGTGTAGAGTTTGGGCAGGAATTCGCCGATGCCTTGGAGCACCTCGCTGTCGCTGTCCACGAGCAAGGCGAGAAGTCCTGCGATAAGTTCTTCATTGAAGCCGACCGTGATGAAGTCGTTTGCAATGAGCAATCTGCCGAGAACGATGTTGAGAATGCTCCAGATGTTTGCAGGAATCAAACCTGTGTTGACTTCCTCGTCGTCGTCCGCCGCAATCAACGCTTGCGCGCTTGCGGTGGTTGCGCTGCTGCCGAGGATGCTCGAAAGGTCGAGACCGTCGACAACGCCGTAGGAGAAGAAGTCGCCCCAACCGACGATGTCGCCGATTTGGCTTGCGTCGATGTTGAGATAGAGTTTGCCGTCCTTCACTTCAACCCACAGGAGCGCCTTGGGCTTCTTGTCGCCGTGGAAGTTGGTTTCATACGTCAATTCGAGATAAATCTTCGCGCCCTCGAGCACTTGCAAGATGCCAACGCTCTTGTCGCCTGCAATCATCTTGACGAGATTTGCCGTCTTCAAGTACGCTTTGAGATCGAGATTCAAACCGATGAGGCTTTGGAATTCCTTGCTGTTTTGAAGCGAGGTTGCGATGAAGTAGAAGTATTCGCCGATTTGCGGATCGTCAATGAACTTCGTAAATTGATACGTCCAGTTGATGATGTCTTCCAGCGTCATTCTGATGTCGAAATTCAAGCCGAGTTCAACGCATTCGAGGTCGGCAAGCATGCTTGCAACTTCAAACGTGCCGCCGCCGAGCAAATCGCCGAGATTGAGTGCCAACGCCTTGGTGTAGTTGGTGAAATCGGTGACTTGTTTGTAGACTTTTGCGCTCGGATATTGCGCTGCGAATGCGTCCGCTTCGCTCATATCGGTGTATCCGTTGCCGTTGGGATCAATCGGATAATAGGTTTGTCCGTTGTAGACAACCTTTTTGCTCTGTTCGCTTTCGCTTGCGCTCGTGTAGACGGTCGAGAGAGCGTATTGCAAATTGCCCTCGCCCGTGAAGCCTTTGAGGGTGTCTTTGTCCGTCTTGACGAGGTTGCCGTTGTTGTCATCCGTGTAGAGCGTACCCGTGAAAGTTGCAAATTGGTTGGTCTTGACAAGGTTTCTGTACTCTCTGTAGGTGTCTTCGTCGAGGTTGCTGTTGCCTGCGATGTCGTTGAGACGTTTGTAGACAAGCATATATGTGCCTTCAACGTCGGTGTAGAGGTCGCCCGTGTACGCCAACTGTCTCGAAGCAAGCACTTCGCTCATGACGGGCGCGGCTTTCATATATCTGTCTTCGGGACCTGCAACCGCTTTTCCTGCGGAGTCCTTGCCCGTGTAGAGCGCATAACCGCCGTTTTCCTTTGCGGAAGCGGAATACAAACCGTCGGCGCTTGCCGTCAGTTCATAACCGCCTTCGGCGTTTTCGTAGTACAAATAACCGTTTGTGCCTTTGTAAAGTTTGATATAGTCTTTGGCGTTGTAGTTCTTGCCGTAGTAGTTGCTGTAATCCGTGTTGCCGTTGTCGCGGTAGAAGTTTGCATAGTAGAAGATGGCGTTGGAGCCTTGTTGCATCTTCAAAATGTCTTCCTTTCTGCCGAACTCGATGGACGAGGACTCGCCTTCCACGCCGTTGAGACCTTGGATGTTGAGTCCGAGATTAATCACGGGGATATCGCCCTCCTCGTTGAAGAGGATTGCGCCTATCGTGATGTCGTACGGATTGAGGTTTTGTTTGAGATAGACTTTGAGGTTGGGCAACATATCCGCAATGCTTGCGTTGTCGGGCAAAAGTTCCTTGATGAGGACTTTTGCAAAGCCCGACGTGACGTTGATTGCAAGAGCGTTGGTGAATATGTTGACAAACAAACTCGTCGTGTCCGCGCTTTGTTTGTCGGGATTGAGTGCCGTCACGCTGTCGGAAGCGACGGACGCGTCTTGTGCGCTCGCACTGCTGCCGATACCTGCCACAAGACCCGTAATCACGTCTTCGAGCGAGTACTCGCTCATATCCACAAAGAGTTTTGCGTCTTTGCCGAGCAACGCCTCTGCGTCAACGTAAAGACCCGCTTTGCCCGTGTCTTGGTCGTTGTCGTAGTAGATGCCGAGAATGTGCGGCTTGGTGCCGTCGAGGAGTTTGCCGCTGTAGTTGTTTGCGTCTCTGTCTTCGCTCGTGACATAATTGCCGTTTTCGAGCAAGTCGTTCTGTTCGCCCCAAACGTCGATTGCAACGTCAAGGTCGCGAACGTCGATGCCGAAGGACGGGAGAATGTAGAGTTTGAAGCCGAGGTTCAATCTGAGCGAGAAGTAGATGTTGAACGTCATATCCTCTGCGACTTGGAATTTGCCCTTCATTGCGCCGAGCAAACTGCCCAAAACGTCGCCGAGCGCTTCGTTCACGCCGCTGTACTTCTCGTCGAGTTCTCCGTTGACCAAAACGTACAAACCGTTGTTTGTTTTGAGCGTTGCGATTTCTGTCGTATCGGTAACTTTGACGTAGTCGCCTTGGAATTTCTTGTATGCAATCTTTGCAAGAACGCTGTCCGGGACTTCCTCATACAAGTTTTCATCCGTTATCTTGTTGACGACAGAATTGTACACTGCCTTGTACGTTGCATAGTCGAAGTAAATCTTGCCCGCTTGCAAGAACAGGCTGCCTCTCAACGCAAGAGAGATGTAGTAGAGGTTGTCGCTGTCAACGTACTCCTTGTATGCATAATCCGCATATTCGGGTTTCGAGAAGTCGGGTTGTTGAACAGTGCTTGTCTGTTGAACCTTGATGTAGTAGTTTTTAGGCTCGCAAGCGTCCGTTGCGGACAGAAGAACTTTCTTTTCGGAATTATATGTGTACCTCTTATAGATAAACGTTCTTTGTACGCGCACATACGCGGTCTTCGCCGTGTTTTCGACGTAGTATTCCTTACCGTTTTTCTCGATTTCTGCGATGAAGTCGGGGAACAAACTCCAATCCGTCACAATCGGATTTGCGCTTGTATCTACCGCCGCCGCAGGAACGTATTTGCCGTTCTCAATAACAAACAACGAATCTTTGGTGATTGCGATGAGTTCGCCTCTGTACTCGTAGTAACGAGGATTCTTTGCGTACTCGGTTGCGTCGAATTTGTCGGTTGAGTCGTAGTAATCGAATTTCCAGTTGCTCAAACCGTCGGAAGCCTTGTCCACACTTGTGTAGATGTCTTCGTCGGTGTTGACGTAGCGTGCGCCTGCCGCAATGCTGTTGATTGCATACTTGGGATCTGCCGACGCAGCGTCGTCAATGGCTTCTTGTCCCGTGATGTATTGGAACTCGGTTACGCCGATTGACGGTGCGTTGATTGCAACGGAAACCTTGTGATTCCACAAATAGAGATTGACCGAGAGGAACTCGTTGCGCGATTTGAGCGGAATGACAACGCTCAAAGAGCCGCGCGCTTGCGGGTATTCCGTCTTCACTGTGTCGTCTGGCAATGTTGTGGTGACTTTTTCGTAAAGGAGCGGAACTTTGGAACCGCGCTCGAACAAGTCGCCAACTTTTACGCTGTTGTTGATTTGCGTTTGCGTTGCGTCCGCATAGAGGACATAACCGCCGCTTTCCAATTGGATGTAGGTGTCGACTCTCTTTATGTCGTAATAACTTGCAGTGCCGTTTTCGACCGCCGCGTCATACGCTTCGCGCTCGACGGTGGACATTTCGGATTTTTGAGCATAGGAGCCGTCTTCCGCCTTGTAGTAAACGCCATTCTTGGACGCGCCCGTTCCCTTGTATTCGGTGATGTCATACAGGTATCTGGACTTGCCGAGAACCTTTTCGACTTCTCTTATCGCCGCTTTCTGTTTATCGGTATCCGAGTTAGCCTTTGCATCGTCGTATGCCGCCATAAACTTCGTGACGACGTTCTCTGCCGTATCATACGCATATCTCGTGTTGTCCGTGTAGAGCGTGACGTTGGGCTGGTTGACAAACTTGCTTTCGTCAAATTGGATTGCTTCCTCACCCATTATGAGAGAGAGGATGCTGTTGATATAGTCCGCTTGGGCAAGCACTTTGACGTATCTCGACGTGATTTGAATGCCGTATGCAAACGTCCTGATATAGCCGAGAATACTGTCGTCTTTGACGAGCGGGAAGGAAATCTTGCTGTCTTCCTCTTCGTCAGCCTGCGCTTCGGCGGATGTCGAAGCAAGAACGCCGCTGACAAGTTTGCGGATTTCGTTTGCGTCGACTCGCAAGGACGGAATGTTGAAGTAACTGAGGTCAACAAACAAACCGCCGTTTACACGCTTGTAGTTGCCCTTTTCGTTCTTGTAGCAATAACTCGAATCGTAGGAATATCTCGTGCCTGCAAAGGAGTTCGACGTTATGTACTTGTACTCGCCCGTCGCTTCGTCGAGATAGTAACTGCCGTTCTTGGTTTCGAAATAGTGGTCGTATCTCTCGCTCGGGTCGACGTAGTTTTCGCTGTTGACGTTGTTCTTTTCGTCTGCCGAGAGCAACTCGAACGTACCGCCCACCATATAGATGCCGAGCATATCGTGGTAGTCGGAATCGGCGCCGCCCTTGGTTTGAAGTCGTGCGCTGATGTTGACGTAACTTGCGATGTCGGCAATAAGATTTGTCAACTTGTCGGTGCTGTTCTTCAATTGTTCGATGACTTGTTTGAGCAATTCGATGACTGTGAACAAGTCCATATCGCCGTCGAATTGGTCGCCGTCGTCGGTGTACTTGACAAGTTCGGTGCGCATGAAGTTGAGCAATGCCGCAACCTGAATGTCAACGTCAAGCACAAGTTGCAAGGAACGATTTACGTCGCCGCCGTCGTCCGCCTGCGCCTTGATGACGAGAAGTTGCTCGTCGGTGAGGCTCGGGAGGAACGCTTGAAGCACTGCGCTCAAATCGATGTCGTTGTCCGTGCCGCTCTTGAATTGCGTCGTGATGTCTATGGTTTCGCTGAGCGTGAAGCGGTCAACGTCGTCCATATCGGTGTACTCTGCAAGTTCGTCGCCGCTGAGGACGTATGTGCGGGAGTTGGTGAACGCAACGTTGAGATTTTTGATTGCAAGTCCGAGTTCGAGCGTCATGTCGTACTTGCCGCCGTCGCTGACGTAAGACTTGTTTGCCGCCGCGCCTTGTGTGTGCTTGTAAATCACAACCGACGTTTTGCCGTCTTCGAACATCGAGGGCTGTATGTCGTCGGCAAGTTTTTCACTGCCGTCGCCCTTGCCGTTGTCGATGACTTTGCGCAAATACGGAACATTTACGCCATCGTCAACCATCACTTTGTACTTGGTGTAGCGTTCGGTTCTGTTGTCGTCAGGAGTGATCGCACGCACATAGTTGCCGCTTTCGCCCTTGATGTAGTTGCCGTCTGCGTCTTGTCTGAAGACGTAGTAAGTTTGAGAATTTTTGACCTTGCTTGCAAGGCTTGCCTTGTCTGCGTCCGTTCCCGTATAGTCGGAATCCTTGTTGTATCTGTCGCCGTCAAGGCCGAGCGCAACGTCAAGCGAAAGGTTGATGCTGTCCGATGTGTTGAGTTGCACTTGGATGCCTGCGTTGAGTTCGTCATAGAACAATTGCTTGAGGTCGAATCCGAGATCTTTTTCGGGGATGTATTCGAGGATTGTGTCAAAGAGTTTGTCGCCGAGTTTCAAGGTGAGCAAATCTCTGTTGATGAGCATCGAAAGAGCGAGGTCTTTGTCGCTGAGGTCGATGTCGCTTGCGTGTGCGCCGCTTGCCACAAACGCTTCGCTCGTGGACGAGGCTTGCGCTTCGCCTGCCACAAAGTAGGTTTCATCCGTGTCGAAGTCGATGATGTAGTCTTTGAGGAGTTCTGCGATGTTGAGACCGCCGACTGCGAATTTTTGAATGTTGAACGCCTCTTCGAGGTTGACGTAGATTGTGTTGTTGACGTAGTATACGCCGAGCCACAAACTCTCGTAACCCGTTTCGGTCATGTTGATGAGTTCGACTTTGAGTTCGGACTTGGTGAGGTCGTAGATGTCAATCATCAGCGACACGTCAAGTCTGAAGTGCGCGGAAGAATAACCCTTCGTGGTGGAGGGCATTTCAACCACAACGCCCGTGAGGTCGCCGATGATGCTGCTCATAATCTTGCCCAGGTCGAGCGTGCCTTCGGTGATGCCGAGTTCGAGTTCAACCGAGAATCCCACCGTGATGATGGTGTCGTAGAACATATTTGTCGGGATATCGTCGAAGTCGTACGAATTCTTGGTCTCGTCGGTATACTCGATTTCCTTGTTGAGTTCGCCACTCTTTACAAACGTCGAATGCGCTTTGCCGTCGCGGATGTATGCCGGGAGCAATTCCTCCCCTGCGCCGAAGCCTATCTCGATTCCGCCGAGTTTGAGACCCATATTCACGCAGCCGATTGCGATGTCGAGACCGATGTAGTAATCGCTGATTTGGTCGTAGAGGTCGATTGTTCTGTAATATGCGCCGTTTTCATCCTTGACGTAGCCGAACAAACGAGTTCTCAACTCTTGGATTTGTCTTTCTTCGCCGTAGTAGCGGATATAAGTGTCGCCTGCGATGTAGGTGTCGGTGACGCTTTCAACGCCGTCCGTTCTTCTGTACATTCTGTAACTGCGCAAACTTATCGGGGTTTCGATGTTTTCGACCTTTGCATAGTAGTTTGCGTTGGAGTGGATGTACTTGCCTTGCACCTTGTCCGAAATCACGACGTATTTGCCGTTTTCGAGGATTGCGTAGGTCTTGTCCGCTCCGTAGTTGCCGTCCGCGAATCTCTCCTTGTTGCCGTATGTGACTTGTCCGCTCTCGCCAACGATCACTTCGTAAACGTACGTTGTGCTTGCAAGATAGTATGCGTTGCCTGCGACGTAGTAGGTGTCGGTTGAAGGCGATGTGCTGTAATCTTCTGTTCCGTACTTAGTGTATCTGTCGCCCTTGTATTCGTTTTGGAATTTCTCGTACAGTTCGTAATCGGTCGTTTGCAAATCGTCTACGAGCTTGTACACGGGTTGACCGAGGTCGACGCCGACAGAGATGTTGAACACGTCAAACACTTCTTCGAGGGAGCCGAGATCGGGCAGGAACGTTGCAAGCACGAACGAGAGCAACGCTTTTGTGATTTGGATTTGGAATTGAGCGTCGCTGTATGCGAGCAACAACACCGCGTCGCGTTGAATTGCACGATTTTGCACTTCGTCGCTTGCCGTTTGCGCGCCGTTTTCTTCCTTGTCGCCGCCTATCGAGCCGAGTTTGTCGATGACTTTCTTTGCAAAGTCAACGAAGTTTTCAATCTTTGAGTAGTTTTCCGCAGTGGAAACAACGCCCGTGAGGTCGAGATAGAGCGTACCGCCGCTCAAATACATACCGCCGAGCACCTTTTCGTTGCCGTTGCCGATTTCGTTTGCGGTGTCGTATTTTGCAAAGTAGCCGTCTTTGTCAACTTCGACAAATTCGATTGCGAGTTCCACTTTGCTCATATCGCTGTTGTTGATGAAGTCTCCGAACGAGCCGCCCGACGCAAGTCCTTGCAAATCGAGCGCGGCAAGGTCGATGTTTGCGGAAACTCTCAAACCGATGCCTGCGTTGAATGCGCTGAGCGTTTGCAAATTGATGATCATATCGCGGAACGCATTGGGAAGCAAGCCGCCTGCATTGACGACTTCCGCACTCGAAGAATTGAAGTAAATCAAGCCGCTTACGCTCAACGATACGTTTTGATCCTGATATGCGGTTTGTCCGCTCTTGTTGTAGAGTTTGACCTCGCTTGCAAGCGCGTTGCGAGTGGTTTCGTTGCCGTCCTCGTCCTTTTCGGTGACGGTCATCGGGATGTCCGCTCTCGAATAGAACGTGTCGCTTGCGGGAGCGGAAGCGTCGTTTTTGTTGACGTAGATGTCGTTTTCTGCGTCATAGACGTATGTGCCGTTCGAATCGACGGTGTATCTGACGGTGTATGCGTATTGCTTGCCGTCCTCGCCCGTCTTTACGGTCGCGTAGGAGCGAGAATACATTTGAACGTCGGTGAGGTCTTCTTTTGCATAACGCTTTGTGCCTTCGGGGAGAACTTCACCTTCCTTTATAAGTCTGTATTCGCCGTCGTCGCCGACAACGTATTTGCCGTTTGCGTCAACCGTGAAGTTGGGCTTGCGGTACATGCCCGTCTTGAGCAAGTATTCGCCGTTTGCGTCCTTGTCGAACGTATAGTAGATTGCGTTGTCGGTGAGATCCGTTTCTCTTTGATAGTTTTCACCGCTGAATCCGCCGAGCAATTTGACGATGTTTTCGATGTAGTCGTCAAGCGAGATGAATTCGAGTTTTTCGTCGTTGTCGAGAAGCGTTTGATATGTATCGACGCTGATAAGACCGACGTTTGCGTCAAGTCCGAGATTGAGGTCGATGAGATATTTAGAATCGGAAGAAAGTGCGCCCGTTGCGGGATTGACGGGGGCTTTCTTGTTTGCAAATGCGAGTTTGAGTTGCAAAGCGAGCGATTCGTCCATGCCGTACGCTTTGAACATATCCGTTTGCGGATAGAGGAACAAACCGCTTTGGGATTCGTCCATAACCAGATTGTCGGAATCGACAACCGTTTCAAACAACATCGAGAACAGGTCGTTGAGGAAGTTTGCGCGCACAAATACGCCCAAAGAATCGATTCTGTTGATGCCGTCGTCGCCTATCCACGGTTTGCCTGCAAGTACGATCTTGGAAACGATCATATTGAGGATTTTGCCGACATTGGAGTTGCCGTCTGTCTCATCCGCCGCCGTGCTTGCGTCGCTGCTGCCGCCGAGTTCCACGCCGAGTTTTTCAAGCAAGTCGAGCAAATCGACCTGTACGCGCGGACCGCCGATGCCTTCCATATCGACAAACACTACGCCGTCTTCGAGATAAACGCCGAGTTTGGTGTTGCCTTCCGTTTCATAGTCGAACGTGATGCCGATGTATGCTTCCAAGCCTTTGAGGATGGTTGCGATGTCGAGATTGAGATTGTCAAAGTCTATCTTCGACAAGTCTTCCATACCTATCTTTTGGAGGTTGAGTCTTGCCTTGATGTCGAGTTTGAAGCCGTCGTCCATCTTGTCGGAAAGCACGAGGTTGAGCCCGAGACGTTTGAGCAAATCGCCGACGCTGAACTTGTCTTTTTGCACTTCGAAGTCGATTTCTTCATTGTCGGTGTGGATGCGAATTTGCGGAAGCATGGTTGCAAGAATGTCTTGCAAACCGTCCATATTGAGGAGAATGTCGAGCAATTGGTCGAATGCGAAACCTTCGCGGACGTATGTGCCGTTGTTGTCTTGCACAAATCTTTGCTCGTTTGTGCTGTACGAATATCTGTCAAGAGGCGAAACCGCTTCGAGAGAGCGCTTGTCGGTGACAAGGGTGTACGTTGCGCTTGCATAGTAGTCGACAATCAAACTGAGGTCGACCGAGATGATATGCGCGTTTGTCATCTCTGCATAGTAACTTCTGTAATCGCCGTTTTCCGCTTCGACAAACGAGTCGCCGACTTTGTTGTATCTCTTGCCCGTAAAGGTTGCCTTTTCGTCTGAGGAAAGAAGGACAAACTTGTCGTTGCCTCTGATACCGTTTTTCGCTTTTTCGCGAATGGTTGCGTATGCGCTGCTCTTTGTGCCGGTTGCAACGTCGATGTTTTCAACGCTCACGCCGAGTGCGATGAGGTTGCTGTCGAGGTTGACATCGATTGCGATTGACGGGTCGAGTTGCAAATCAACGCCGACGGAAATGTCGAGGTCGAGTTTTTCGATGATATTTGCAATGTCGAGGCTGCTGCCGCCTTCTGCGCTGTTGTTTTGCGTGAGAGCCGCAATAAGCCCGACAAGGACGTTTTGCATGACGAGCACGCCGATTTTGCCGTCCGTGATGTCGAGGATGAGTTGCATTTGCTCGTCCGCATTGAGTGCGTTGACGTCGTCTGCCGCCGTTGACGCGTCGCCGCCCTTAATGACGGAATTGAGGTTGCCGAGTGCGTCCGTGATGAACTTGCAAAGCACCTCGCAGAGGTTTGTTCCTTCGAGATAGATGGGTTCGCGACCGAGGCTTCCGAGGTCTATATAGATGTTTTGACCTTCGACGTAGACCGCTAATATATTTTTATTTGTTATTTTATTCTTAACTTCAAGAACAATATTGCTGTCGTTCGGCTCGTTGAGCGCGAGATTTGCGCCGAGGCTCAATCCGATGTTGTATTCGATGTCGTCGAACATATCCAAACCGAGTTGGATGCCGAGATCTGCGGCGAACAACTCGATATATTTTTCAAGACGGATTTGCTCGTCTTGTCCTTTGAGTTGCAAGTCGAGCCCGAGATCGACGTTGAGAGAGAGCGTGTCGAGATTCTCTGCCGTCGTGTATACGGTCGGGTCGAAATCGTCGGGCAATACGCCGTTCTCTTTGCCGAGCGCGAGTTTTACGGAACTGAGTTCGAATCCGACGTATACGGGGTCAATCTGAAGATTGAGATCGAGTTTATAATCGTTCTTCCACGCAAACGCAACGTAACTGTTGTCCGAATTGAGTTTGATGAAATTTTCGGGATCGACTTGCTTTCCTGCGAGCATTTGCACGAGGGTTGCGACAAGTCCTTCCGCAAAGTTGATTTGTACGCCTTCGGTGTCCAAACCGATATAACCGATGATGCCGCCGAGCACTTTGCCGAGAATGCCCATAAGGTCGATTCCGCCGCCCTCGCTCTCGTCTGCCGCTGCGGTTGCCGTGTCGTCACCGCTCTTCGAGTCGTCGGTCATCAAACCGCCGATCAATGCGCCCAGATCGATGTTGGACAAGGCAAGGTGGAAGTCGTTGCTCAAATCGAGATAAACGGTGCTTACCGCTTGACCTTGCGCGTTTTCGCCCGTGCTTTGCAAACGCAAGGCGAGGATAACGTGTTCGAGTTTTTCGGCATTGGTCATCTTGTCCACAAGAGTCATCTTCTCGTTGTAGATTTCGATTGCGATATCGCTGTGAGATACGATGTAAGCGATGTCGAGCAAACTTGCCTTGGTGTAAATTCTCTCGCCTGCATACTGCTCTTGATTTTCGTCGGTGACGTTGACTTTGACATAGTTTCCGTCAACAAGGACGTAGCCCTCTCCTCTGTAATTGAGGTCGGTCACTTCGTTGAGCGCAATGCCGCCCGCAACATATTGTTTGAGGTATACGTCGCCCTTGAAGTCCGTGCGTTCGTCGTCGGTGAGAAGGACGTATTTCGCGCCGTTGAGTTTGTAAACTTCGACGTATTTGGCGAGGTCTGCGAGTTGCGAATTCGCATACTTTTTGAACACTACGTTTTGAGTGAGGTCAACGGGTACGTCGGGATTGAGATGTGCGTTGAGCGCAATGCGGAATCCGATGTTTGCGCCCGCTTCGAGCGGCACTTTGTAGGTGAGAAGAAGTTGTCTTATGAACGAATTGAGTTCGGGATTGCTGTCGTCGAGGAAGGTTGCGATCCATTCGCCGACCGTCCAAGACTTGTTGCCTTGAAGCGCGCCGACAGTGAACGTGCCTTGAATTTCGGCGTAAATGCTGGGAATGGTGATGTCGCCGTAGTCGTTGAACAGCGCAATGTCCTCAAACACGGTGCCGCCGCTTTGGACGTAGGACGCCATTTCTTGCATTTTTTGTCCGTCGCGGACAATCTTGATGGATTCGACTGCGTCGCCGCCGATTTCGAGTTTGAGCGGACTGAGAGAAACGCCGTCTTCGTCTTTGACTGTCGTGCCGATGTAGATTTCCGCTCCGCCGACTTGTTGACCTGCGTCGTTGTTGACTTCAAGCGCGACGCGGACGGGTTTGTTGTCGAATTTATCTTTCACTTGCGCCCAGGCGATTTGCGCCCAAGCGGTGATGTCACTTGCGTCGATTCCTATGAGTCGATAAAGAATGTCGGTCAAGCCTTTTGCGATTTGCAACTTAACGTTGTCCGAAGACAGCGTTGCGATGAGGTCGAGAGCAAGAGCCTTTCTTGCGTCGGCAGTGCCTTCGTCGATCGAATCATCCGCCGCCATTGCTTCCGCACCGGTCGAGCCGTTGATTATAACGGCAGAATCTTTCGCAAGCAATGACAGAATGACCTCATAGAGGTCAATGTCCGTTCTGACCTTGTCCAAACCGAAGTTGCTCGCATCGATGTAGAGCGAGCCGCCCGTGTAATAAAGTCCGAGCAAAACTTTGCGTTCGGCAGTCAGTTGACTTGCGGTGTCGCTTGACTTTTTGCCCGTGAGTTCTATCAACAACTCGCTGACGTTGCCCTTCGTGTTGATTTGGGGCGAGCCGAGCAAGTATTCGACGATAGGCGACAGGTCGAGTTGACCCGCAATGCGCAACTCGTAGTTGAGATTGATAGGTTCGTCGAATGCGAGAGTCGCCTTGGTTATGTTTTCTTCTTGATATACGCCGTCCGAATCCTTGTAATAAAGTTTGCCTTTGTAATCGTCTGGGACGGGCGTTTTTTCGATTTCGACGTACTTGCCGTCCTCATTAAGCCAGTATTTGCCCTCGCCGAACACGAGTTCTCTTGCTCCCTGATCCGCTTTGAGATCGAGACCGAGCGTAAGGTCGAGCCCGAGGAAGGGATATTCGAGAATTTCGGTGAAATCGTCGCTTTGACGATTGTCGCCGACAAGATAGTCGGTGGCTTTGTCGTTCAAGCCTGCTGACAATCCGTTGAGGGACAAATCGAGGTTGACGCTGTTGCCCAAGGACACAAACACGCCGAGTTGAAGTTCGGGCAGATTGAGTCCGTCATTGAGCGCAATGCGGATTCCGCCGTCGAATTCCGTGCTTGCGAATTCGATCGACACCGTGTTTGACACTTCTCGATAGTCATTGTAGAAGTCGTTGTGATAATACTTCTTTCCGCCAAACGCTTTGTATGGGGTCAGTTCTGCGGTTTTGACGTATTTGCCTGTGGCGATGTTAAACCAATATGCGCCGCCGTCCGATGTACTGTAAGTGTTGTTATCCTCATCATAGGAATAATATTTACCACTCTTGTCATATCCTTCGGGTGCGGCTTTTTCGGCTTTTGCGACATATCGTTTTGTTTCGATATCGAACCAATATTCACCGTTGTCAGCCGCTTCAGCCAAATAATACTTGCCGCTCAACGCATAGTTGGCAGGTGCGTCTTTCTCGCTTATGGCAACGTATGCGCTCGTTGCAATGTCATACCAATGCGTGCCGTTTGCTTCGGTGGCTTCGGTATAAGTGTTGCCTGTCTTTTTATACGTGTAGAATTTGCCGCTCAACGCATAGTTGGCAGGTGCGCTTTGTGCGCTCTTTGCTATATACTCGCTCGTTGCAATGTCATACCAGTACGTACCGTTTGCTGCAGTGGAGAACGTGTAGAATTTGCCCGATTTTAGATATGCTTCGTCTGTCGTTCTCTCTGTGTTTGCAAAGGAAACATAATCCCCGTTAGGAGCAAGCCAGAACGTATCATCATAGTTGAGTCCGAGCAAATTGAGCACTTTGTCGAACACTCCGGCTGACAATACGATTTCAAGAGCATTGTTTCCGAGATTTATTCCGTCGATGAGATATGCCACAAAGCCGATTATTGCATTGGTATCAGTTCCACCGTTTTCATCCGCATCTTCTTTGGCGATGTATGCGGCTTGCGCGTCATTTTGAGAGTTGGAGTTGCTCTCTATCAAATCGATAAGGTCGGCAACGTTGAGTTTGATTTGTTTTGCGCTTACGCAAAGGATATCCGCTTTGAGATACACCCAACCGTCTTGCAAATAGAGCGCAAGCACTTCTTCGTTGTTGGATTGTTTGGAGATTGCAATCTTTGCCGACGATTTGAGGAGCAAATCGAGGATTTGGATGTTGTCCAAGCCGCCGGTAAGGTCGATATCCGCGTTTATGTCGAGTTTGAGACCGCCGTCGATGTTGCCCAGTTCGATCAACGCTTTGATCAAAATGCCTTTGAACAGCGTGCCGAGTTCCTGATCGGGCATATTGACTTCGATCTTTGCAAGTTCGCCCTTGAGGGTTTCGATGTCGAGGGTAAGTCCCGTAGACACGTTGACGTGGAGCAAATCCGTGTTCAACGCGCCGTTTTTGAGAATGGGAAGATATGCGCCCTCGTTCTGCTCGAGTTCGTTTTCGAGTTTAGTGAAAGTCGCCTCGAAGTCGGGCAAGTTGTTGATTTTACCAAAGGTAATGTCAACGCCCAGCTTAAGTCCGATGAGTGGGTCGAGACTGTATTCGGTGTTTGCTTCGTTATATTCGCGAACGCCGAGTTCCGCACTCAAAGTGAGCGTCTTGTTCTGTTGCGCGCCGTTGTTGACGTACTTTAGCAATGCGCTTGTAATCGGGATGTCCGCGCCCGCATTATCGCCCGTGAACACAAGCGAGAAGATTGCGTCGAGAACGTCTCTCGACAAATCCACGCTTATATCCCTGATATTGAAGATATTTCCGTCCATATCGATGTTGATATGGTCGAGAATCATGCTTACGAGCGACAAAACGTCAACCGAGCCTTCGTCGTCCGCCGCAGAGTATGCGCCGTGTTGAATGACGATTTCGCCGTTGTCCACAAACGCTTGTTGGATATTTTGAGCGGTTGCGTCGCCTTTGAGTCCGTCGATTGCGCCCTTTATGGTGTCGAACACCTTGTCGACGAGTTCGCCCAACAGTTCGTTGACGTTGATGTCGTCGATCTTGAACTTCGTTCCGTTGTAGCCGAGCAAACCGCCCGCGTCTATATACACGCCTTCTTTTGCGCCGGTGTAGTAAGCCGTCACGCGTTTTGCGTTGTTACGACCGAGAATTTCGGCTGCAAGTCTTGTCTTTTTGGAATCTCTGGTGTTGATTTCCGCTTGAAGTTTGATTGTGAGTTTCGCCTCGCCGCTGGCAAAGTCTATTTCTTTTGCAAACAACGGTTTGAGCGCATCGAGCATTTCGGAATCGAGATTTTGGGTGAGAAGATTTGAGATGAGAGTGCCGAAAGAGCCTATCACGTTGTCGATGGACACTTTCTTTTGCTTGAAGTTGAGCGTGAGAGAAATTTCGCCGTCGAAAGTGAGGAAGGAATATTTTTCCGCGCTTTCGTTTACGACGTCGTAAAGGGATTTTTCACCGTCTTGACGAGCGGTGTTGTTTTCGTTGCGATTTTTGAGAAGTCCGGGATTCTCTTCGGTGCCAACTAAGTCGAGGTCGGGGGTGCCTGCAAAGTCGGCTTTTGCATAACCGAGTTTAATGCCGAATTCGGATTGGAACGTGCCGTACTTTTCTTCAACGCCCTCAACGCCGTAGGAGTTGAGGTTTACGTCGATGTCAAACGTCGTGCCTTGAAGCGCACCGTCCACAATGTCTGCTTGCATATAAAGAGCCACACCGGCGAGCGCGCCGAGTTTGCCCAAATCGAGACCGAGTACGTTCTTTACAAGTCCGATGATGTTTTCGGGGATAAGACCTTGAACGAGCGGAATTATGCTGACGATAAGTCCGAGATCGCAAGGCATACGCAACACTTGATGTCCGTTGCCGTAGTCGACGCGCGTGCCCTTGCTTGCGCCAAACAATACGTTGACAAGCAATTGCTCGACCGTCAAATGCGCCAAATCGATGTTGATAAGGCTGTTGATGAGACCGCCGATGTCATAGCCCATCAGAGTGTCGTACAAAACAGATGAAAGATCGAGTTGTTCGAGCGCGTCCGCAAATCTCGACACGAAGCTTGTCATATTTATCGTGTCGGTGTAAACGACGTGCACGCCGTCACCCTTCTTGATGCCGCGCATATCCGCCACAAGTTTACCTTCGTAATAGTACGCGCCGAAAAGCAGAGTTCCTTCGCCGTTTTTCGCCATCGTACAGATGGTGTCTTGGTCGATTGTCCTGCCGTTTATTTCGGTTGTCAACTTGCGGAATTCGACGAGTATTTCGCTCTTGTCGTTTTCTTCCTTTGCCTGCGTGTCGATGTTTCCCGCAAAACGAGCGACTATAAGCGAGTCGGACGAATCTTTGGAAAAGCCCATAACGAACGCCGTATCGACCCTTATGTAGCGCTTGTCTTTTTCGGCGCCCGCTTCTTTGAGGGCGGCTTCCTTAAACGCTTTCCAGAAATCTTGCGCGCCGATGTATTCGGCGTTGTCGATGTCCGGATCGTCGGGCGTCGGCGTAGGAATGACGGGGTTGTTTGTGTTCCCGTCGGTTTTCGGATTGCACGCTACGAGACCGAACAGCATGACGCTGATCAGCACGAGCAACAATACGAGGGATAACTTTCTCATTCTCATAATCTCCTCCGAGACATATGCTTCTACGCGTGTAGCGCATATGTGTAGATTACTATACAGGTCAATTATATGTTTTTTTTGCGTACTTGTCAATACTCAACTTATTAGAATATCGATAACTATACCTTGTGGTAGAGCAAATTGCAGAGCACAATTTGTTGTGGAATCTGCCCGATTTTCGCACTTTTTTGCCTTCTCTGCGGCAAATTTTTCCGATTTCGCCGTATCTTTACGCTTTCATTGCTAAAAACGCATTGTTTTTTGATTTTTTCGACAATCTATCGCGCCGTTTCCCAAAATTTTACGGTCGCATTCTCGCATTGTTTAATGCGGTTAGAATCAATGAAAAAAATTTTTCGTCGGCGCAAATTTTTATTTTTGATTTTTTCACGGAATTTCGCATTTATTTTACAAAATTCGCATATCTATCCGTGCTGATTTTCTCGCTCCGCTCGCTTGCTTCCTCGTTCGTTGACAGCGCAAACGAATAGTGTTATATTCATTTTATGCAATCGAACGTACAAAAAAATCCACTCGTCTCGGACGACGTGCAAATCACCCTCGTTCCCAAAAGAAAACGCAATCGAATTTGGGAAATCGACTTTTTGCGAGGCGTTTGCGTGTTGCTTATGATTCTCGACCATCTGGCGATTTTGCTCGGGTCGTATTTCGGCGTGCAGTGGTACGGATACGGGTTTGTTCGCAGGGGTGTCGGCGACGCTTTCACGACCTTTTGCTACAACTGGGTCAGCGGAAGCGCAAGCGGCGTAAGAGATATAATTCACCCCATAGTTTTGTTCGTTTTCTTTTCCATTTCGGGCATATCATGCACGTTTTCGCGCAACAACGCAAAGCGCGGCGCGCAACTGCTCGTCGTGGCTTTGATTTATACTCTCGGCTCGTACATAGCGCAATATCAGATGGGCATCGACGGCGTTTTCGTGGCGTTCGGCGTGCTCGATTTCCTTGCGTTTTCTATGCTCTTGTACGCGCTGATATCCTTTGTGGTGCGCGACAACAGATGGGCAATGGTCGGCTCGAGTATTGCGCTTATAATCCTCACGCTGTGCCTCTATTTTTGCTACACGCCGCCCGAAACCACGCCCAAAATATTCGCTATCGTATTTCCGCCGCACGACTTTTGGGGCAATTCCTCGCTCTTCTATTCGCAAAGCGAATTCTCGCCCGGCGATTTGTTTACGCTCGTACCCTACACCGCATTCTATTTTGCAGGCGTGCTGATAGGCGAATTGTTCTATTACGAGCGATTGTCCCTCGTGCGCTTCGAACTTACGAAAACGCTCTACAAAAAGACTTGCGACGCTCTCTACGCAAACGTCGAAAGCGAAAAGAAATCTCTTCGAGATTTTTCAATAAATACTCTCAATTTTATGCTCGGCGCAGGCAAGGTCACGACCGTGATTGCCAAAGCGATAGAAAAAGCGGTCTGTTTCTTCGGCAAGCACGCGCTCATCGTCTACGTCGTACACGTCGTCCTTCTCGCCGCCCTTTTGAGCCTCATCAGCGGCTTGTTTATCACCCCCGGGAACTTCGGGATTTGATTTTTCCGTAGGAAAAAAAATTAATAATGAATAATTAATAATTAATAATTGTGGGTGGGGTTGCACCCCACACCCCGATAAGAAACTTATTCGAAGACTACTCTTACACGGAATCTGCCTGTTCGAAGACGAAATAAAACCGCCGTCCGCGATATAATCGCGGACTTTTTTAACGCTCACTCATTCGAAGTGTACTTATTAACGGTATGTGCCTATTCGCAGACGGAACACGAGCCGCAAGGCGGCGATAAAGCGAACGCCGAGCTTGACGGATAGTACAAGCGACTGCGCCGTTTGGGTGCGTAGCTGGCGCACAAAGCGCAGTGGCA
>CAVKUX010000003.1:0-37952 GCA_963659595.1 Anaeroplasmataceae bacterium | reverse complement strand
TTTCTGCGCTTCCTTCTCCGCTTTGTCAAGCGCGACGCGTCTGTCGTCGCGGCATTGCAAAACGGTTGCCTTTTTCTGTTTTTCGGCGTCTATTTCGGCTTGCTGTACAATTTGCTTCGCCTTGTTTTGCGCCTCTTGCACGATTTCGTCCGCGCTCGCTTCGGCTTCTCTAATCTCTTTCAAAACGTCGTCAATCATAATTCACCGTCCGTTTTCGATGTCGGAAATCATATCCAAACGTCTTTGATGTCTGCCGCCCTCGTACGCCACGGTATACCAAGCCTTGACGATCTCTCTTGCCTCGTCGGGAGTGATGACTCGACCGCCGAGCGCAATGATGTTGGCGTTGTTGTGTCTTCTTGTCATCTCCGCCATAAAAGTGTTTGTGCAGACGGCGCAGCGTATGCCCTTGACCTTGTTTGCCGCAATGGAAATGCCTATGCCCGTGCCGCACATAACCACGCCGAGGTCGCATCTTTGTTGAGCGACGGCGTTTGCGACTTTGAGTCCGTATTCGGGATAGTCGACAGAATCGGTTGAAAAGCAACCGAAATCAACGACTTCCGCACCGAGTTTTTTCAATTCGTCAACGACGGCGTCTTTGAGGACGAATCCGCCGTGATCGCAACCGACAGCAACTTTTGTCATAACAATCACCACGTTATTATATACTTGTATAATATTATAACACCCGAATTTTTTTATTTCAAGTTAAAAATGAAAAGGCGGTTTATTAAAAAAGGATTTAAGGTTGCACTTTGTGCAATTATATTGTCCTCGCGGACAGTTAAATTCTCGCATTGCGAGCGTTATATTGCACCTACGGTGCAGTTATATTGTGCCTACGGCACAGATGTGGCAGATTCAAATATTCCGCAACCTCTCGCATAGCGAGGGATTTCACCCGCGCTATGCGCGGATATCGCACGAGCAAAGCGAGTATATCGCCTTTGCGCAAGCAACGATATCACTGCGTAAGCAATGAAAACGGCGCACCACAGTGCGCCGCTTTCATTGCTTTATGCAATCTTTTTAAGTTTGGATTTCTTCACTGCATAAGTGACGATTGTCGCAATCACAATCAGCACAAACAATACGCAAGAGCCGATTATGACATAAATCTTCCACGCTTCAAGCGCGTCAGGATTGACATCCACAAACACGATGCCGTTGATGTAATCCGTCGTGTAGGTGAGTTTGCCGTCCTCGACCGTGTAGTCGGTGAGCCTTGTAAGTCCGCCGTTTGAGTTGACGTAGTAGACTGCGATTCCGTCAAGGTTCTTTACGCTTTGCGGCAACTCGACGGTGATTGTCGTGCTGCTTTCGGGCAGCGTGACGAGCGTGTTGTCGAGATAGAGGTTGACTCTGAGCACAGCCGCGACTTTTGCGCCTTCAACGCCCGATTTCTTGCCCATTGACGCAACGTATTGCTCGACCGCTTTGAGATAGGACATATCGCTTGCAAGAGCGTTTTCCGTCTTGATTTCTTTGACTTCGAGTCTGTTTGCGACAACACCCTTACCTTCGTTGATGGTGATGGACGAGCCGCCGCCGTTGGAGAGATTCTTTGTCGTAAGCTCGAGAATACCGGTGCTTGTGAGGAACACATAGTTGTTTGCGTCGTAGTCGCCGCCGATTACCACCGCGAACGAGAACTTGCCCGCGCTTGCGATATTTTCCCAACCGACGAGTTTGGTGTCGCTCTTTTCGATTGCGATTTCCGCAGCGTTGCTCAAATCGTTCATGGCGACTTGATAGTCAATCGAGTATTTCTTGCCTTCAACGTATTCACCCATGAGTTTCAACACGGTGGAGCCGTCGACGTATTCGGAGGACTTGACAAATCCCGCATCTTCGATTGCTTTATCGCTTATCGTGACGTTAACGATTGCTCTTAGCACTTGGAACTCCGCAATCGAGGTGGATTGCTTGTAGTTTCTTCCGATATCGCCGTCGAGGAACTTGTCGGTGAGCTTGACCGTCACTCTGTACTTGCCCGCATTGACAACGCCCGATTGCGAAATATCGACGTAGTCGTTGCCGTTAAGCACTTGATAGGTTATCTCGTAGTCGTCGTCGGTGAGAGTGTTCTTGCCGGTGAGCATGCTGTACGAGATTCTGTACGCGCGGTTGTCGCTGTTGACGTAGGCGTGAGCCTTGCCGTTGTAGTACTCGCTTACGTTGCTTGCTCTGAGCCCGATGTCCGCCTTTTCGATACGGATTTCTTTCTTGATTTCGCCGCTGTTCCACTCGATGAAGTAGCCGTTTGCGTCCTTGTCCTTGCTTGCAACGAAGGAACCGTCCGCATTGATGTAACGTTTGATGCGAACAGTGCCGCTGTATGTGCCGTAGTTGACGGGATAGAGTTCTTGTCCGCTTTCATCCACGAAGATGACTTCGTCGGTTGAGAGCTCGCCTTGTACGACGTCGTGCAAGCGATTGATGCCGTCGCCGTTCTTGTCAATGGAGTAGGTGTAGGTGAAACTGTTTTCCGTATCGCTGCCCACGCTCACGCCCGTGAGTTTGGGAAGTACGATTTCAAGAGTTGCGGTTTCGGGCTTTACGCTCGAGCCTTGCTCGGACATATCGAACACCGTTCTCACGACTTGCACTCCGTCCGCATCAACGAGTTTGTGCGAAACGTTATCCTTGCCTGCCAAAATGACGTTGTAGTTCTTCACCGCTTCGTTGTAGTCAACTCCGTCGGGCGCGACAAGATAGAACACATAATATTCGTTTGCCCCGAGGTTGTCGGAAGTCTTGGACATTGCGGTCGCTGGCGTAACTACGCCCGTTTCGGAATTGTAAACGCCGAGTTTTGCGACGGGATAGTAGTTGACGGTGCCATTCTTGAACAACGTGAGTTGCGTTTGACCGGACACGATGCCGTCTTTGCCGTTCTTGTCGAGATACAAAAGTTCGACTTTGACAAGCAACTTCCCGTTCTTGTCGATAAATTGACCGTAGTTTGCGGTGTAGCCGTTGGACACGGTGACGACATAGAGATCTTTCTTGACAACGTCAACCTTGCTCGTGCCGTTTTCGGTGTCTGTGTAGACGGGGCTGAACTTGAAGTTCTTTGCGTTGCCTTCCGTGCTCAATCTGTACGATACGGACTCGCTGCCTGCGTCGGGCATTGTGGACGCAAACGAAACGTATGCTTGCGGAAGTGCCGAAATTCTGTCGTTTGCGGTGCCGCCCAAGCGGATATATTCGCCGCTTGCGCCTTCCGCCGCCTTGACGAATTTGCCGTTTTCGAGATTGTAGGTATTGTCCGCAAACAAATTTGCGTCAGCGCTTGTCAATCCGACCGCCTCAAGATATTTTGCAAGAGTCATATAGAACGCCGACTCGTTTGCGTACTCGTTGACAAGTTCGTATTCCTTGCCGTCGTTGCCTACGAGATAATAGGTCACGTTGCCTGCATGCTTGCCCGTTGCAATGCCGTAGTCCGCAACTTCGTCCGCGAGGTGTGCGTTTATGATTCTCGACTTGATTTTGCCTTCGAGGTTGACCGTGCTGACGGTTGTGCCTTCGATTGTGTAGTTGTAAGCGTCGTCGCCGGTGATGCCCGAAGCGGTGAACACGACATACTTGGCGTTGGTATATGCGCTGTCGAATTTTGCCGAAACGGACGCAATCGTCACGTCGTCGCCCACAACGACGTTTGCAACCGCGCTTGAAGAGTATTGATAATCATACGCCTCGCCAGCCGCAACTTCGTGTTTGCCTACGCCGAAGAATTTGTCGGTGCCGTCATAATATTTTTCAAACGCAGTGGCGGTTGCGCTTCTCTCGATGCCGTTTGCTCTGATGTAAACGGATCTTTGCGTGATTGTGCCTTCGCCGCGCAGATAGTTGATTTCGTCCGCGGTGTCGCCGAAGGACTTGATTCCGTTCGCCGCTTCATTGCTTACATAGTTCGCTTCGCCGTAAGTTCTTTCGAGCATAAGCACGTCTGCGCCGTTATTCTTGTAGAAGCCGACGATGTAATCTTTGTATGTCGTTCTGTTTTCGTCTGTTGCCGCAACGTAATACCTGGTCGTGTCGAGTGCGTACCAGTATTCGGAAACCGTGGTTCCCTCTGCGGGTTCGCTGTAAACGACATCGCCGTCAACGACGTATGCAAGTGCGGTTTTGCCTGCGAGTTGGTCTTTACTACTATATACTAATGTATAGTTAGTATACTTTTCCTTAATGTTGGTGAGGCGCAGATTGTATGCGGTGCCCTGCTTGTTGAGGACGGTGTATTGACCGTCCGTGAGGATGGGTTTGCCGCTTTCGTCACGCGCGACGTTGACGTATCTGTCGTCGAAGTACGCGTTGTTTCTCGTTTGGATGTTGTAGTACTTCTCGTCCTCTGCAATCATATTGGTGAACGTATACTCGATGCTGCTCTTGATTGCGGATTCGTCGCCGTTGTATTCTTTCGTGCCGAGATTTGCATTGACAAGCAACGGACGAGCCTTAATGTTGCCCGTGATCGTGCCTTTGTATTGCAAAAGTTCATAGTTTGCGATTGCTTCGTTCGCCGTTGCGAGTTCGTCGCCCGAAAGCGCGCTCTTGGCTTGAAGTTTTGCCGCCGAAAGCACGATTGCGATGCTGTCGCCCACTTGTCTTCTTGCAAATGCGCCGCTGGCAACCACTTCGAGCAAATCGGAGTGTGTTGTGAGCAATCTGCCGTCGGTGATGCTGATGACGACGTTGACGTCGGTCGTGCCGTCGTACACCTTGTCGTTGACGACAAAGTCGTTGATTTTGAGTTGGATTTGCCTTTTGCTCATATTGAGCGCGTCGAGGATTTCGTAATCTGCGATTGCGTCGATCTTAAAGCCGACAAATTCATTGTATTTTTTGTCCTTGACGCTGTAAACCGAGCCTTCGAGCGTGTAATTCTTCTCGGCTTGTTTCTTTTGTTCGTCCGTGCCGTCGAATGTGATTTCGAGACCTTTCACCATGACGTTGTGCTTGCCGTTTGCCTGTACGTTGGCATCTTCTTTGCCCTCTTTGGAAAGCACAAACGAAACTTTGCTAAGGTCATACGAGAACAGGGCGAGTTCGCTTGCAAGGTTGTCCGCATACTGCATAGACGTAAACTTGCCTTTGCCGCTTGCGTTTGTATTTGCCTTCCAGTCGGTATTCTTCACCAATTCGGTGCTGCCCGAGTACACTCTGTCCTCAAACGTAACGTCGGGGACGAGTCTTGCTCTTGAAATGACAACGTCGATGTCCCTGTACTCATTGTTGATGGAAGCTACGTCGATTGTATAGTTGCTGTCAAAGACCTTGCTCGACGCCGCGTCGACGGACACGTCGTAGGTGCCTGCGTCTTTGCCTTTCGACAATCCCTTGAGTTGCAAACCAACAGTTTGAGACGTGTCGCCCACTGCAAGCGCGTTTTGAGCGAACGAGTAGACCATATCGACGTTGTAAGTTGCGTTGTAGTCGCGATCGACAGCGTCGAGAGAGGCGAAACTATCCTTGTTGATGATGCGCTGCGAGATAGACGCTTTCATGTTTTTGAAGGTGATCTTGATGCCGCTCTTGCCGTTGTACTCCGTGGGCGTGAAGATGATGTCGGAATCCTTGTAGATGCCTTCTTGATTGACCACATAATCTCCCATGCCGACGTAGAATATCGTAACGCTCACGCTGTAGTTGTCGCTGACGTTTACGCCGCTGAAAGAGGTGCTTTCGTCAGCAATCAAAACTCCTGCGTCCTTGAGCATTCCTGTCGTATCGCCGTCGGAAATTGCGATATTGCCGATTGTGAGGTTATTTGTGTTGTCGTATTGCTTGGAGATGGTCACGTCGCTCTTGAGGATTGCGATTGTGCCTGCCCAAATATTAATCAATTCGCCGCCGCCTACGTTGTCGATCCAAACGATCATAACTTTTGTATTCTCGTCGATATCGTCGGTAAATTCGCCTTGTTTATCGTTCAATGCGGTATCCTTACCGTCGTTGGTTATCTTGGCGAGTTTGTAGTTGTGCGCCTTGTCGCCCGAGAGCGAGAGGTTTGTGAACGTAATGTTTTTCTGACCGACATCCGAGCCGTTGTACAAAGCGGTTGCGGATAGATTCACATTGTCGGTTTCAAGCACTTTGAGCGACGACAGGTCGTACATCGCGACGTTTTTGCTTGCGTACGGAACGACGTCGTTGCCGTCTTTGGTCTTGCTCAAGCCCACGAAATTCTTGGTGCTCAAGTCAATCGTCTTCTGTTCGATTGCGAATCTTGCGCTCGAGTCGAGATTTGCCTCAACGGTGAAGTTTGCGTTGTTGCTGTAGAACGCAGTGCCTACCGCAAAGCCGTAATATCTGCCGTCCGTGCCGTAGATGACGTTGCTCGAGTTTGTCGCGTCGTCGTATCTGTTTGCAAAACTGAGTTTGTTGCCGCTCTTGTCGTAGATTGCTCTGACGTATGCGCCGTTGATAGTGTCGAGGATGTCGGCGTATGCGATGTCCGCATAGTTGCCGTCCGTGTCGATTGCTTGTCCGCCTACGGTTGCAATTGCAAAACCGATGCCGTAAACGTCGTCCTTGTCGCCGTAAACTTTGCTCATTTTCGAAGCCGTCGGGTTGACGACGATTGTTGCGGGATTGATTGTGACGGAAACGGGCTCTACAAACACTGCGCATGAAAGTTCCGTTTCTCCGTTTTTGAGTTTTACGTCCGTGAAGGTGACGACGTATCTGCCTGCCGAGAGCAATGCGTCGTTTGCGATGCTCGTTGTCCACACGACAGAGTCGAATGTCGGGAGTGCTTCTGCGCTTTCAACGGCGAATTTGCTTGCGTCGTATTTGATTGAATCCGCGCTCCACTTGTTGCCGTATGTAAACTCGAATTTCACGCCGTCCCTAACTCTTATGACGATTGCGCTCTGCTCGGTGATGTAGATGATGTAGTCGGTGCCTTTGTCGCTGTCGAGTTCAATCACGATGTTACCGTCGGTGAGAGTGCCGTCGGTGACGATTGAGTACTTGTAAGTTGCGGAATAACCGCTTTGTGCGGTGTCGTCGAGAAGCGAGCCGAGTTTGAGTTTCAAGCCTTTTTCAAACAACCCTTCGATGTCGCTTGCAACCGCCATATCGCTTGCCGAAATCTTGTAGGTCGGGAAAATCGTTGCGAGTTTGTCGTCTACGTTCGTGCCGTAGGGGAACACGCTCGATTGACCGCTGACGTCGAGTTTGACGATACGTTTTTCGATTGAGAAGGTATATTTGGAAGTTTGAACGCGAACGGTGTAGTTCTTGTTGACGTCAAAGAGGTTTGCGTCCGCTTGGAATGCGTAATCGAACACGCGCTCGCCCGAAGCACGATTGATTCTGCCGTCCGCAAAGTAGATTGCGTAGCCGTCAACCGTCGTACTTGCGTCTTTTCTGTAACCCTCGAAGATTTCGTCGAGAATCTCGCTTGCTTGAGCGTAAAGTCCCGTAAATTGAGAAAGTTCCACGCCGAATCTGAATTCGGGATCGGGATCGCCGAATTTCTTGCTTGCTTGCCACGCGTCTACGGTTACGCTACGTCTTGCGACGCTGTATTCGCCGCTTACGAACGTGACGTCGTAGTTTTCGACGGTGGAAACGGAATTGCCTTGCGAATCTTGCGAGGTGTACTTGACGTTATTGAGGATTTGATACGCGCCCACGTCGTAGAGGTTGTGCGAGTTGAGTTTGCCGTTGACGTAGAGGTCTACGGAAATACCCTCGCCCGCCATCTTGTCTTGAGCGATACCCGTAACGTCGAAGTAGAAATCGAAGTTGTTGTCGCCGTACACGACGCCCTTATCCCTTGCGGTTATGACGACTTTGCCTCGTACGATACTGTACTCGACGGGAACGAAGACTTGATTGCCCGCCTCGTCCGTTTTGAAATCGTCGGTGACGAAACTCTCGTCCTCTTTGGGGATATAGATTCTCACCGTATAATCGCCGACTTTGGTGGGCGTTTCGACGACGTTTTCACCCTCGACGAACTCGTATCTGAACGAATCCTTGGAAGGTTCGTAACCGAAACTCATCCACGCCGCGACGTCGGTGGGTTCTGCCGTATATGCGACTTTGGTGTTGGTAAGGCTGTAAGTGACCGCCTTTCTTGCCGACAATTCAAACGCGTGAGTCGCTCTGTTGTTGTTGAGCAAATCGGAAAGATTGGTCGTATCGTCGAATGTGAGCGTTATAGAGGAAGCACCCTCGCCGTCGAACGCGTCGAAAGAAACGAAGCCACGGTTTGCGTTTGCGCTCGACTTCGTCCAGCCGCGATTGTTGTCGTAATTTTCAAGCAACAAGTTGCCGTTCTGCACGAACTTGAACGGAACGTAACTGTTTGCAAGCGAAATATTGAATTTGACCGTTTCGCCTCTCTTTACGGACGAAATCAGGTTGTCGTCAACGTCGGTCAAGGTTATGGTTGCAAAACCGCTTTCGAGTTTCGCATTGCTCTTTACGGACGCGGAAACGGTGTACGAGGTCGTATCGACGAACACGTAAAGTTTGTTGACTGCCGACAAGTTGCCCGCTTGGTCTTCCGCCCAAAGGTGGATAACTCTCATACCCGCGGTTTGCGCCGCCAAAAGGTCTGCAACGAAATCGGTTGCGCCGCCGCTGTCGAGTTCCTCGCCGTTTTTGACTATGTATCTCAAGAATCCGAATTGAGTTTTGGGGTCGGTTGCGGTTCTGTACGCGCTGTCGATGTTATAGCCCGCAATCGTTTGCAAATCCGCAAGGCTCTTTACGACGCTGATACCGTAGTGAATCTTGAGTCCCTTTGCGTAGTCGGTTGACAAAATAGCGTCGGAAAAGTTGAGCAACGCCGCGAGCGTAAACGAAGACGTATACCACGTTCTCGATTGCGGAATTTCGTAAACGCCGTCGGTGAACTCGTTGATGAAGCCTTCTTCGTCGGTGAATCCGGGAAGTTCGGGCGCTTCGATGTCGATAAGCACTTTCACGCCGCCGTTCCAGTCAACGTTGACGTACTCGATGAGGTTGTCGTCGCTGTCGATTGCGTTGAGAGTTGCGTATTGTCCCTCGAACGCGTAGAACTCAGACACCCATTCGTAGAAGAATTTACCCTTTTCGGGTTTGGGTATGCTGAACGTGAACGTACTCTTGCCGTCCTCTTGAGCATACTTGACGGTTATATTCTGACCGTTGATATTTATAGTAAGCGTATTGTTAGCAACGTCCGACGTCGTTTTTGCGGTCATATACTTCAAGAGCGTGGGAACGTAGGTCGCGCCGTCGTATTCGCCCAAACCGTTGATGACGAATGCGTGCATCGTGCCGTTTGAATCCTCGAATCTGAACGTGAATCCCGAAAAACCGCCCGCCGTAACCGTGAATTTGAGGGTTACGTCGCCGGTTGCCCACTTGCCGTTTTCGCTTGCGAGAATGGACTCGGGCGTGCCGTCTTTATCGTACTTGAAATCGAGCGTGTATTCGGGCTTGTCGTAGTCGACTTTCATAACGAACGACTTTACGCCGCCCTTGTTGCCCGCAAGGTCGAACATATAGAAGGTAAATCTGTAATATCCGTGACCCGTTGCGGCGTCCATATCCGACGGATTGCCCTGATACGTCTTGCGGTCTACCGTCAAAGCCTGTCCTTTTGCAAAGTCGTAGGTGAACGACGTGAGTTCACCCACCGCAATAGGCAATATGCCCGCCGACTTGACGTCCGCGTAAGTTGCGAATTGTCTGATAGTTTTTGCGTTGAGTGCGGAAATGCTGTCCGCTCTGTCAACGGTGTAGAACCAAATGTACGGCGAATAGCCTGCCGCCGCCTCGTCTTCCTTAATCTCGAAGTTTGCGTCCGTCGTCATAGTGTTTTGACGGAACCAGTCCAAAGCAGAAACGGTAGAGCCGTTTGCGCCGATATAGTTGTCGAGGAAGATGTTTGTGCCCGAGTTGTTGGAATCGCTCGGCGCGGTGGTGTCGATACCCGAAACGGTAAGGTTGGTTTCAACCGATTTTTCGCCGTTGTCGGTGACTATCGTCTTGACCGAGCAGTTAGTCGTGAAATAAATGGAAACGACCACTCTCGCGCTGTTGGTCTTTTTTACGATTGCGTAACCGACGGACACGGAAGTTTCCGCATCGTCTACTATCTCGGTGACGGTGATTTCTTTTGCCGTGTTAAGATCTGACGCATTTGAAATCGTAAACACCGTGTTGCCGATTTGAACTTTCGCAATGCCAGATGCGACGGGGAAAACGTCGCTCGTCGTAACGGAAGAAGGAATACTACCCCAAGTGATATTGCCGTCTGAAACGGTTGCGTATCTGTCGCCGATACCGACAAACTTTTGCGCGTCCGTTCCGTATTCGATTGCCGCCGATTCCAAAGAATCGTATTTTGTGAAATTGAACGTATCGACAAACTCGGTTTGCGCATACTTGTAATACTTTACATTGCTATTATTGGGAATATTTCCCAACGTCTCATTCAATGCTTTGTTCGTGTAAGATGCCAACGTACCCGTTCCATTGGTCACCGAGTCGAGTTTGAGTTTGTTTTTGATTGAATCGTAGAAAACAGGGAATTTTTCCTTATTGCTTGCGTCGATAGTGTTGGTGATGTAAGGCGCATAAGTATTTACGCCATCCGTCGCAACGCCGTCGTATTTAGAAGAAACGATAGGCGCAGAACCGTCGTTCTTTCCATTCGGCTTAATCGTAAACTTAATGGAAATGTTCGACATCTGCATATAACGTTCTCTCGACGACACCTTCCAAGGATAATGAACACCGAACGCCAACGACAACTTATTCTTTTCACTCGTAAGAGTTACCGTTCTCGTATGGTTTGTTTGGTTGGACGAGTTGCTGTCAAACGAATATGAATATTTATCGTCGCCGCTGTTTTTCAACTTGTACGCTTGTTGTCCCGTCAACAAATCCGGACCCGCAACCGCACTCGTGTATATATCGTCGACTTCACTGTTTTTATTGAAGTTTGCGGTGATTGCCGCATCAATAACAACGTTGCCCGTTGAAAGAAGGCCGTTCAAGAACTCGCCGAGTTCAAAGTTCAAGACCATATAAAGGTCGTTTGCGGAATAACCGTTGGTAACACCACCCGACCAAACGCCTGCGTCGCCTACGCCGAGAAACAACTTCGTATCGCCGTCGTTTTTGTATATCTCGGTGTTGTTCGACGGATCGTCGTCGCCGTTGTTATACGGAACGGTATTGTAATAAGTCGAAGTAACCGATGACGTCCACTGCGTTGCATTGCTCGAAAAGTTGAAATCGCTTATCGTCAAATATCCGTTATCGGCAGAAATTGCATTCGCTTTACCGAACGTGATCTCGTTCTTTTCGTCCTTATAATTTCTGTCCGCTGCAGACGCAATGCCGTCCATCGTTACGTCAAACGCAGTAGCAAGCGCAACGGCAAATACCATTGTGAAACAGAGCGCGAGTACAACGAGTCTTGCGAGCGAGAGTAATTGTCTTGATTTGTTGCCATTTCTCATAATGTCCACCTCAATTGCTGGTGTATGCACCCACGCGCACTCTCCGCGCGCATATGTGCGCAAATTCTTATACATCTACAATATTACACGAAACTCAAAATATTGTCAAGAAACAAAATTGATTGTCAAAATACAAATTTATCATATACAATTCCTTAATTTTACATCGCCTGTCATTCCGAGGGAACGAAGTGACCGTGGGAATCCAGCGTAGCGAATCAAATCGGGTGTGGGTGCCCCACCCTCTCGTCATTCCGAGCGACAGCGTGGGAATCCAGCGTAGCGAATCAAATCGGGTGTGGGTGTTCCCACCCTCTCGTCATTCAGAGCGTAAGCGTGGGAATCCAGCGTAGCGTTATGCGGCTGTCGCCTTGATTGCCACGTCGCAACTTTCGTTGCTTCTCCACGGTGATTGTGCGCTTTAAGCGCAAGCCTGCGGCTTTAATTTGCACAAGTGCAAATGCAATCACTCCAAAAATATCGTCGTTCGGAAACCCTTGCAAGCAAGTTTCCTCACTCGACATTGACGCAATGACAAGCGGAAAAAAATAAAAGATATCTTCCTGCACGCAGTGCAAATATCATTGTGTCCAAACACGCTTGCAACTACAACAAATTGTATTTCGACAAAAATTTTGCTTTTGCGCTTGTTTTCCTCACAAATACGATGTAATATATCGTATCGCATCCGCATTGCTGTTCTTTGCAAGGCACAAGCGGATTTCGATTTTTTTGAGGAACGCGATGGACTATATGCAAGACGGTTTCGGCTCCAATCAATCCCTCGACAGCAAGGTGCAAAAACTTGTCATTCTTTTCGTGTTCGACAAAATGGCGATTCCCCTTGCCGAAACGACAATCCTCGACATATGCTCGTCCGACAACAACTGGCTGTCGTATATGGAATGCAAGCAGTATTTGTCCGAACTTCTGGACACCAACCTCATCTACCGCGTGCCGAAAGGCGATATGCTCAACATCACGCAAGACGGGGTGAGTTGCCTTTCGCTGTTCTTCACCAAAATTCCCTCGTCCATTCGCGACGAAATCGTGCAGTACGCTCGCGAAAATCGTATGCGTTTCAAAAAACGCCAATCCTATTTTTGCGACTATTCCAAAAACGCCGACGGCACTTACACCGTGATTATGCGCATCAACAACGACATAACCACCCTTATGGAATTGAAACTCGTGGTTGCCAACCGCCAACTTGCAAAGTATCTGTACAAGAGTTGGGTTGACAAGGCTTCTACGACATACTCTTTGATTTATGATAATCTGATTGAGTAAGAGCAAAAATCATCGCTAAAACAACGGCAACACGCAACGACAATTCGGCAAAAATCAAATCTTCCATATGTCATTCCGAGCGTAAGCGTGGGAATCCAGCATAGCGGACATAAATCAAACGAAAATCTTGCATAATCAATTCAACGTTTTATTCTCACATATTGTAAAAAACAACGCTTTATATGCACGTTTTGCACATATAAAGCGTTGTTTTTGTCATTTTGTAGCAAATTTCGTTGATTGATAATTTGGTTCTTCCGCAACCCGCACGCAGTGCGGATATCATCCGAACAAGGTTCGGATATCAACCGAGCAGCGCGAGGATATCATCCACGCAGTGGATATCATTGTATTAGCGGCATGCGCAATATGCGCAATCACTTTTCGTCCTCGTTTTCCGTCTTTTCCTCGGCGGTTTCGTCGTCCGAAACGACGTCGGTTTCGGGTTGCGAAACGGGTTTGTCTTTGAGGACAAGTTGCGTTTTCGGGCGTATCTTTTCAAGGCGCGCGACGTACAGAGCAAGCACCGCGATAAGCGTTGAAGCAACCGCTTGCAACACGTTTTTCGGCAAAGACGTCAACGCCGATTCGGGCGTGCCGTACATAAACGCTTTGCAGATGTAGTACCCCACCGCCATAAGCATCGTGCATACGATGCAGGTTATCGTCGCAAAGACTATTTTGAGCGCAACGTCGCGCTTTGTCGGGTTCTCTTTTTTGTCAAACCACTTGTAAATGAGCGTGAATGCAACGCCGGCAAGCAAGCCTTCGATAGCCTTTATGACGAGCGTGTAAAGCATCGTCACAGGATATGTCGTGAGGTCTGCGAGGAATGCGCCCAAGCCCCCCGCTATCATTGCCGTGAGAGGATTGAACAGCGCGGCGGCAAGCAATATTGCGCTGTCGCCGATGTTGAAATTCGCAACGGGCGTGGACACGCCGATGAGCGTTGCGACGTACACGATTGCGGTCATCATACCCGTGTACGCGATGAATTTGATTGTGAATTTTCCGTTTTTCTTCATAAAAAAATCTCCGTTTTTACGGAGAAGGAACGAGCAGACTTTTTGTCTGTACGCTATTCCTTCCCAGTCTGACTTTACAGGCGGTTGCGGAATCTCACCGCATCGGCTGTTGGGGCTGTTGGACTTGTCCGTTCAAAGACGGCATCACCACCGGTTGGGATATACCCACCCAAGAAATAGATTTGCTACGTTTATATTTTATGACCTGCGCTATGCAATGTCAACGTTTAACTGTGGCAGTTAATAAACATTTTCGGCGTTTTGTCTTGAAAGTGGCTTGATTGTCACGTTCGTTGAACTTATTTCGCAGACGAGATGAAAACTGCCGTCCGCGAACTTGCAGAGCGGACTTCTAACGAACACTCATTCGAAGCGTACTTATATACGGTATCTGCCCATTCGAAGACGTAACTCGAGCCGCAAGGCGGCTCGCATATGAGCGCCGAGCTGGACGTTTAGTACGAGAATGCGTGGCATTCAGTTGCGAAGCCGCCACGCAGGCGAAGTGGCATAATAAGTGAAATGCCCCTATCTATGCGAGTGCCGTCTGTCTCCCCCGCGAACGAAGATAACCTATGTAGAGAAATGCCCCTAACTGAGTGGTGGGAGAAATGCCCGAGAGGGAAAGAGGGGGTACTTCTATTTAGAGTGCACGACGGTTGCTTTTGTAGAGAAAGAAACACACCCCGTGAGGAAGGGGGAAATTTTAATTTTATGATTAATTCGCCAAATAGTGCGCCAATTAATTATAAATGCTGTCGCCCAAACTATCAATCGCTACTACGCACGGAAAATCCCGCACCTCGAACTCGTATACGGCTTCCGTGCCGAGATCGTCGTATGCAAGCACTCTTGAATTTTCGATTTTGCTTGCGTAGAGTGCGCCTGCGCCGCCGATTGCCGCAAGATATACGCCGCCGTTGCGTTTTATGGCGGCGTACACGTCGGAATTTCTGTCGCCCTTGCCTATCGTCGCAACAACGCCCTCGTCGTACAACAAAGGCGCGTATGCGTCCATGCGCATAGACGTGGTCGGTCCGGCAGAAAGCACCTTGCCGTCCTTTTCGCAAGGTCCGACGTAATATATCGCTTGTCCTTTTATATCGACGGGCAAACTTTGCCCGTTGCGGATTGCCTCGAAAATGCGCTTGTGCGCGGCATCCCTGCCCGTGAGCAGTTTTCCCGTTATATACACGACGTCGCCGACTTTCAATTTTGCAACTTGCGATTTGTCAAGAGGCGTTTTCAATCTGTATTCCATACTTCCCTCACAGCACAACGCTCGATTTGCGCATTGCGTTGCATTGCACGTTCACTGCAACGGGCAAAGCGGCGATGTGCGTCGGATATTTGCCGATATGCACGGCAAGCGCGGTCGTTTTTCCGCCGAAGCCTTGCGCGCCTATCGAAAGTGCGTTTATGCGCTCCAAAAGTTCTTTTTCCATACTCGCGAGGGTTTCGTCGTCGGACGGCTCGCCCACTTCGCGCAAAAGTTGCTCTTTTGCAACCGACATAGCCTTTTCCGCCGTACCGCCTATGCCCACGCCGACGATTATGGGCGGACAAGGATTCGCCCCCGCCTCTTTGACCGCTTGCACGACGCAATCCTTTATGCCCTCAACGCCTTGCGAGGGTTTGAGCATAAACAAGCGCGACATATTTTCGCTTCCGAATCCCTTTGGCAAAAAAGTTATTTCCAGTTTGTCGCCGAGCGCAAGTTCGATATGCACGATTGCGGGCGTGTTGTCCTTGGTGTTCTTTCTCGAAATAGGGTCGAGCACGCTCGCGCGGTAGCCGTTTTTCGCATAGCCCGCGCGTACGCCGTCGTCGATTGCGTCTTGAAGCAAGCCGCCTTCGATATGCACGTCTTGTCCGAGTCTGACGAAAAACACCGCCATACCCGTGTCTTGACAGACGGCAAGCCCTTTCGCTTTTGCAAGCGCCGCATTTTCAAGAAGCATACCTATCGCGGTTTTGGCGTTTTTGTCGGTTTCTTTTTCGAGCGCGCTTTCCATCGCCGCTACGCAAGAGGGCGTTATTTCGCTGCACGCCGTCACGAGCGATTCGACGGCACTTTCGATTTGATTGTACGTTATCGTTTTCATATCCCGATTATACCTTAATTGATTTGCAAATACAAGGCATTTGATGTAAACTGTTGCTATCAAAACATACGGGGTTTTATATGAACTATTCCGAAGAATCGTTGAAGAAGCATTACGAGTGGAAAGGCAAACTCGAAGTCGTATCGAGAGCAAAAGTGGAAAACAAGCAAGACTTGTCGCTTGCCTACACCCCCGGCGTTGCCGCCCCTTGCCTTGCGATAAAAGAAAACAAGGAACTTTCCTACTCGCTCACGAGGCGTTGGAACACCGTTGCCGTCGTCACGGACGGAAGCGCGGTTTTGGGACTGGGGAACATAGGCCCCGAAGCAGGTATGCCCGTTATGGAAGGCAAGTGCGTTTTGTTTCACGAATTTGCGGGAATCGACGCAATCCCCATCTGCATAAAGTCGCAAGACGTTGACGAAATCGTATCCACTGTTTACAACATAAGCGCAAGTTTCGGCGGAATAAATCTCGAAGACATATCCGCACCCCGTTGCTTCGAGGTCGAGCGCAAACTCAAAGAACTTTGCGACGTTCCCGTCTTTCACGACGACCAACACGGCACGGCGATAGTTCTTGCCGCCGCGCTCAAAAACGCACTTAAAGTGGTCAAAAAGGATATATCAACCGCCCGTTTGGTTATAAACGGCGCAGGAAGCGCAGGCATTGCCATTGCCGAATTTTTGCTTTCGCTCGGCGCAAAAGACCTCATTGTCTGCGACAGACTCGGCATAATCGACGAGAGCGAAAGATTCAATTTCGCGCAAAACTCGCTTGCAAAACGCACGAATCCGAGAAACGTCAAAGGCACGCTGGAAGACGCAGTAAAGGGTGCGGACGCATTTATAGGCGTGAGCGCGAAAGACGTGCTTTCGCAAGATATGGTGCGCTCTATGAGCAAAGACCCGATAGTGTTTGCTATGGCAAATCCCAACCCCGAAATCGACCCGAAACTCGCACTCGAAGCAGGCGCGAGAATCGTCGCTACCGGCAGAAGCGATTTGCCCAATCAAATCAACAACGTGCTTGCGTTCCCGGGAATTTTCCGCGGCGCACTCGACGCTCGCGCGACGGATATAAACGAGGCAATGAAAATCGCCGCTTCCGAAGCACTCGCTTCTCTCATCGAAAATCCGAGCGAAAACAACATCATTCCCGAGCCTTTCGACAAACGCGTCGTAGAGACTGTCGCAAACGCAGTAAAGCAAGCCGCAATCGCAAGCGGCGTTGCGAAAATCAAATAAAATCACGACTGATTTTCGATACTTTTATAACGAAAATTACGGCAAAATCTGCGGAAAATCCGCAGATTTTTCATAGAAATTAGAATAGCAAAATTTGAATATTTTTGCGGCAATCATTCGGTTGTCGGCATAATTTTTCTTTCGTACAAGTATGCTTTTAACGTGAAAAAAGCATTCAAAACAGCCGCATTATACGTCGGAACGGCAATCGGCGCAGGATTTTCTTCGGGGCGCGAGATCTCCTTGTTTTTCGGCGACGCTTCCCCTCTCAACGTTGCGATTTCTTCGATTTTTATGTCGCTTTTGTGCGCAATCTTTCTCATTGCGGGCAAAAAAGGTCTTATGCCGAAAGGCAAAATCGTCAATCTCGGCATCTTCTTTGCCGCAAGCGTATCCCTTTGCTCTATGCTCGCAGGCGGCGATTACATAATGCAATCTATGACAGGCATACCGCTTGCAATGGGACTTGCAATGACAATTCTCGGCGGCGTGGTGGTCGTGCTGGGTATCGAGAAAATCCGCTTGCTCAACAGCGTCGTCGTGCCCCTCATAGTGCTTTGCATCGCGCTCGTGTTTTTCAAACTTCCAACACCGTCGCACTCTTTGGCGTTCTCTATTTCGAAGCCTATTTTGTACAGCGGACTCGACGTGCTTTTGGGCGGCGTCATAATTTCCGAAGAAGGCGAAAACCTAAGTTACAAAGAGATTTTCGCAAGTTGTCTTATGATATGCGCGTTTCTGTTCGGAATGCTCTATATGTTGCAAACGGTGGTTTTATCCGACACAAACGGCAGTTTAATGCCCACTCTTGCGGTTTCCGAGCGTTTGCACCTCAAATTTGCGTGCGGCGTTTTGATTGCGGGCGCAATCTTCACGACCCTCGTTTCGTCGCTGAAAATCGTGAGTGACAGAACGTCACAATTCCTCTCGCACACGAAAAAACTGTCCGCTTTCGGCGACGAAAAACACAGGGCGTTCGTGGTGTTCTTCTGCCTTTTGATTGCCTATCCTTTGAGTTTCTTCGGCTTTGACAACATCGTCGATACGCTCTACCCCGTCAACAGCGTTCTCGGTGTAATTCTGTTTGCAATCGTCGTGATACGCTTGATTGTCAATGCGGCAATCGCCGTGAAAAACAAAAAGAAAAACGGCACAAAAACCGAGCATAACGGCAAAGTCAAAAAGAAAAGCACGCCAAAAAGCGTGCCTGCAACATAATGCTTTGATTTAACTTATTTGTGGCAATGACAATCGTCGTCATCGCAATCGTGGTGATGGCGATGGTCGTGACAATCGCAATCGTCTTCGCAGTCGCAATCTTCGTCGTGACAATGGCACTCGTCATCGTCGCAGTCCTCGTCTTCGCAGTCGCAATCGTCGTCGCATTCGTCGTTTGAATGCGCGTGATTTTGCTTGAAATAGTCCTCGAAAGGCGATTGTCTGCTTTCGTCGTCCACTTCGTCGAGTCCCTTGAGGAAGCGATAGAACGGGTCGTCGGAAAAGTCTTGCTTCAAATCGAAGTCACCGCCCAGTTCCTCAACGGCGTTGCGAAGTTCCATATACTCGTTGTAATTGGGCTCGTAATTCTCGCAGAACGTTTTGAGCACTTCTATGCCCTGCTCGTCGCCGTATGCGCCTATCAGTCGTGCAAAAAGCGCAACGTCCTCGCCCTTGTAAAGATAACTCACAAGCCCCATAAAAATGGCTTTGTTGCCCTTGTATTCGGCAAGGATTTCCATAAGCATTTTGCCCGTTTCGCCGTCGAGAGTGTAGCTTTTGTCAATCATATCTTGAAGAATCGGCTCGCAGTCTTCCAAAAGGTATTCGTACGCTTCGAGCCTTTGGTGATATGGCAAATCCTCACTCAAAAGAACGTCGAGTTTTTCGAGCATTTCCTTTCTGGTTTTCACGTCGGGAGTTTGATTATTCTCTTGCATCGTCTTCTCCGAAAATCATTTTGTAGTATTTGTCAAACGTTTTTTCATTGAGGTTGTAGCGTTCGATGGTTTGCTCGCGCATATCGTCTGCGTCGCACTCGTAAACCTTGCAAAGCAACACGCCTACGAGGGTACGCACGCTGCGCATAGAGGATATCCTCTTGTACGCGGGCTTTGAATATTTGAGTTTGCCGTTCTCGTCCAAAGTCACGATCGAGTTGATTATGTTCGTAAGCGTTGCGAGGTACATATTAGGCTCTTCGTCGGTAAAGACGATGTCGGACACGCAATACGCCACCGCGCCGTGCAAAATTCCGCCGAGTTTGTGGAAGGCGTTCGGGAACACCATATCTATGCTCTTGAATCTGTCCTGCGCTACGACGTCGAAACGGAATCTGACCGTGTTGTCCTGCACGAGGCAGAATACGAGGCGCGACATCAAATCGAAAGACAAGTCGGTCGATATGAGTTGCCTTCTCAAAAAGTCGCTCACCCACTGCGAATTGACGAGCGAAAGTTTGTCTACAAGCAGAAGTTTGAGTTGCTCGTTGTCATCGACAAACGCCCATTCGATAAGTTTTTTCATATGCGCGCTTTGCTCGTCGTGGTCGAAAACGACGAGTTGCAACTCATACGGCGACATCTTCAAAAATTTGTCCAAATCCTTGTATCTGGCGATTTTTTCGACGTACGGAAGGTTCATCGAATACGCCACTTTGTCGGGATTTTGCTTGTAGAGTTGCAAAAAGTAGTCTGCCGGCGAATATTCGCCGAAAATCGTACGCACTTTGAGCATAACCTTGCGCGCTTCCTCTTTTTGATTGAGGTTGTAAAGCGCTTGGGAAAGCCAAATCATCGTGTTGGGCTGCAAATCGAGTTTTTCAAGCACTCTGCGCGTGTACTTGACTACTTGCGCATGCATCTCCATATTGACGAGTATGGGCAAAATCATAAGAATTTCTTCCATATTCGTGTAATCTTTTTCGAGGATCTGATCGAGCACGGCGTATGCTTCCGCCATCTTGTTTTCCATCAAAAACGCCGTTGCGAGAGTGCATTTTACGGCAAGATTATCCCCTTCCTCCGCAAGCATTTTTTGCGCGTTTGCGATGACGGAATCTATGTCGTTTTTCATCATAAGGCACACAAGCACGATATGATTTGCGGCGGCTTTGGATTTGGAGCGGGGGTCAATTTCGTCCATAAGGGCGATTGCCTCGTCGAGTTTGCGCTCTCTTACGAGTTCGTACGCCTTGCTTATGAGCATTTCGTAATAGTCCTCGCCTTTGGGGTATATCACCCTAAATCCCTCATCCTGCTCGTCGCCGTCCAAATTCGACATATCTTCGGGCAGTTGCAAGTCGTATGCCTCTGCGATGTCGCGAAGATAGTACTCTGCAACGTCGGGGAGATTTACGTCGAGAAAATTCATTGCGAGTTGATAAAAAATGCGATCCCTATCGTCGGCACACGGATGCTTTGCCAGTGCCTTAAAGAGAGTCGCATTCGAAATTTCCCATGCGCCGAGCGAGGCGTAAACGCCTGCAAGCGAAACGGACGCTTCGACGAAGCGTTCGTCTATTGCAAGAGCCTTGTCGAGATAGGTTATGCTTTTTTCGGTTTCGCCGTTTTTGAAAGCGGTTTCGGCAAGGTTGCGATAATCCTCTTTTGAAAGATTAAACCCTATGATTTGCGCCATTATTTTTTCTTTTTCTTCTTAGGATTTTGGAAAGGCACGTTTTGTTTTGCTTTCTTCTTTTGCGCGCCTTGAACGGAGCCGTTCGCATAAGGATTTTGTTTTGCGGCTTTGCGTTGTTCGGCGATTTGAACTTTTTGCTCGTCCGCTTTCAGGTTGTGGCACTTGACCATACCTCTCGAAGCGACCGCAATCCAGCAAAGAGCCATAAACGTCGTGCCTACAAGCGACATGGCGATGTAGACGATTATGCCCAAAAGGTTGTTGACCGCGCAAAGTCCGAGCGGAAGCGCGGAAAGGATTGCGACGGCAGGTATGCTCAAAAGATTGTTTGCGATAAGCACGATTGCGTTTTTGAAGCATTGCCCGAAAGTGAGTTCATAGGACGTGAAAAGCCCCATCATAACTACGGGTATGAGAAGAAGCGGCGCGCCGATGATGAAACTGAACACGACCGCACAATACGCGCCTGCGCCCGCCGTCCCGAGTGCCTGTTGCTCCAAAAGGTACATGAGCGACTCGACCATACCGAGTGCGACAACCACCAGCATAAGTCCTGCCAAGAGATATTTCCACCAGTATTTTGCAAAGCCCATCCAATAGGTTTTCGCCCATTTCTTGTAGTAGTCCTGATAGAAACTGCGTTTTGCGCAGTAGAACAAGCCCGAAAGACCGAGCGAGCCGAACAAGAAGCACGCGCCGTACATTGCCATAAGCGGCATTTTGACGTTGCGATAAAGGCTGCCTACGCTCACTGCGATACTGTCGCCGCCGCCGGGGAAACCTACGCCGACGTCGCCCATAAAGTTGTATGTTCCGCCGATTGTGAGGTTTTCGAAATAACTTGCAAACCACGCAAAAATCACGATAAACGGAGCGGTAAATATCAAAAAGAACAGCGTCGCTTTGAAAAGCGTCGCAAACTCGCCGCGCATAACCGCAGCGGCTCTTGCCATAAACGATTCGGGATATTCTTTGACGGGACGCGCCTCTGCAAGCCCTGCCACAAGTATTTTTTGAGGTTCTTCCGGTTCCTTGCGGACGGCGGCGTCCGTAAAGAGTTTGCCGAGCAAAAGTTTTTTAGGCTTTTTGGGCAGCGTGTACGCCGAGTTTGGATTGTTGTTTGCCATATACTCTCCTGCAAAACTATATAGATAAATAGATTATACATTATATAAACGCAAATATCAAACGAAAAGCAAAAATATATTTGACGCTTAAAACGCACGACGGGGCAATGGCGCGCATATATATGTCATATAGAAGTCTATAAGTCGCTTTTGATTGACAATACGGCTAAGCAGTGTTAAATTTTCTACATAAGGATTAGGAGGCAGTATGAAAAAATTTAACGTTGCCGTGGTCGGCGCAACAGGTATGGTCGGCGGAAAATTTCTCGAGGTTCTCGAGGAAAGGAATCTGCCCGTCGAAAACTACTATCTTTTCGCGTCGGCAAAAAGTGCGGGCAAGAAAATCAACTTTGCAGGAAAAGAACACACCGTCATCGAATTGACGAGCGAAAACGTGAGCGCGCTTGACGGAAAAATCGACTTCGCACTGTTTTCTGCGGGCGCAGGCGTGTCCAAGGAATTTGCGCCGCTGTTTGTCAAGGCAGGAGCGGTCGTTGTCGACAACTCATCGCAATGGCGTATGTACGACGACGTTCCGTTGGTTGTTCCCGAAGTCAATCCCGAGGACGTGAAGTGGAACAAAGGCATAATCGCAAATCCCAACTGCTCCACCATTCAGGCAGTCGTCGCATTGAAGCCGCTCAAAGACAGATTCGGCATAAAGAGAATCGTGTATTCGACCTATCAAGCCGTATCGGGTGCGGGCGTTGCGGGCTTCAACGACCTAAAAGACGGCATAAACGGCGAGCCGCCCAAGAAATTCCCTCGCCCGATTGCGTTCAATATGCTTCCGCACATCGACGTGTTTATGGACGACGGATACACCAAAGAAGAGTGGAAAATGATTGTGGAAACGAGGAAAATTCTGCACGATTCTTCCCTTCGCGTAACAGCGACAACCGTGCGTGTTCCGGTGTTCTACGGTCATAGCGAGTCGATAAACGTCGAGTTCGTGCAAAAATGCACTCGCGACGACATTGTCAACGCGCTTGAAAACTTCGAGGGAATCGTGGTTATGGACGATGTGAAAAACAACGTCTATCCCACCCCGCTCGACGCCGAAAATCGCGACGAAGTTTTTGTTGGAAGAATCCGCCTCGACGACAGCGTCGAAAGCGGCGCAAACCTTTGGGTGGTTGCGGACAACATAAGAAAAGGCGCGGCAACCAACGCCGTTCAGATTGTGGAATTGCTCATAAAAAACGCTATGGAGGCATAACGATATAAATGATTTTCCAAGGCACAGCCACTGCGCTCATCACTCCTTTTACAGAAGATGACAAAGTGGACGTGAAGGCTCTTTGCGAGATTGTGGAACGACAAATCGCAAGCGGCGTGGACGCTCTCGTCGCGCTCGGCACTACGGGCGAGCCTGCAACGCTGTCCGAAGAAGAAAAGAAGCAAGTTGTCGAAGTTTGCATACAGCAAACGAGAGGTCGAGTTCCCGTCATAGTTGGCGCAGGCTCGAACAGCACACGACACGCAATCGGGACTTGCCGTATGGCGCAAGATCTCGGCGCGGACGGACTTTTGGTCGTCACGCCGTACTACAACAAATGCACGCAAGAAGGGCTTGTCGAACACTACGGCGCAATCGCCGATTCGACGGCCCTTCCCATTATATGCTACAACGTATCCTCGCGAACGGGCGTGAATATGCTTCCCGAAACCTTTGCGAGAATCGCAGAGCGCAAAAACGTCGTCGGCATAAAAGAGGCGAGCGGCAATATGGAACAAATCGAAAAATGCCTTGCGCTATGCCCGGGCAAAGTGATAAGCGGCGACGACGCGCTCACCTTGCCTATTATGGCGATGGGCGGACTCGGCGTGATCAGCGTTGCAAGCAACGTATGCCCGAAGTATGTCAGCGATATGACGCACTTTGCGCAAAGAGGCGAATGGGAAAAGGCGCGCAAAATGCAACTTGCCCTGCTCCCCTTGATATCCGCCCTCTTTTGCGAAGTGAATCCCATTCCCGTGAAAAAGGCGATGGAACTCAAAGGCTATTGCACCTCGAAGTTGCGCCTTCCCCTCACCGCCCTCACTCGAAAAAACGCCGACAACCTCGCAAAAATCCTCGCCGAATTTTGAGAAAAACGGCATAAAAACACAGCATAAAATCGCAAAAAAAACGTATAAAAAGCGTACAAAAACTATGAAGAAATGATAATAATTTTTATTCAAATTATACAAAAAGCATGCAAAAAGACGACTGCGCCGCAGTCGTCTTTTCGTATAGCAAATTTCAAATCACGCTTTTTGAGAAGGTTTCGTCTCGAGTTTCGGGCATCCGTCGAATGCGCCCGTTTCAATTTTGTCAACTTCTGTCACGCCCGTGACTGCCGTGAGATTTGCGCAGTTCTTGAATGCTTGGCTCGCAATGATTTTAACGCTTGTCGGAAGTGTGACAGTCGTCAAATATCCGCAACTGTAGAATGCGGACGAGTTGATTTCTTTAAGAGCGGTATTATTGCTCAAATCCACCGAGGTAAGTCCGCTGTTTGCAAATGCGTTTGCGCCGATGTAGGAAAGTTTTGTTGCCTTCGACAAGTCGATGCTCTTCAATTTCTCCGTGCCGCTGAACGCGTTTGTGCCGATGTGCGTCACTTTGTCGTTGACGTACCCGACAACCTTGAACATATATCCGCTGTTTGACGAATACACGTTGACTGTCGCGTTTGTGACGGTGGGAACGTTTTGCACCGTATCGGGCAGGAACAACTCGGTTGCGCTTGCAAATGAGATTCCGTCTTTAATGCCGATGACGTTGAACACCTTTCTCGGCGATTCGGTTGTCTCGACGACGTATTGCGCGCCGATTGCAATCATATTGTCCACCGCCTCGATGCCGTCGAGATTTTTAACGACCGCGTTGTAAACGATTTCGTCTTTCGTTTCAGAAGCAATGGTCGTTGTGAAGTTGGATTCCTTGAGGTCTGCAAAGGCTATGCCGACCTTTTGCGCCGTATACACGTTTTCGAGCGCAGTGCAGTTTTCAAACGCTCTGTCGCGGATAGTTTCGATATTTGCGGCAAGATAGATTGCTTTGAGTTTCTTGAAGTTTTCAAACGCGCCGCTTGCGATTTCGGTCACGATATAAACGCTTCCGTCCGAATCCGTCCACGTAGTCGGAAGAACGATTGTTTCTGCGTTTTGCGCCTTGCAGCCCGTGATACTCGCCTTGCCTGCGTACGTTGTTTCGCCTACCTTGACTTCTTTTTGCTCGACGTAGCCGTATTCAAACAAACTTGCGTCCGCTTCGAGAACGACCGAGTAAACGAGCGTAACCGATTGCGTACCCGACAAAACGTTGTCCCCTGCATAATTGACTGTGATGCTCTTTATGCCGAGCGTCGAAGTGTCGGGATTGCCAAATGTGAATCCTGTGGTTGAGGAGATGTTTCTGATGACCTCTTTGCCGTCCTGACCGATGAGACGCACATAGAATTTTTTGAGCGCGTCGGAAACATTGGTGTTGAGCGCAACGGAAATTGCGCCGTCTTGCACAACCTCTTTAATCTTGGATTCTTCCACTCTGTATGCAAATTTGAACTTATAAGTGCCGAGTCCGTAGAAGTTTACGGTGACCGTTGCCTCGCCGCTGTCCGTAACTTGGCTTGTGTCAAAGCCGGCGAGTTTTGCGATGTCGAGAGTTTTCTTCCCGCCGTCGATGTCGGTGTAGACAAACTTATATTCGCCGCCCTCGAAGGATGTGTAGAACAACGGCGTTGCGGACGTGTCGTCCTTGTCTTGCCCCTCGAATCCCGTGAGATAATAATCCTCTGAGGTGCTCTTCACCGATATTTCTCGAACGGTGTTGTCTTTTTCGTAGCAGGACGGATTGCCCTTGATTGCATTGTACACGGTTGCGACGTACAAGAACTCGTCGCCTGCGTTGATTTGGCAACCGTCTCTCTTGCCGTTGTAGGTGAACGTCACGACGTACTTTGTCAAGCCTTCTTCGTAGAGTTTTCCGAACTTGGGATGGTCTTTGGTCACTTCGACAACCTGCACGTTGTTTTTGACCATATCGAGATTTTCTTTGCTGTCGATGCCCGTGTTGTTGAGAATGACAAGTCCGTTCGCAACAACTCCGTTATAGGACGTTCCGCTGCCGTATGTCGTTTCAAACGCATTCTTGGAAGCGTCGGTTTTGAGAAGTTTGGTGGCAATGACGTCGGTGTTGATATAAACTTTGTCAACCTTTTCTTCGACAAAGTTGTCCTTGTTGAGCCTGTAAAGTTGTGCCCACGCAAGAGTGGCTTCGTCGTCGGTCTCGACCGTACCTTTGTTTATCTTGTCGAGTCCGTCGAGAACGTCTTGCGTGAAGAAGAACTTCGCATTGTGGATGAGGTTTCCTTTTTCGTCCGCAAACGCATTTTCCTCGACAAACGGTGCGCCGACAAGTTTGTTGCCTTTGAATGAAACTCGCGTGAAGATGAAACTCTCGATTGCGCTTGCGCCGTTGAACGCATAGTTTTCTATTCTCTCGATGTTCGTGCCGAACTTAATTGTCTTGATTCCGTTCGCATAGAAGTTGAACGTTTCCTCGCCGACGGATGTCACGGAGTCGGGAATCTCGATATTCGGAGTGTTGCCGTTTGATTCGGCATAATACTCGACGAGCATCTTCGATGCGCCGTTGTTGCCATTTATGATGACAAAGCCGTCTTCGATGTCTTTACTGCTCGCAATCCACTTTGTGGTCGTAAACGCGCGCTTGCCCACCGTCTTGATGTTGCTCGCCATGGTAAATGCGATAGCGGTAAGTTTGGAGCAACCGTCAAACGCATACGGGGCAATATGTTCGATGTTCATCGGCAACGATGCGGACGTTGCTTCTTTGTCGATAAAGCGATAGTATACTTTGCCGATTATGATTGCGCTGCCCACGCAGTTTCCGCTTGTCTTTTCAAGCATAGACGTGCCGCTGAATGCGCTTTCGCCGATATATGCGAGGTTTGACGTCGAGTTGACTTCGACCTTTGCAAGTTTTGCAAGGTTTGCAAATGCGCCGTTCTCTATTTCCTGCACGCTGTCGCAAAGTTTTATGGATTCGAGCGCAGTTGCGTTTGCAAATGCGCCGCTTGCGATTGTCACGACGCTTTGAAGTTGAGCGTTGAGCGCGTCGATTTCTTCTTGCGAAAGTTTGGGGCAATTGTCCGTCGTATAATACGTTGCGCTCGACAAATCGAGGCTTGCCGTCTTGTCCGCACGAGTTGCGACATTGCCGTTGCCGTCGTTGTACTCCTGTCCGACATACTTGTACAGCACATTGCCTATGACGATGAATTGCTTGCCTTTGTGCGTGTCGAAATAGTCGTTCTCGAATTCCGAACCATAGAACACTTTCTCGCCGACGTTTTCCATCGCGGGCTGTTCGGGGGCAGTGACTTCCTTGAGATTCGGCGCATGCGCGAATGCCTGACTGCCTATGGTTTTGAGATTGACCGCCTTTGAAAAATCGAGTTTGGTCAACGCCTTGAGATTCATACACGCTTTTGCGGAGATTTCGCTGACTTTGCGAGTTGCGCCGTCATAGACGAGTTCCGCAGGGATAATGAGTTCGCTCACCGAATCGTCAGCAATCTTGTCTATGCGCAAAGAGCCGTCAGCCTTGACGGAAAGTCCGTTCTTAAACACGACTTCGCTATAATACGCGCTGAGCCTTGAAAGGTTTTCCTGCTCGTTGTCGCCTGAATTGAACACCCACTTGACGTAGCCTTTTTCGGCAGTGCCGTCGACAAGAGTCATATTGACCTTGTTTTGGCATTGATAGTCGCTGTAAATGCCCTCCGCTTTGACGTATTCGCCGTTGCCTTTGACAAGTTTGTCCTTGATGTCGGTGACGATGACGTAAACCTCTTTTGTGGGCGTGACTGCGATTTTTGCCACGCACTTGGAATAATTCGCGCCGTATTCGAATCCGCTGAACTCCACTCTTGTGAGTTTTTGGCTTTCGATGCCGAACGTGGATTCCGCGCTTATTACGGTCAGTCCGTTCTCCTTTGCGATTTCGTCGCTCGTAATTTCCGTATCGCCTACCATTGCGTTTTCGATATCGCTTGCAAACTCGCCGCCCATCGTGTACAAGGTGAAAGAATACACGCGTTTTGTCCAACGAGCGACAAGCGTAATGTCGGAAGAACCGACAAGTTTTGCGAAATTCCAGAGCGTGTCGCCTTTATCCCAAACGCCCTTTGTCGTGCCGTTGTCGAGATACCAGCCTGCAAAATAGTAGCCGTTGTACACGTTGAGAATATCCGTTGCGGGAGCAGCCGCTCTTTCGAGATTGCGGCGAACGGTTTGAGTTGCCTCGAAATCTTCGTTATCGCTCGGCGCGACCTTGCCGTCTTCCAAAACCGCGTCCGAAGGCACTGCGAGAGCAAAGGTAACTTTGACCGTGTCTTCCGTCCATTTCGTAGTGAAAGTTTTGCCGTTTAAGGAACTTGTTATGACAAGCGGAAACTTGTTTGAAGTCGCGCTGTATACGTCGCCGCCTATCGACACGTTTTCAAGCGCTTTTGCGGGAAGATCTTTTTCCTTGTCCTCGTCGATTGTCATTCTGAAAGTGCTTACAAATTCGTCCCACGTCTTGAACTCAACGCCTTCGAGTACGCTTGTAGTTGCGATGCCGTCGTTTGACACCGAGCAGTTGAAGTGCGCCGTCGCGCGCCTTGTGCCGTCCTTAAGGTTGAAGTTGAGTTGGACTTTGCTTATCGGCGCAAGTCTGTCCTGAAGGTGAAGCGCAAACGAGCCTTTGACGTATACGGGATTTTTTTCATCGTCTTTGCCGATTTCGACCTGAACCTGTATCTGGTGATGCCCCGCCGTCTTGACGTTTGTCCTGTCCTCGTCCGTTTGAAGCATGCTTTCCGAAAGATTGCCGTGCACGCCCTCGGTGGTTGTTTGCGTTTGGGTGTTGAGATAAACCACGTAATATTCGACGTCCGAGATGTCGAACTCGTCCGTAAACATACTGTTAAACACCGACGTCGCGCCTTTTGGGAAGGCAAATTTAAGTTGCGCCGTCAACGGACTGTCGTCGCCGCTGTCGTCGATTACGTCGGATGGATTTATTTCGTTCGGCAATTTCCCGGCGTCCTGCGCGCCCTTGTTGCACGCAACCAAAGCGACCGTCAAAATTGCAAGAAGCAAAACAATGAATAACAAACTGACTTTCTTTCTCATAACTTTCACCTTACACATGTGCGTACTCTCGCGCACATAAATACAGGAATACAAATATAATACTACATTATTGCGACAAAATTGTCAACATCAATTAGTTTTTTGCGCCCCGCCATACAAAAAACCGTCTTCGCAGACGGTTTTTAGACGAAAATATTTTTTGTTTTCGGGTCACATTTTGCTCTTTTTGTACGCTTCCTCTATGCAAAGGGCGTACTTCGTTGCGGCAAGCACCTTGTCAAACATAAACCTGTAAACGTGCTTGTCGTCGTACATATCCACCGCCGTTCCGGGCAAATTCGCCACCGTATCGCACCTCGATACGGCAAATTCGATATGCTTGAATTCGTCCTCGACGGGTTCTATTCCGAGTGCGTTGTCAAAGTCGAGCGTCATATTGTTGACCTCGTATTTCGATTTTACGCCGACGGGGCGTTCAACCCAGTTCGTATCGAAACAAAGTTTGTCTTTGTCGAGGGTCAAAACGCCGTTTGCGACAAACCTATACCCGTTGTTAGCCTCGTTTTCCACAAACAAATTGACCGTGTTAGATATCCGAAAATCGTCCTTTTCCACCTCTTTTGCAACGAGTTCGCGCTGAATATCGTACCATAGGTCTATACGGTCGGGACAAACGCTGTCGCCCTGCGGAACGATGTGCCCGTCAAAGCCGTAAATCACGTCGTTTCCGCACTTGTTGCAAGTGAGATGACTGTCTTGCGACATCATTTCAAACTCGCTTCCGCACCTCGGACAACGATACAAAAGCCTGTCCAGCCCTTCGGCATAGCGTCTGCCCTTAAAGACGATTCCGTTGTCTATCTGCCACTTATGCTCGTTTTGGTAGATTGCTAAGCACACTCTGTCGTAAATCTCCTCTTTCGGAAGATTTTTAGCCTCGTCGGCAGTGAAAAGCATATCGCAGTTGGTGATGACTTTTCCTCGCCTTACAAAGCGAAGATTGTACGCCCATTTGGGGCGAGCGAGGCTTGCGCCCTGCATTTTTATCACGCCCACGGGATAGCCGAGCCACTGAACGAGCCTTGCGATGGACGGCGCAATCGAACCCGTAACGCCGTTTGCCGAAACTTTGCCTTCGGGGCAAATCAACACGCTAATGCCCGCGTCGAGATACTTTTTGATGTTCTTTATGCACGCAAAATCCGCAAAATACTGCTTTTTGGTGATTGCGTGATACGAGCCGAGCAATTTTGCGAAAATCGGCATCGAATACATCATATTTTCCGCAACCACAAAGTTTAGAGGCGCGCCGTACATAGCCGAGGAAAAGTGAATAAAATCGTATGCGGACAAATGGTTGCACACCAAAAGCATCGCGCCGTTTTTCTTCTGACGTTTGAACGCTTTGCTTTTTCTGCAAACGCCGTGCAAAATCGGGCGAAGAAATCTGCACAATCCCAAGAAGAATCGGCAGTACGCCTTTGAAAAAAGCACGCCGCTCTTGTCGGATTTTCGATTTTGTTCCACCTTGTTTTCCCTCATACTTAACTTATATCAAAACATATTTGAAAAGTCAAGCAAAGATGTCTTTAGCGTTTTGCCTTTCACTGTTTTCGGTTTTGCACTTTCAAGGACGCATTGCAAGCGCTGTCGAAATTCGCTTTCGGATGAGTCTTTATGTTCGGCATCACTCGAAAATGAACTCGTTGATTTTGTCCAGCATTTTCTCGTTGTTTGAAAAGTCCATCGCAGGCACGAATATACTCTCGACTTTCATATGCGCTTCCCTTGCCTTGTTGAGCCTCTCCACCGCAAACGCCGTCTGCATAATGACGTTGTTTCCTTCCTCTATGCTGTCGTCCTTGTCAAATCTTTCGCCGAACACGCCCAAGTCCACAATCGAATCGTTTGCAAAATGTCCTACGTTCTCGACATATGCCATGTCGCCGCACACAATGCCCTCGCAGGTTTTGGGGTCGAGCGGCGAAAGGAAAAGCGTCAAGCCTTTTCTGAGTTTGCTTATCTCGTCGAAAAACACTTTCTTTGCGTATGCGCACCCTTTGACGAGCACCGCTTTCTTGCCTCGCAAGTGGTCGAAGTATTCGCTCTCGCCCGAAGGACATATAGCGCGCGAAAACAGCGACCTGTTCTTGTCCGTCACGGGCTCCATATCTCTTGCGATAGACGATGCGTAGGCGCGGATTTTGTCCTCGTCAACGCCCTGCTTTTCTATCTCGAATTGATTGTACAAATGACACAATGCGGACTTTAAGTGTTGATATACGCGCATAAAGTGTTGCTTTTTGCATTTCATATATTTTTCGATATCTTGCCGCATGCCTTTGAGTTTGCTCTCGTCAAGGCTTTGAGCAAGGTCGAAAATAACGTCCTTTATCACGGGAATATCCACGCCGCTCGCGTGCGGCGCAGTCGCGTCCACGACCGCCGCTTTCTTGTCTTTGAGATATATTCCGTCAAGACTTTGAGGGTCGCCCGAACAAAACCACAGTTCGTAATCGAGCCCCATTGCCTTTGCTTTCTTTGCGATTTTCTTCAATAAGGACGACTTTCCCGTGCCGCTTCCGCCTTTGAAAAGCACCGTTTTATTTGTCAATTTCAGTTCGTTTTCATACAAATTGAAAAAGCCGTATCCGCTGTTGTTTCCCAAAAAATATCTTTCCATACACACCTCGCTACATACTATGTGCGCCTCGTTTTCGAGTGTGCATTAACTCATTTTCAAAAGGTTGCATAACATACCGTATGGACAAGAATTTTGCAATCGTACACGAAACGGATGAGAGAATGTTTTATCTCGAATCCATGCTCAAAGGCGTCGTTTTCAAAGTGCCTACGCACGTCTACGCGCCAAACGTTCTCATCGAGGCAAGCACCCTTTCGGCAGTCGAGGACGGCGCGCAAGTGTTTTGCGGCAGAGTGGCAAAGGACGCGGAAATGCTTGCAAACAGCCGAGATATAACCCTTTACAGTTACAACCAAAGCGAGCGTTTTCAGGCGGTAAATTCACGTTTGACGGCAGAAGGCGCACTGCAAATTGTCATCGAACACTCGAAGCGTTCCATTGCCGACTGCTACGTCTTCATACTCGGTTTCGGGCGCACGGGGGCGGCAATTGCCAACATCTTGGGCAAACTCGACGTCGCGTTCGACATCGCATCCACGTCGTCCGTGCGCCCTGCCCATGCGTTCGCAAAGCGCGTGCTTGCAATGAAAAACTTTGATTTTTCGCCCTACGACGTCGTTATAAACACCGTTCCGTCCCCCATAATCTCGGACAAGGAACTTCTGAGTATGAAAGAGGATTGCGTGTATATCGACCTCGCTTCGAAATCGGCAATAAATCTCGATTATGCGCGATACCTCTCAATCGACGCCGACATATACCCCGCTTTGCCCGCAAAAACCTGCCCGTACAGCGCGGCAAAAGCAATGCTCGAATACATCGAGGAGGTTAAGAAATGAAAAAAATCGGTCTTTGTATAACAGGCTCGTTCTGCACGTTTTCAAACTTGCTTAAAGCCGTAGACGAACTGATAAACGCCGGATACGACATAATCCCCGTGTTCAGTTACAACGTGTCGAGCCTTGACACGCGCTTTTATAAACAAGCGGATTTTGAAAAACTGATAGTCGAAAAAACGGGCAAAACGCCCGTAAAAACCATTGTTGAAGCGGAAACTATCACCAAATCGGGCATAGAACTTATGCTCGTTGCTCCCTGCACCGGCAATACACTTGCCAAAATCGTGAACGGCATAACGGACACCCCCACCACGATGGCTGTGAAAGCGACCCTTCGCACCAACAAACCCGTCGTTTTGTCGATATCCTCAAACGACGCGCTCGGCGCAAACGCGCAAAACGTCGGCATTGCGCTCAACACGAAAAACCTGTATCTCGTGCCCTTCGGTCAAGACGCGCCGACAAACAAGCCGCATTCTCTGATTGCAGACACTACGCTCATTCTGCCTACGATTGAAAAGGCGCTTGTTCACGAGCAGATTCAGCCGATAATTTTGTAAAAGCAAAACCGCAAGTGCGGCATAACCGCTCCGCTCGAACCCTACCGCAAATGTAGATTATAATGAATATGTCTTTGCAGAAAATGTTCAAAAACACGCAATAAATCTGTGTTTTTATGCCCAAAAATCAAATAAAAAAGCACTCTGCGAGTGCTTTTTTATTTGATTGATAACTCAATTATTGAGCGTCTTTAACACCTTGCTCTGTGCCATAGTAGCAAACTTTGCCAACTCTCTTGACAACAAGTTTGACACCCAAAACAGAACCGGTAGCAACATTCTTTTCATAATCTTTTGCATCGTCGGTGTTTGCAAATTTTGTGACGGTAACATAGTCTGCATTGAGACCGCTCTTCTTTGCATAGACTTTCCATTCGATGGATGCGCCGTCATCGTCTTTACCTGCTTCATAAGAAGTGCAAGTGTAATTTGCTTTCTCAAGTTTCTTTTGGATGCTTTCTGCGTTGCAAGCAACGAGGCAGATTCCGAGAATTGCAACAAGTGCGACGACTGCTACGACAGCCATAACTTTTTTGCTCATAGTTCTTTGTCCTCCATAGGATTGAATTGTGCTTACATTATATTAAAATTATATTAAAATGTCAAACACAAATTTTATATCGATACAACTGTTTTTTTGTCGTACACTTTATTTGTTTTTACACGCTTCGGCGCTTTTGCCCGCTATGTCGCCCTCGCTGTATACATTGTCGTTGTTCGGCTTTTCAAAAACGTATTCGGGCGTGCCTTTTTCAAGCCGTTCTTCGACTTTCCATTCTTTGAGTTGCTTTATGTAAAGCGCAAGTCCGATTATCGTCGTCATCGTTTCGGACACGGGAAACGCAATCCAAGTGTAGTCCAAGCCGATAAACGAAAATGCATAGAACAGCGGCATAAGCCCCACAACCTGACGTATCAACGACAGCGCAATGCTCGGCACCGACTTGCCTATCGCTTGAAAGAACATTGGCAACATCAGCGAAAATACGGCGGGAAGAAAACTCGAACCGATGATTCTGAACGCCGTTTGCCCGATTTCAAGCACATTTTCGTCCTTCGAGAACAGACCTATAAAGAATTTCGGGAACGCCTCGAAACATATTATGCCCACTACCATTCCGATTGCGGTGATAATCATAGCGTCGTTTGAAACCTTTTTCGCTCGCTCGAAATTGTGCTGAGCGTAGTTGTAACTTATCACGGGCACCATACACGTCTGAAGTCCGAACATCGGAATGAAGAAGAAGGTTTGCAATTTGTAGTACAATCCGAGCACCGTAACCGCCTCGTCGCAGAATTTCGTCAGAATCGCGTTGAGCACGACGATGTACGCGACGTACATCATTTGCATAACGATGGACGGCAGAGCGAGATTGTAAATGTTTTTTGTAATTTCAACGGCGTTTCTGAATTTCGGCGGCTTGTGAATACCCTTTACGCATACGATTATCGCCGACACGAACTGACCGATAACGGTCGCTATCGCCGCGCCGAGTACGCCCATAGGTTCCAATGTCCCTACGCCGAATATAAACAGCCAGTCGAGAAGTATATTCGTTCCCGCGCCCGCAAGTTGCGCTATCATCGGCACGACCATATTGCCGTGCGATTGATGCACTTTCGACCATACGCCTTCCAAAAACGTGCCGAGCGAGCCGATACACACCACCATTCCGTATTGATAGGCGTATTCGATTGCCTCGGGCGCGTTTGCCATCGCGCGTATGTACGGTTTCATTATAAGTGCGCTCACGCCTGCAAAAATCGCCCACATCAAAACCGCAAGCACCATTCCCGTGCCTGCCGTCGCCTTCGCTTTTGCGACTTCGCCGCGCGCGTACAGCCGCGACATATATGTGTTTACGCCAACGCCCGTGCCGACCGCAAGCGCGGTTATGACGAGTTGAAGCGGATATATCACCGAAAGCGCGGTGAGTCCGTGCCCCGAATACTGCCCGACAAACAGGCTGTCAACGATGTTGTACAGCGACAAAACCAACTGCGACAACATCACGGGCGGAGATATTTTCAGCAAAATTTTCCAAACGCTTTCCGTTCCGAAAAACTCCGCTTCGTTTTCGATTTTTGCTCTTTTATTCAACATAAAATGCTATCCGATTTGCCGTTTTCAAACGACATATGGATTATACGCCAACGCATTTGCAAAAGCAATCAAAACAACAAAAAAACAGGCGCATTATTGCACCTATTCAACTCATATTTTGTATTTATGTCAACTTGCTTTTCTTGATGTAGTCTTTTGCCGATAACACAAGATTTTTTGATTTTCACATTTAAGCGTTGCTTACGTCAAAATTTTCAAAGGATATACTCCATTTGAGTTTCCTTTACAAACATTCCCATTTTTTCATAAAACGAGCGTGCGGAATCGTTGCCTTCCCACACGTTGAGCGTGACGTCATAGCAGCCGATTTCGCGAGCGTAACCGATGGCAAATTCGTACAAAGCCTTGCCTACGCCTTGTCCGCGCGCACTTTCTTCAACGCACAAATCGTCGATAAACAACGACTTAAAATCCTTGAAGACATGCGATTTTGAATAATCTCGCACCTCGCAAAATATATGTCCCAATACGTTTCCGTCATCGTCAACTGCCACAAATATCGGCGTAGAATCGTTTGATGATATCTCATCGAATTGTTTTTGGTCATATTTGACTGCATTCCCGACAAAAATATCAGGTCTAATATTTTTGTGCAGATTGTTCACTTCAACGAGCAATCTTTCAACGCCTTTATAATCGTTTGCATTTGCTTTTCTGATAATCATAATCCACCGTTTGAATGCTTCACTTAAAACATCATCAAAATAATTGTAGCACTTACGCAAAAGGAAGACAACAATATGCGATACGGTTTGGCATTGCATGATTCGTTTTGCTTCTTTGAGTTTTCACAACTATTTTGCATAGTATAGAATTTACAAGGATAATCCGTCATCTTACTGTCGTGCATAATCGCACTTTTGGCACTGTGACATCATATTTTCGCAATTTTCTCTTTGAAAAATCCCCGCCCATTTGCATATGCTTTGCAAAATGGGCACAACGGATTTGCCTTTTTCTGTCAGCGCATACTCAACCCTCGGAGGAATTTCATTGTACTGAACGCGACACACAAGTTCGTCATTTATGAGTTCTTTGAGCGTTGAAGCGAGCACTGCATCGGTTATATTGAGCATTTCCTTGCGAAGACAACTATAACGCAGTGTGTCCTTTTCGTTCAAAACACACAATATACGGGATTTCCACTTTCCGCCAAACATTTCCAGTCCATATTCCAATGGGCATCTTATATCCGATTCGAGTTTTTTTTGATACATTTTGTCTACCTCTCGATTTTCTATGCCGATTATAGCACAATACCAAGACAATGAAAAGTAACTATCAAATTTATTAGCAACTAATAAATTCCTTTATATCTTCCATTCTTTTAGCAAACATGTTATATTCATCTCGCATTTGAAGATGCAAAAAAACACGATACTCGGAGGTATTAAAAATGAAAGTGAAAGCGTATCTTGAAATCACAATGGTTATCAACCCTGAAAATCGCCCTGCAGCGGCAAAAGTCTACAACGACTACAGACAACCGTTTTTGGACAACATCGAAGGCGCATTGACAAAGGAATTGTTGATCCGCGACGAAGACGTGCAAGTTATTCACGGCTTTGACAGCCTTGAACATGCAAAAGCATATCTCGACACAGACATGTTCAAAAACGATGTTTTTGTGGGGCTCCAACCGACATGGGCGGCAGATCCTGACGTGCGTTTCTATGTCGTTGCATAATCAAAAACGTTTGTTTTCACAGGCGGCCACCCAAGTGGCTGCCTTTTTACTTGTAATACAAAACCATACGAAGGGCAATAACGCACTTATTATTCTCAACATCAACACAATTAGGGCTAATTAATCAAATGCGTTTTGTATGCCTGCGCTTTCAGACGAGTGCTCCTCTTTGCAAAATGCCTTTTTATATCATATATGCATTCCTATTTATGGCGCACATCGGATGCAATATGAAAATGGTTTTCGTTGCGCTTAACGTCTAAGGTCATTTTCCAAGTAAAAGGCTGGACGCGGACAAGTGTTCATGAGGAAATCAAGAATACGTTGTATAAACAAAAGACATACACGTTTGTGTATGTCTTTTGTTTTGGAAACCGGCATCTACATATCCTCCCGGGCCGTGTCCAGCCAAGTACTTTCTGCACAACTGAGCTTAACTTCTGTGTTCGGTATGAGAACAGGTGGAACCTCAGCGTCATTGACACCGGTAATGGTTTGAAGGTCGTTGCGCTTTCGCGTTTCGTACATTCACAACTGCATAACATCGAGAGTATTTGCTGATTAAATTAGGATTAGGCAAATCTTGTATTTTTTTGATTGAAGCCCTCGACCTATTAGTATCGGTCAGCTTAATGCATTGCTGCACTTACACACCCGACCTATCAACCTTGTGGTCTACAAGGGGTCTTACTTGATAAACAAAGGGATATCTTATCTTGAGGCTGGTTTCACGCTTAGATGCTTTCAGCGTTTATCCAATCCGTACATCGCTACCCTGCTATGCCACTGGCGTGACAACAGATGCACCATAGGTACGTCCACTCCGGTCCTCTCGTACTAGGAGCAGAGCCTCGCAAATATCCTACGCCCACGATGGATAGGGACCGAACTGTCTCACGACGTTCTGAACCCAGCTCGCGTGCCACTTTAATCGGCGAACAGCCGAACCCTTGGGACCGACTACAGCCCCAGGATGTGACGAGCCGACATCGAGGTGCCAAACCTCCCCGTCGATGTGAACTCTTGGGGGAG
>CAVKUX010000002.1:0-39786 GCA_963659595.1 Anaeroplasmataceae bacterium | reverse complement strand
GTGGCACGCGCAATTATATTTATAATTTACTTCTATTTTAAACAAAATTAATCCATATATACAAGATTTTGGGGTTGTTGGGAGTTTTCGGACACAAGTTTGAAAAATATTCATAAATTCGCAAATTTTTGCTTGACTTTAATTTTCAAAAATTATATATTAAACGAGCGTGTCGAAAGAGATACGCATTTTCCGTCGCAGTTGCGGCGGGTAAAAAATATAAGACACACACGGACAAGTGTAATATAGGAGGCTAATAATGGCTGGACAAAAGATCAGAATTAAACTTAAGGCTTACGACCACAACCTTATCGATCTTTCCGCAGAAAAGATTGTCGAGACCGTCAAGAAGACGGGAACGAAGGTTTCCGGTCCCATTCCTCTTCCCACAGAGAAGGAAATCATCACGATTTTGCGCGCTACTCACAAATACAAAGACAGCCGCGAACAATTTGAACTCAGAACTCACAAGCGTTTGATCGATATTTACAACCCCACGAGCAAAACGGTCGATTCTTTGATGAAACTCGATTTGCCCGCAGGCGTGGACATCTCGATTAAACTCTAAGCAAATAAAAGGAGGATGAACTTTACATGGATAAAGCAATCATCGGTAAAAAAATCGGTATGAGCCAGATCTTTACTGCAGAAGGCAAGGTTATCCCCGTAACCGTAGTGGAAGCGGGTCCGTGCCCGGTCGTGCAGATAAAGACCAAAGAGAACGACGGATACGAAGCGATTCAAGTCGGCTTCGGCACCGTCAAGGAAACAAGAGTAAACAAGCCGGTTGTCGGACACTTCAAGAAAGCGGGCGTAACCGTCAAGAAGTACCTTCGTGAATTCCGTTTCGCAAACTGCGCGAGCTACACGCTCGGACAGGAACTGACCTGCGACATGTTCACAGAGGGCGATAAAGTTGACGTTACCGGCACTTCCAAAGGTCACGGCTATTCGGGCGTCATCCAAAGATGGAACTCTCACAGAATCGGTCCTATGACTCACGGTACCGGTCCTATTCACAGAAGCGTCGGTTCTATGGGTGCTTGCTCCTCTCCCTCGAGAGTGTTCAAGAACAAACATATGGCAGGACAATGGGGACACGAAAAGGTTACTGTCCAAAACCTTACCGTCGCACGCGTCGATGCAGCAAGAAATCTTCTTCTCATCAAGGGTGCAATCCCCGGACCGAAGGGCGGCGTAGTCGTCGTGAAGGAATCCATCAAGGGTTAAGCGGAGGTAGAATATGAAACTGAACGTTTTGAATATGGCAGGCAAAAAAGCCGGAACGGTAGAAATCAGCGATTCCATCTTTGCACGCGACTATAACGAAGCACTTATTCATCAAGTGGTCGTTGCGCAACTCGCAAACAAACGTCAAGGCACGATGAGCGCGCTCACCAGAACGGAAGTTCGCGGAGGCGGCTGCAAGCCTTATCGTCAAAAAGGCACGGGTCGTGCGCGTCAAGGCTCCATTGTTGCTCCCCAATATGTCGGCGGCGGCGTGGTGTTCGCAAAGAAACCCAGAGATTTCTCTCAAAAAATCAACAAGAGTATGAAGACAGCCGCGTTCTATTCCGCGCTTTCTGAAAAGATTCGTCAAAACGAAGTGGTCGTTCTTGACAAATTTACACTCGCAGAAGCAAAAACCAAACTCGTTGCAGGAGCGGTGAAGGCACTCTCTCTCAACGGCAAAGTTATGTTCGTCCTCGACGAGTACGACCAAGTCGCACTCAAGGCCAGCAAGAACATTCCTTCCGTCGAAGTTTGCGAAGCAAGAACCCTCAGCGTTTACGACGTAGTCGCAACGAAGAACATCGTCATCACGGTTGACGCACTTAAAAAACTCGAGGAGGCAGCACAATGACAGCATACGACATCATTATCGAGCCTATCCTTTCCGAAAAGAGTTATGACGGCATCGCAAACAAGAGATACACGTTCAAGGTTGTCAAATCCGCAACCAAAACGCAAATCAAGGCTGCGGTCGAGCAAATCTTCCAAGTGAAAGTTGACAAAGTAAATACGTCCAACTACGACGGCAAAGTGAAGAGAATGGGCAGAAACGAAGGCAGACGCTCTGCATTCAAAAAAGCAATCGTCACTCTTACCGACGACAGTAAGGCAATCGAATTCTTCGAGAGCTTGGCATAAGGAGAGTAAAGAATATGGCTATTAAGAAATATAAACCAACGTCTCCTGCACGTCGTTTTATGACGGTGTCTGCATACGAGGAGATCACAAGCACAACGCCCGAGCGTTCACTCTTGGTGTCACTCAATAAGAGCGGCGGCAGAAACTCTATGGGCAGAATCACCGTTCGTCACATCGGCGGCGGCAACAGAAACAAATATCGTATCATCGACTACAAGCGCAACAAAGACGGTATCCCCGCAAAAGTCGCTTCCATCGAATACGACCCCAACCGCTCGGCAAACATCGCGCTTTTGCACTATGCCGACGGCGAAAAGAAATACATCCTCGCACCTTTGGGACTCAACGTCGGCGACGTTCTCGAAAGCGGCGAGCACGCAGACATCAAAGTCGGCAACGCACTTCCTCTTTCCGCAATCCCCGTCGGTACTATGATTCACAACATCGAGCTTCAACCGGGCAACGGCGGAATCATCGCAAGAGCGGCAGGCAACGCGGCGCAACTTATGGCAAAAGAAGGTAAATACGCAATCGTGCGTATGCCCAGCGGCGAAATGAGATACGTTCTCATCAACTGTAGAGCGACGGTCGGTCAAGTCGGCAACATCGATCACGAAATCGTGCGCGTCGGCAAAGCCGGTAAGACCCGCCATATGGGCGTGCGTCCGACTGTTCGCGGTGTCGTTATGAACCCGAACGACCACCCGCACGGCGGCGGCGAAGGCAAGTCACCCGTCGGTATGCCTTCACCTGTTACTCCTTGGGGTAAACCTGCTCTCGGTTATAAGACCAGAAAGAAGAAGAACAAATCTAATAAGTTCATTATTAAGCGTGTGAACTAATCGGAGGACAAAATGAGTAGAAGTGTTAAAAAAGGCCCTTATGTAGAAGAACGCCTTATGAACAGAATCAATGCGATGAACGCATCCGGTGAACGTCAATCCGTCAAAACTTGGTCCAGAAGTTCCACGATTTTCCCCGAAATGGTCGGTCACACAATCGCAGTTCACAACGGTAAGCAACACGTCCCCGTATACATCACGGAAGATATGGTCGGTTGCAAACTCGGAGAATTTGCTCCCACGCGTACGTTCAGAGGTCACGCGGGCGCAAAGACCACGAAGTAATAGGAGGAAGATATGGCAACAAGAAGTAAACAAAAAGCCTTGGATCGTCAAGCAAAAGCGGATACAAGACCTTGTGCAACGGCTAAATTCGTCAGAATCTCTCCCTTCAAGGTCCGCATCGTTCTCGACATCATCAGAGGCAAATCGGTAACGGAAGCAATCGCTATTTTGGAAAACACGCCCAAGGCTGCAAGCGAACCCCTTATCAAGTTGGTTAACAGCGCGGCGGCAAACGGCGAAAACAATCAAAATCTCGCAAGAAACGATATGTATATCGCAGAGTGCTACGCAAACGAAGGTCCGACCCTCAAGCGTATCCAAGCGGTGTCCAAGGGCAGAGCGTATCGTATCAACAAGAGAACAAGTCATATCACGGTCATTCTTGACACGGTGAAAGCGTAATAGGAGGTATACACAATGGGACAAAAAGTCGATCCGAACGGTCTTCGTACAGGCGTCATCAAATCGTGGAGTTCTAAATGGTATGCCGACAAGGCGCACTTTGCAGACAACATCGTCGAAGACAATAAAGTCCGCAAATTCATCAAAAAGAAATACTACGATACAGCAATTTCAAAAATCGTGCTCGAAAGAGCGGCAGATAAACTCGTAGTCGCAATCTACACCGCACGCCCCGCAGTCCTCATCGGCAAAGCAGGCGCAGGCGTTGAAGAAATCAAGAAAGAAGTTGAAAAACTCATTTCCGGCGACAAGAAAGTGAGCATCAACATTATGGAAGTCAAACATCCCGATGCAGACGCTCAACTCGTTGCAGAAGGCATTGCAAAACAACTCGAAGGACGTGCTTCCTTCCGTCGCGCAATGAAACAAGCAATGTCCAAGGCTATGAAAGCGGGCGCAAAGGGCGTCAAGACGATGGTCAGCGGCAGACTCGACGGTGCTGAAATCGCAAGAAGCGAACAATACCGCGAAGGTTCTATCCCGCTTCAAACCCTTCGTGCCGACATCGATTACGGCGTAGCAACCGCAAACACCACATTCGGCGCAATCGGCGTCAAATGCTGGATCTACAAGGGCGAAATCCTTGGCAAAAATCCACTTGAAGGAGGAAATCAATAATGTTAATGCCTAAACGCGTCAAAAGACGTCGCCAAATGCGTGGCAGAATGAAAGGCAAAGCAAACAAGGGCAACATCGTCGCATACGGCGAATACGGTCTTGTTTCGACAGAGCCGGGCTGGATTACCTCCAACCAAATCGAAGCAGCGCGTGTCGCTATGACGAGATACATCCGTCGTGGCGGACAAGTCTGGGTGGATATTTTCCCTCACAAACCCGTGACAAAGAAACCTGCCGAAACTCGTATGGGTTCAGGTAAAGGTTCTCCCGAATACTGGGTAGCGGTCGTCAAGCCGGGCCGTGTGATGTTTGAAATCGCAGGCATCGACGAAGCAGTAGCAAAAGAGGCACTCCGTCTTGCAGCAAACAAACTTCCCGTCAAGTGCAAGTTTGTCAGAGCAGAGGACGTGAACGGTGCCGAAGGCGGTGAACAATGAAATCGAAACAAGTTTTGGAAATGACAGATAAAGAGTTGCAAACCAAACTCAACGAATTGAAGTCGGAATTGTTTTTCCTTCGCTTCAAAAACGCCACGAATCAACTGACCAACCCTATGGTTATCGTTGAAACGCGTCGCGACATTGCCCGTATCAAGACTGTCATCCGTCAAAGAGAAATTGCTCGCGCAAAAGACGAGGCAAAGGGCTAATCGGAGGAACGTATGGAAGAAAGAAATTTGAGAAAAGAAAGAGTGGGTATCGTCGTGAGCGATAAGATGGACAAAACCATCGTCGTCGCAGTCAGCGAACGTGTAAAACATCCCCTCTACAAGAAAATCGTAAACCGCACCAAGAAGTTCAAAGCGCACGACGAAAACAACGCTTGCGGCATTGGCGACAAGGTGCTCATCCAAGAGACTCGTCCTCTTTCGAAGGACAAGTGCTGGAGACTCGTCGAAATAGTCGAGAAAGCCAAATAATAGGAGGAACGCTATGATTCAACCATTGAGTTGGCTCAAAGTCGCTGACAACAGCGGAGCCAAAGAAATTATGTGCATCAGAGTCCTGGGCGGTTCTTTCAGAAGAAGCGGAAACATCGGCGACGTTATCGTCGCGTCCGTCAAATCGGCTATCCCGGGCGGCAAGGTTAAGAAGGGCGACGTCGTAAAGGCGGTTATCGTCCGCACGACCTTCGGTCTTCAACGCGAGGACGGCAGCCACATCAAGTTCGACGACAATGCGGCAGTCATCATCGACAACCAAAAACAACCACAAGGCACTCGTATTTTTGGGCCTATCGCAAGAGAACTTCGTGACAAGGATTACACCAAAATCATTTCTCTCGCACCCGAAGTGCTGTAAGGAGGACAACTATTATGGCAAAATTGAGTGTTAAGAAAGGCGACAACGTTATGGTTATCACCGGCAAGGATCAAGGCAAAGTGGGCAAAGTCCTCAAAGTCGTTCCCGAAACCGGAAGAATCTACGTTGAAGGCGTAAACATTGTTTCAAAGAGCAAAAAGCCCAGAAACGCACAAGAAAAGGGCGGCATCGTCAAACAAGAAGGCACAATCGACGCATCCAACGTTATGCACGTTTGCGCAGGTTGCGGCGACGTCGTCAGAGTTAAGCACGAAGTGAAAGACGTGAACGGCAAACAAAAATCCGTCCGCGTATGCCCCAAGTGCGGTGCGTCTTTGGACGAGAAGAAACCATCTGCAAAGAAAGTGGCAAAGAAAGCCGCAAAAAAGAAAGCAGAAAAGTCCGCAGATAAAAAGGACTGATAAATCGGAGGTAATATCGTGGCAGAAAAGAAAAATCAGGTTGCTAAGGAACCTGCAACCGATAAGACGAATGCTGGTAATGCTGAAAGATACCGTATGAGAAAACAGTACGCCGAAGAGGTCGTACCGGCTCTCATCAAACGCTTTGGCTACAAGAACATCAACGAGGTCCCTCGTCTTGAAAAAATTGTGCTTAATATGGGCTTGGGCGACTGCAAAGACAACAGCAAATCACTGCAACTCGCAGTTGAGGAACTCAAAATGATTGCAGGTCAAAAACCGGTTATCACAACAGCAAAGAAATCCGTTGCAAACTTCAAGGTGAGAGAAGGTATGAACGTCGGCGCAAAAGTTACGCTTCGCGGCAACAGAATGTACGACTTCCTCGACAAGTTCATTTCCATCGCGCTTCCTCGCGTCCGCGACTTCCGCGGCATTTCCTCTAAGTCGTTTGACGGCAGAGGCAACTACGCAGTCGGCGTGAAAGAACAACTCATCTTCCCCGAAATCGAATTCGACAAAGTCGAAAAGGTTCGCGGTTTCGATATTTGTATCGTTACGACGGCAAAAACCGACGAGGAGGCAAGAGAACTTCTCAAACTGCTCGGAATGCCTTTTGCGAAGTAAGGAGTGAACTATGGCCAAAACATCAATGAAAATTAAGCAACAAAGACCACAAAAGTTCTCGACGCGTGAATATACACGTTGCCGTATTTGCGGACGTCCCCACGCCGTGCTCAAAAAGTACGGTATTTGCAGAGTTTGCTTCAGAAACCTCGCTTACAAGGGCGAGATTCCCGGAGTGAAGAAAGCAAGTTGGTAAGAGGAGGCACTAAAAATGACTGATCCCATTGCAGATATGCTTACAAGAATTAGAAATGCCTTGACCGCAAAGCACGAAACGGTTGAAGTTCCGGCGAGCAAAATCAAGGTCGCAATAGCAGAAATACTCGTTAAAGAAGGTTACGTCAAAGGATTCGAGGTCGTTGACGGCGCTGTTCAAAACAACATCGTCATCACTCTCAAATACGCACCCGTCAAAGGTCAAAAGGTCGTCACCGGTCTTAAGAGAGTATCAACACCCGGTCTTCGCGTCTACGCAGGTGTGGACAATCTTCCCAAGGTTCTCAACGGAATGGGCATTGCAATCCTTTCCACGTCCAAGGGTATCCTCACCGATAAGGAAGCGAAAGCACAGCACGTCGGCGGCGAAGTGCTTGCATACGTTTGGTAAGGGGGTGCGATATGTCAAGAATCGGTAGAGCACCTATTGCCATTCCGCAAGGTGTAACAGTTGAAATCAACAACAACCTCGTTTCCGTGAAAGGCCCGCTCGGCGCACTTTCTCAAACGGTTGACAAATCCATCGACGTCAAAGTCGAGGACGGACACGTGATCTGCACTCGTCATTCCGACGATAAAGACCATCGCGCATTGCACGGACTTTACCGCGCGCTCATCCACAATATGGTGGTTGGCGTGACGAAAGGCTTTGAAAAGAGCCTCGTCGTCAACGGCGTCGGTTACAAAGTCACCCTTTTGGGCAACAACAAGATGACCCTCAACATCGGATTCTCTCATCCAGTTGAGTTCACCGCACCCGAAGGAATTACTTTTGCGCAACCCCAACCCCTCGAAATCGTCGTGAAGGGTATTGATCGCCAACTCGTCGGTCAAACCGCTGCAACCATCAAGGCTATCAAACCGGTCGAACCGTATCACAACTACGGTATTCACTACAAGGATGAAACCGTCATCCACAAAGTCGGCAAGAGAGCCACGAAGTAATTGAGGTGAAGTATGATAAGCAAAAAAGATAAAAACGCAGATAGAATCATTCGTCACGCAAGAGTCAGAAAGAAAGTCAGCGGCACTGCCGAAAGACCTCGTCTTTGCGTGTACAGAAGCACAAACCATATCTATGCTCAAGTTATCGACGACGTGAAGGGTAACACTCTTTGCGCGGCATCCGACCTCGAAAAAGCGATTGCGGCTCAAACCGCAGACCTTTCCAAGAGCGAAGTTGCAAAAGTCGTCGGCAAGGCAATTGCTGAAAAGGCTCAGGCAATCGGCATCAAAGAAGTCGTGTTCGACAGAGGCGGCTATCTTTACACCGGCAGAGTTCAATCTCTCGCCGACGGCGCAAGAGAAGCCGGTCTTGAGTTTTAATCGGAGGAATTATGGCAGAAAATCGTGATAGAAGAAACGATAGAAACAGAGAAGAAAACGACGGTTTGAACAAGAAACTCATTGCTGTCAACCGCGTCACCAAAACCACCAAGGGCGGCAAGAACATGCGCTTTTCCGCACTCGTGGTAGTCGGCGACGGCAACGGCAGAGTGGGTCTCGGTATGGGCAAAGCGGCGGAAGTTCCCGAAGCAATCGAGAAAGCAACGCAATTTGCAAAACGCAACCTCGTGACTGTTTCTTTGAAAGGCAACACAATTCCTCACGCAACGACGGGTAAATTCGGTCGTGGTCAAGTTCTTCTTCTTCCTGCCGAAGAAGGTACCGGCGTCATCGCGGGCGGTGCAGTCCGTATGGTGCTCGAAACCGCAGGCGTAAAGGACATCAGAACCAAATCACTCGGCTCTAACAACCCCATCAACAGCGCAAAAGCAACGCTCGAAGGTCTTATGAGTCTTCGCAACGCAGAGCAAATCGCGCAACTTCGCGGCGTAGATGTCGTGGCTGACTAATCGAGAGGTGTACTATGGCAAAGAAAGCAGAAGCAAAAGCAGAAGTCAAAACTATAAAAGTCACTCTCGTTAAGAGCGTAAACGGCATCCTCAAAAATCAAAAAGCCAACCTCGAAGCAATGGGCTTGCACAAAATCGGCAATTCCAGAACTTTCGCAGACGACGCTTGCGTGAGAGGAAAGATCGCAAAAGTTTCTCACCTTGTCAAGGTTGAGGAAGCGTGAGGAGGAACATATGAATATTCAAGATCTTAAACCCGCAGAGGGCGCAAAAACCGCTACCAAGAGAATCGGTCGCGGCGTAGGCTCCGGTATGGGTAAAACATCTACTCGTGGACATAAAGGTCAATGGGCAAGAAGCGGCGGCGGCGTTCGTCCCAACTTCGAAGGCGGCCAAATGCCGATGACCAGAAGACTTCCGAAGATCGGTTTCAACAACAAGAGATTCGCACACGTCTACAACACGGTCAACATCGACGTTTTCAACAGATTTGAAGACGGAGCAGTTGTCGGTATCGATGAGCTTGTCGCAAGCGGTATCATCAAGAAAGTCGAAGCATACGGACTCAAAGTCCTCGGAAACGGCGAACTTGAAAAGAAACTTACGATTAAAGCCAACAAATTCACCGCGTCTGCAATTCAAAAAATCGAAAAGGCAGGCGGCACAGCAGAGGTGCTATAATGTTTGAGACACTCAAAAACGCATTCAAAACGAAGGAAATAAGAGTGAAGATTTGGATTACTCTCGCTCTTATCCTCGTTTACAGAATCGGATGCTACATCCCCATCCCGACGTTCGATATCGCTGCGATGCAAGATGCTACGGCATTCACAACCGACTTTCTCAGCATACTCAACGTCATAACGGGCGGTTCGATGCAGAACGCCACTTTGTTTGCGCTCGGCGTGTTGCCGTTCATCAACTCGTCGATTATTATGCAACTTCTCGCGTTGGTCATCCCCGCGCTCGAGAAGATGTCAAAAGAGGGTGAAGAAGGCAGAAAGAAACTCACGCAAATCACGAGAATCGTTGCCGTCGTGCTTGCAATCGTGCAAGCAATCGGTATCGTCGTGGCTTTCAAGAGTTACTTCCTCGACGTGTTCTCTTTCGAAGCAAGCGCGGATAATCCCATTCTGACAATGGCTCTGACTATCGTCATCTTGGTGGCGGGCAGCGTTATGGTTATGTGGCTCAGCGAAAGAATCACCGAATACGGCATCGGCAACGGTACGTCAATCATCATCTTCATCGGTATCCTTTCGACCGCAGGCACTACTATGGCGGAGTCCTTCAAACTCGTCGGCAACGAATGGACGTATATCTGGAACATCCTCGGCTTCATCGCTTTGGTTGTTGCCATATTCGTGTTCATCGTCTTTATGGACGGCGCAGAGAGAAGAATCACGGTGCAGTACTCCAAACAAATCAAGGGCAACAAGATGTACGGCGGTCAAACGACGTATATCCCCATTCGCGTCAACGGTAGCGGCGTTATGCCCATCATTTTCGCGTCGTCCTTGCTTATGTTCCCGCAAATGATCATCCAACTCTTTTTCAGCGACACATCCGCTGCGACTTGGTATGCGACTTATATGGGAAGCGGTACTGCAGTCTACTACGTCCTCTTGGCATTGTTCATCCTCGGATTTAGTTATTTCTACGCTCAAATCCAGTTCAATCCCGAAGACGTATCCAAAAACATTCAACAATACGGCGGATTTATCCCCGGTATAAGAGCGGGCAAACCGACAAGCGACTTCCTCAAGAAGATCAACAACAGAATCACCTTCTTCGGTGCTGTGTTCCTTATGTGCTTGTCTCTTATCCCGACCTTCTTGTTCAGAGCGCTCGCTATGGGCAACGGCTCTTGGGCGGCACCGGCACTTCCGTTTGCAAATTCGTTCTCGGCAACAGGTTTGCTCATCGTCGTGTCCGTCGCGCTCGAGCTCAACAAGCAACTCGAATCTCAAATCATGATGAAGCACTACAAGGGCTTCCTCAAATAAGAGAAAACGACAAACAAACCCATATTTTTTGTTCGATGGCGCAAATCGCTTGACGATTTGTTTGCCATCGGAGCGAAAAAGTGCTATAATAAATAATTATGAAAAATATTATATTATTAGGCGCTCCGGGCGCAGGAAAAGGTACGCAAGCGGCGATGATTGCAGAGGAATTCAAAGTTCCTCACATCTCAACGGGTGACATACTACGTCGCAATATGAAGGAAGGCACGCCCCTCGGTTTGAAAGCAAAGGCTTTCGTCGAATCGGGCGGACTCGTTCCCGACGAAGTGGTCATCGGCTTGGTTGAAGACAGACTTTCGCAAGACGATTGCAAAAACGGATATATCCTCGACGGATTCCCCAGAACAATCGCTCAGGCGGAGGCTCTCGACAAGGTTGCCAGAATCGACCTTGCAATCAACATCGACGTTCCGTTTGAAACCATCATCGACAGGCTCGGCGGCAGAAGGGTTTGCGTGTGCGGCGAAACTTATCACGTTTCTATGCTCAACGGCGAGACGACTTGCAAGCGTTGCGGAAAGGAACTTTTCATTCGCGACGACGACAAGCCCGAAACCGTGAAGAACAGACTCAGAGTGTACAGCGATCAAACTCAACCGCTCATCGATTACTATCGTTCGCAAAACAAAGTCGTGGACATCGAAGCCAACGGCACGAAAGAAGAAATTTTTGCGGATATAAAGAAGGTGCTTGAATGATCAACATCAAAAGCCCTCACGAAATCGAATGTATGAGGAAATCGGGCACAATCCTCAGAGATTGCCTGCTCTTCCTCGGCGACAGAGTGAAACCGGGAGTGTCGACAAAGCGTCTTGACGAATTTGCCTACGATTACATCAAAAGGCACGATTCGACCCCGTCCTTCCTCGGATACGGCGGATTTCCGGGAACTATATGCGCTTCGATAGACGAAGTCGTCGTTCACGGATTCCCGTCCGACAGACGTCTTAAAGAGGGCGAGATAATCGGCGTGGATTGCGGACTCGTATTCAAGGGTTGGCAAGCGGACGCTGCAAGAACCTTCCTCGTAGGCGAAGTCAGCGAAGAAAAGAAACGCCTCGTGGACACCACGAGAGAGAGCTTCTTCGAGGGCGTAAAGCAATTCAAGGCAGGCGGCAGACTCGGCGACATATCGCACGCGGTGCAGGTTTACAACGAATCTCGCGGCTACGGCGTCGTAAGATCGATGGTCGGTCACGGTATCGGCAGAGAAATGCACGAAGACCCCGCAGTGCCGAACTACGGAAAGGCGGGACACGGTCCGAAACTCGAAGTGGGTATGGTGCTTGCAATCGAACCGATGGTCAATATGGGAACGTGGCAAACGCTTGAAGACGGTTGGAAATGCGTCACTCTCGACGGCAAACCTTCCGCTCACTACGAAAACACTGTTGCCCTGACAGAAAACGGGGCTGAAATACTTACGCTTTGATATGGAAATCGGCTCTATCGTTTATTCAAAAGCAGGTCGCGACCAAGGCGCGTATTACGCAGTCGTCGAGATTGTGGACGAAAACACGGTGAGAATCGCGGACGGAAATCTGCGCCATATCAAAAACGCGAAACTCAAAAACGTAAAACATCTGCAACCGACGGGCGACGTGCTCGAAAAGATTGCGGAAAAAATCAAAAACGGCGCGCAAGTGTTCGATCAGGAACTGTTCAGCGCACTTCGTTTTTACAACGACAACAACAATTAAGAGGACTCTATGTCAAAAGAAGACGTTATCGAAACCGAAGGCAAAGTCATCGAAGTTTTGCCCAAAACTCAATTCAGAGTGATGCTCACAAACGGACACGAGATTCTTGCGTATCTCGGCGGAAAGTTGCGTATCAACAACATTAGAATTCTCGAAGGCGACAAAGTCAAAATCGAAATGTCGCCGTACGACCTGACAAAAGGCAGAATAATCTACCGCAACAAATAAGGTCATCGAAACATCGAAAACAAAGGACTCATTCAGGAGGTTAACTATGAAAGTCAGACCCAGCGTCAAGCCTATGTGCGACAAATGCAAAGTTATCAAAAGAAACGGCAGAGTTATGGTTATCTGCTCAAAGTATCCCAACCACAAACAACGTCAAGGTTGATTGTAGCGTCGGGCTTTTGACGTTTTGAGGCAATGCTCCGCCTCGACTTCAAAAGTAAAATTCGGCAAAAAGCGTAGGGCGGCTGGTTGCTTCATTCCACATATTACGGCAACTACCTATGCGTGGCATATATAAAAAACACTTTTTTCACTATTTCGGAGGTAGAAAATGGCAAGAATCGCCGGCGTGGATCTTCCGCGCGACAAGAGAGTTGAATACGGACTTACCTACATTTATGGTATCGGACTTGCAACTTCTCAAAAGATTTTGAAAGAGACCGGCATCAATCCAGATATTCGCGTCAAGGATTTGAGCGAGGATCAAGTCAGTCTCATTCGTGAGTACATCGAACAACATTTGCACGTCGAAGGCGACCTCAAAAGAGAAGTCGGTCTCAACATTAAGAGATTGATGGAAATCGGTTGCTATCGCGGCGTACGTCACAGAAAAGGACTTCCCGTACGTGGTCAAAACACCAAACAAAACGCTCGTACGAGAAAAGGTCCCAAGCGCGCAGTCAGCCGCAGCAAGAAATAAGGAGGCGCGACTATGGCAGGTATCGCAAGAAAAGCAATCAAGAAAAGAAAAGATATCAAACGCGTTGAAAAAGGTCAAGTGCATATTCACGCTTCTTTCAACAACACAATCGTTACTATCACAGATATGAACGGAAACGCTATCTCTTGGTCTTCCGCAGGCAAACTCAAACTCCGCGGCAGCCGTAAATCCACCCCGTTCGCAGCGCAAATGGTCAGCGAAGACGCAGCCAAAGTCGCTTACGATCAAGGTATGAGAAGCGTTGAAGTCTACGTCAAAGGTCCCGGTCAAGGCAGAGAGAGCGCAATCCGCGCGCTCGCAAACGTCGGTATCGAAGTTACGCTCATTCAAGACGTATCCCCGATTCCTCACAACGGATGCCGTCCGCCCAAGGCGAGAAGACTGTAATTAGGAGGACTTAAACTATGGCTAAATATACAGGAGCAGATTGCCGTCTTTGCAGACGCGAAGGATGCAAACTCTATCTCAAAGGCGAGAAGTGCGGTTCTACAAAATGCCCCCTTCTCACAAAATACGCACCTCCCGGAGACCACGGCAAGGGAAGAAAGAAGGCGAGCGGTTACAGCGTTCAACTTCGTGAGAAACAAAAAACCAAACGCTACTACGGCGTGACCGAAAAGCAATTCAAGATGTACTACGACAGAGCGTCCGAAATGCGCGGCGTCACCGGTGACAATATGCTCGTGCTTATCGAAAGACGTCTCGACAACGTTGTGTATCGTCTCGGCCTCGGCACTTCGAGAGCAATGGCTCGCCAAATCGTCAATCACGGCCACATCACCGTCAACGGCAAAACGGTGGACATTCCGTCCTACCTCGTCAAAGCAGGCGACGTCGTTGCCGTCAAGGAGAACAAGAAAGATTCCGCTTTGTGGAACGCCGTAAAGGAAACCAAGAATCTCAACCTCGTCAAATGGCTCGAATTTGACAACGCAACGCTCACAGGTAAGGTTGTTGCTCTTCCCGAAAGAAGCGACATCGACCTCGACATCCAAGAACACCTTATCGTCGAGTTGTACTCTAAATAATTTGATCGGAGGATACAGTTATGATGGAAATGAGAAGTCCCAAAATAAAAATGGAGAACGAAAGCAAGAACTATTGCAAGTTCGTCGTCGAGCCGCTTGAAAGAGGCTTCGGCACAACGATCGGCAACTGCTTGCGCCGTATCCTTCTTTCTGCGCTGCCCGGTGCCGCCGCAGTCGGCATCAAAATCGCGGGCGTCGATCACGAATTCTCCACAATCAAGGGCGTAAAAGAGGAAGTTACCGAAATCATCCTCAACCTCAAAACTGTTCGTTTCAAAGCAGTCAACAGCCTTGAAAAAGCCGGAAAGCAAGAATGCAAACTCTTTGCCAACACCGTCGGCACGGTCACCGCAGGCGACATCCAATGCGCCACGGGTATCGAAGTCGTCAACACCGACCAAGTCATTTGCACTTTGGACGAGGGCGCGTCTATCGATATGACCATTTTTGTCGATTGCGGCAGAGGCTATGTTCCTGCTTCTCGCAACAAGGACAGCCGTCAATCCATCGGTTATATTCCGATCGATTCTATCTATACACCCGTCGTCAAAGTCAATTATGCCGTCGAAAGCACTCGTGTCGAACAAAGCATCGACTTCGATAAACTTACGCTCGAAGTGACCACCGACGGTACGACTTCTGCAAAGGAAATAACTTCTCTTGCAGCAAAGATTATGAACGATCATCTCAAACTGTTCATCAATCTCGTCGACAAGATGGACGAGAACGATATTCTCAAAGAGGACAAGAAAGACGACACCAAGAAAGTCCTTGAAATGTCAGTTGAAGATCTCGACCTCTCGGTGCGTTCGTACAATTGCTTGAAACGCGCAAACATTCACACCGTCGAAGACCTCACCAAACGCAGCGAAGACGATATGCTCAAAGTGAGAAACCTCGGCAGAAAATCACTCGAAGAAGTTGTCAAGAAACTCGAAGATCTCGGCCTCGGCTTGAAGGCGCAAGAGGACTAAGAGTACAGGAGGAACACTATGTCTAAATTAGGAAAACGCACAGACCAAAGAATGGCTATGCTTAAAAATCAGGTTTCCGAACTTCTTTGGTATGGTCAAATCGAAACAACCGTTGACCGTGCAAAAGCAGTCAGAAGCCTTGCTGAAAAATACATCACTATCGCAATGAGAGCCTATCAAGACGACGTCAAAGTCACAAAGACCGTTGACGGCGCAAAGGGCGCAAAGCAGGAAGTCGTCTTCACAAACGACGGTCCCAAGAAACTTGCAGCACGCCGCAGACTTATGGCTGAACTCGTTGACCTTCAAGAAATCAAGGGCGAGAAGGAATCCAAATCCGCATTCAAAGCGCGCATTAAGGACACCAAACACCCCCTCATCGAAAAGATGTTCAAAGAGTATGCACCCAAATACGACGCTCGCAAGAACGAACTCGGACAAGGCGGCGGTTACACCCGTATCCTTAAAACCGGCAATCGCCGTGGCGACGCAGCGGAAACCTGCATCCTCAAACTCATCTGATTGAGCCTTTGAAAAAACGAAGGAATCCACCGAAAATTCGGTGGATTCTTTGCGTATATTAGGCAAATAACAGTTTTATGTGAAATGATTTTGATAGAAAACGAGATTGAATATGAGATTCGGTTGATGTAAATTGCGTTTTCTTTATCTTTTGAATGCAAACATAAAATTGACTTTTGGAATAATTGTGGTATAATTATGGTATAATATTGTAAAAGAGGTAAAAAATGCCCACGATTATCCCTATAAAAGAACTCAAAAACACGGCGGAAATATCCAAACTGTGCGATGAGAAAAACGAGCCCGTGTTTGTGACCAAAAACGGCTACGGCGATTTGGTTGTTATGAGTCAGGATTGTTTCGACGATAAGTACGGTGACGATTTTGCCTCGCTTATCAAACGTCTATATGACAAGCGAAACGAATATCTCAACATAAAACTTTATGAAACGCTCACCGAAAACGCAAAAAGCGATGATGAAAAGACGTTTTATACGGGTGTTTTCAACACCGTGCTTTTGATAAAGCAAAAAGAGGTTGTAAGAAATGAAAAATACTAAACTAACCGTTTTTGCAGGCGTGAACGGCGCAGGAAAAAGCACGTTATACAGAATGCTCAACGGCGATTTCGGCGTGCGACTTAACAGCGACGAAATCGTGCAAAACAATAAGTGGGATTGGAAAGATCCCGCGTGCCAACTCAAAGCGGCAAAGGAACTTATTCGTTTGCAAAACGAGTTGCTGAAAAATCACAAATCTTTCAACCGTGAAACGACTTTGTGCGGAACAACCATCGTCAAAACGATGGAAACCGCCGCAGAAAAAGGCTACTGTATCGAATTGTTTTACGTCGGGGTCGCTTCGCCCGAAATCGCAATCAAAAGAGTGCAGGAAAGAGAAGAAAAAGGCGGTCACGGCGTTAGTGCGGAGACGATAGAGCAACGCTATGACAACTCGCAAGAGAATTTGAAAACTGTTTTCGGGCTGTGCGACGTGGTGCATTTTTACGACAACACCGTGTCGATGAAAGAGATTTGTTGGTGCAAAGACAACGAGATACGAAGCAACGTCACGGCGTTCGAGTGGGAAAACGACGGCAATTTGTCCTGGCTCAAACAACTAATATCGGATATTTACGGCAATATCAAAATAACTTATCAAAACTAATAAAAACGGCACTGAATTCAGTGCCGTTCAACTTTTCATTTGAAAAATTTATTCGATGCCGTCGAAAAGGTCGTCGTAACTCACGTCCAACGCCTTTGCTATGGCGACAATGTTTGAAACGGTCGGCTCGACTTTGTCGCATTCCCATTCACTAATGCGCTGTTGGGACGTACCTATTTTTAGGGCAAGTTGCTTTTGATTATAACCGCAGCGCTCCCTTTCGGATTTCAGATTCTTTCCAAATGTTGACATAAACATATATTATCAAATACCCTAAAAATAGTGTTGACATACGCTAAATAACGTGTTAATATAAAAACACAAAAGCTCATAGGAGGAAAACAAATGAGAGAAACAAAAAAAATGCAGATAATGCCGCAAGACGAAGAGAGAATTATCAACGCATATGCGTGCTTCGGTTGGGTTGTCACAAGTTCACAAGAAGTAAAAGTTAAGGACTCTCACCTTGAAGCAGGAGCGATGTCCGGCACGATTTACAGTGTTACCGAAACGGAAAATTATGTCAACCTACTTTTGCAACGCGAAACCGATATGCCGAATTATCAGGCATTGAATTCTTGTCAAAAAGCCTATGAGGCTGCGCAATCGAGATTGAAAGCAAAAAAGAAACTCAAACCGATTTTGCTTTTGTTGGGGAACATCTTGTATATCGTTTATTATATTATTGCCAACAAAAAAATAAACGAGGCAAACAACGTTGCATTTGCGGAAATGGACAAAGCGTTAAACAAGGCGAGGCAAATACAATCCGCTAAATAATTCTGGCAATTCAATAGTTTTTTTACAAGGAGAAGGACGGTATTTTCTGCCGCCTTTCTCTTTTTCTTACATAATTCTTACAAAATGCGGAAAAGTCGGGCGGATAACGGCGAAAGTGTAAGGTTTTTGTCAAGACTTCGGTTGGGGCTTGGTGCGATAATATATGCGTAAACGAAAGGAAGGTGGCATATATGAAAAAAATCGTTGCAATCACCGGCGCAAGCGGAAATATGGGACTTGAAACGCTCGCTCAACTTATGGGAAGCGACGTTGTGGAAAAAATCAAAGTTTTGCTTTTGGACGAGAGGCGAGAGCGCAAGTGCGCAAAGGAATGGAAGCGCAAATACACAAGCAAAATCGAAGTTATTTTCGGCGATATAGCGGAAATCGAAGATTGCAGAAAACTCGTGGCAAACAGCGATTACGTTCTCAATCTCGCCGCGGTCATTCCGCCGACTGCCGACCATTATCCCGTGCTTACGGACAGATGTAACCGCATAGGCGCAATGAATATCGTGGATTCGGTGTCCGAGATAAAGGAAAATCAGCCGAAACTCGTGCATATTTCCACCGTTGCGATATACGGCAACCGCAACTACAAGCACCCGTGGGGCAGAGTGGGCGACCCGCTCATATCCAGCACTTACGACGAGTATTCCGCAAGCAAAATCAAGGGCGAGAGATACGTTCTCGACAGCGACGTAAAGCAATGGGCGGTGCTTCGTCAGACGGGTATGCTTCACAACAGAATGCTCACCAACAATATGAAAGACGGATTGATGTTTCACACTTGCTTCAATGCGCCGATAGAGTGGGTTACGGCGCGCGACAGCGGACTTTTGATGCGCAGACTCGTTGAAAAGGACGCAAAGGGCGAACTCGAAGAAAAGTTCTGGAAGAAGTGCTACAACATCGGCGGCGGCGCGTGCAACAGAGTTACGGGCTACGACACGTTCGACGAGGGATTCAAGATTATCGGCGGTTCGACGAAAAAGTATATGAAACCCGAATGGAATTCAATCCGCAATTTCCATTGTATGTGGTTCGAGGACAGCCATATCCTCAACGATTATTTCGATTTTCAGCACGAGGACGTGAAAACCTACTGGCAAGAGATACTCAAAAAGCACGGTTATTACAGACTCGGAAAACTCGTGCCTGCAAAACTCGTGTCGAAATTCGCAATCGAAAGACTGCTCAAAGACGACAATGCGCCGAGATATTGGGTAAAAACGAATCAGGCGGGCAAGGTTAAAGCGTTTTTCGGAAGCAAGGAAAACTTGAAGTGTTTGCCGAGCGATTGGGATAAATTCCCCGTCCTCGCGCACGGACAACTTGCCGACGGAGACGTCGATTACGACGATATGCGCGACATAACGAAGTTGAAAGCACACGGCTATATCCTCGACCACGGCTATGACGAAAGCAAACCCGACGAGGAACTCGACATAGAAGATATGCGTTCGGCGGCGGCGTTCAGAGGCGGCAAGTGCGTTTCGACGAGTATGACGAAGGGCGATTTGTACACGAAACTCGAATGGGAATGTCACGACGGACATCGTTTTTGGGCGTCGCCGTACACCGTTCTCAAAGCGGGGCATTGGTGTCCTAAGTGTTGTCAACCGAGTCCGTGGGATTACGACAGACTGTCCAAATTTATGCCGTTTTACGCTCAAATCTGGTACGACACTCACGCAAAAGGCGAGAATACGACCTACTACTACGACCAAAACCACGTTGCGAGATACACGCAATACTGAGTCAAAAGAGGTGAGAATATGAAAAATGCGATAATTTATGTTTTTTCGGGAACGGGAAACACCAAAAAAGCGTGCGATATATATAAGAGCGAGTTTGAAAAATTCGGAATCGAAACCACGCGTTATAACGTGAGAAAGGGCTTTGCAAATTTGCCCGATCCCAACAATTTCGACCTCGTAGGATTTGCTTATCCGATACACGGATTCAATGCGCCGTACATTATGCTCGACCTCGCAAAAGCGTTGCCGAAAGCAAACGAAAAGAAGGGATATTTCGTCGTCAAAACGTCGGGCGAACCCCTCAAAATCAACAACGTTTCTTCCATTAAATTCAACGATATAATGAAGAAAAAAGGCTACGTTGCGGGAAGCGAGTATCACTACGTTATGCCGTACAACATGATTTTCCGTCACACCGACGATATGGCGGCAAAGATGAAAGACACGCTCGACAAACTCGCACCCATAGAGGCGAGGGAAGTGATTTGCGGCGTCGAACACAAACTCGCAAAAGTGCCTTTCGGGCGTTTCGTTGCGTGGGTCGTGCGCATAGAACAGCCTGCGATGAAAGTCAACGGACGCTTTTTCAAGGTGGATTCAAACAAGTGCATAAACTGCGGCGCGTGCGTTAAAAACTGCCCCGTAGGGAACATAAAAATCGACCAAAACGGAAAATTCACTTTCGGCAAAGACTGCATTATGTGTACGAGATGTTCGTTCAACTGTCCGCGCGACGCTTTCGACATAGGCATACTCAACGGCTGGCGAGTGAACGGGAAGTACTCTTTCAAAGCGCCCGAAACGCCGCAAAAGGACAAACATGCGCGGTATTGCAAAAAGGCGTACGCGAGATATTTTGCCGAAGCGGGCAAGAAAATCGCCGCAAACGAATACGGCATGTAAAAAAGTGTGGAAATAAGCGAAAATATATTGTACAATAGGTTAGAAATACAGAGGTGTTTATGAGAAAGATACTTATTGCAGAGGACAACGTCGAAATATCCGATATGATGAAAAGTTATCTCGAAAAGGCGGGACACGAAGTGTATCAGGCGTTCGACGGCGCACAGGCATTGCAAATCGCAAACGAGATAAAACCCGACCTTGCACTGTTGGATATTATGATGCCGAAAATCGACGGATTTGCCGTGTGCGAAACGCTGCGCCAAACTATGACGATGCCAATCATCGTCGTGTCGGCAAAGGTTGCCGAAGAGGATAAGGTGCGCATGTTCGACCTCGGCGCGGACGACTACATCACAAAGCCGTTTTCGTTCAAGGAAATGGTTGTGAGAGTGGGCGCGCAACTCAGACGTTATTACGAGTTCAACGCCGTACCGTCGGGGGACAGACACTACGGAAAACTTATGATTTCGTCTGCGAGATTCGAGGCGAAAGCGGACGGCGAACCGCTCAATCTCACTGCAAAAGAGTTCAAAATTCTCGACTATCTCACCATACACGAGAATCAGATTATGCCCAAACAAAAACTTATCGACGACGTATGGGGCGTTGACGAGTACATCGACGAAAACACGGTTGCCGTGACTATCGCGCGTCTTCGTGACAAACTTTCAAAGGCAGGCATAAACAACGTCGTCACCGTTTGGGGGCTCGGCTACAAGTGGCAAGATTGACGAAAATCTGCCGTCAATGCGCAAAACAGAGGTTTTATACGCACAAAAAGCAAGGTTAAACGCTCTATGTTGAACAAAAAGGAAATCGTAGAAATAGAAAAAACGCTCGCGCGTTTTCAAGAAGGCGATTTGTATTCGCCCGTTAGGTTGTGGGGATTCGGCGAATACCACGCCATTTGCACGAGGCTTGAATCGCTCAGACTTTCTATGCTCAAATTGAAGGACGGCATAGCGGAAACGTCTACGAAGACAAACAAGTCAATCGCTTCGGTGGCGCACGATATGAAAACGCCGCTCGCCATAATTTCGGGATACGCCGAGTGTATGTCCGACGGTATGGACGACAAGGACTATCCCGCGCTCATCATTCAAAAAGCGCAACAGATGAACGAGATGGTCATCGGTATGGTGGAGTCCTCAAACGCCGAAATAAAAAAGCAATCCGAGCATAAAACGTTGCACGCGACTAAAAATATGTTCGGCAAAATCATAGAGAAACTTCGTCCGCTTGCGACGGCGAAAAATATAAAACTCAAAGTCGGCAAAATCCCCGACGTCAACGTAAGGGTGGACGAGGGACAAATGGAAAGAGTGGTGCAAAACCTCGTGTCCAACGCCGTCAAGTATTCGCCCGAAAAAAGCGTCGTAAAAATCATCGCGCGCAAGAGGGGAAGAGAGTTCATCCTGTCTGTCAAGGACAAGGGCATAGGCATATCCAAAGAGAGTTTGCCTTACGTTTTCGACCAGTTCTACACCGAGGACAAGTCGCGCTCTAACGGAAACAGTCAGGGCGTGGGGCTTTACGTCGTGCGCGAGATTATGAAAGAGCACGGCGGCAGAGTGAGCGTAAAGAGCAAAAAAGGCAAGGGAAGTACGTTTATAATGGCGTTGCCCGTCGAGTACGACGATTCAAACTTGCCGTTTGCCGACAAATTCGACCAAATGCCGCTCGTCGTAAAACTCGTCGTGGAAACGCTGTTGGGTTGGGCGATGACGTATATCTACCGCTTTGCGAAATATTCGCAGACGAGGCAACTTCACACGCTCGTCACCGGGATTTTGTCCTTTGCACTGTTTGTGTTCGTGTGGCCCATCGACTTTATAAGCGTCGCGGTTTACGGCAAGCCGACCTTTCTTGCGGACTGAATTTGCAAACAAGCGTACAAAATCGTGTCGACGTATGGAAACATATATCGATGTCGATAAAAAAATACGCAAATTATAGTTGCATATTTCTTATAATAATTGTAAAATAGTTGCGGTTGGAAAATCCAACCAATATTCGGAATACACCTTTATGGAGGAATTTATAATGGCAAACGTAAAAGTCGCTATCAACGGTTTTGGTCGTATCGGACGTCTTGCTTTCAGACAAATGTTCGGTGCAGAGGGTTATGAAATTGTCGCTATCAACGACCTCACGAGCCCCAAGATGCTCGCTCATCTTCTCAAATACGACTCGACACAAGGCAACTATGCAAATTCTCACACGGTAGAAAGTTGTGAAGCAGTCCTCAACGAGGACGGCACAATCAAAGAAGACGGCTACATCGTAGTGGACGGCAAGAAGATCACCATCTACGCAAAAGCAAAAGCGGCGGAACTTCCCTGGGGCGAACTCGGCGTTGACGTCGTTTTGGAATGCACCGGTTTCTATACATCCAAAGCAAAAGCGCAAGCGCACATCGACGCAGGCGCACGCAAGGTCGTCATCTCCGCTCCCGCAGGCAACGATCTTCCCACAATCGTCTACAACGTCAACCACACCACTTTGAAGGCAACCGACAACATCATTTCCGCTGCAAGTTGCACAACCAACTGTCTCGCTCCTATGGCAAAGGCTCTCAACGATTATGCTCCCATCATGAGCGGTATCATGACGACGGTTCACGCATACACCGGCGACCAAATGCCTCTTGACGGACCTCAAAGAAAGGGCGATTTGAGAAGAAGCCGCGCTGCTGCAATCAACATCGTTCCCAACAGCACCGGCGCTGCAAAAGCAATCGGTCTCGTCATTCCCGAACTCAACGGCAAACTCATCGGTTCTGCACAACGCGTTCCCACTCCGACCGGTTCCACAACCATTCTCGTGGCAGTCGTCAAAGGACAAGCAACCGTTGAAGGCATCAACGCAGCAATGAAAGCCGCCGCAACCGAATCCTTCGGCTACAACACCGACCAAATCGTGTCTTCCGACATCATCGGCAGCCGCTTCGGTTCAATCTTCGACGCAACTCAAACAATGGTTGCACCCATGGAAGACGGCAACACTCAAGTTCAAGTCGTTTCTTGGTACGACAACGAGAACAGTTACACTTCTCAGATGGTTCGTACAATCAAGTACTTCTCCGAACTTAAATAAAAACTGCGCTATTTAGCGAATAACTGTGTCAAAGCCCTTTTGCTCACCCGTCACGTACGTGCAGTACGTTAGGCGGATTTGCAAAAGGGCTTTTCCTTGTTCTTCATCTAAATATCGCAGTTTTTATGGAGTTATTTTATGAGTAATCGTTGTGTACTCAAATTAAAATTTCCCCTTTCCTCAGGTGTGTGTTTTCTTTCTCTACAAGAGTGTAGGGGTGAAAACTCTAAATAGCAGTACCCCCTCTTTCCCTCTCGGGTATTTCTCCCGCCACTCAGTTAGGGGCGTTCCCCTACATAAGCAATCGTCGTTCGCGGGGGAGACAGTCGGCACTCGCATAGATAGGGGCATTTCTCTCATTATGCCACTTCGCTTTGTGCGCCAGCTTCGCACCCAAACGGCGCAGTCGCTTGTACTATCCGTCAAGCTCGGCGCTCATAGGCTCGCCGCCTTGCGGCTCGTGTTCCGTCTTCGAATTGACACATTCCGTTAATAAGTACGCTTCGAATAAGTTTTTATTTCGGGTGTGGGCAAAGCCCACCCGCAATTATTAATTATTCATTATTAGTTATTAATTAATTCTTGTGCATTTGTGTATTTGGTGTTAAAATACTATTAATTAATACTCAATATATGCGGTTTTTCCGCATTCGGAGGAAAACAATGAACATTTTTACTAAGATGGGTTGCCGTATCTATCAGCAATCAATGCGTTTGGCAATGTATTTGTTGCCGTGGAACCAATGCAAAAAGACCTTGTCCGGTCCGGGCAGTATCTCTCAACTCCCCAAATTTTTGAAAGACAACGGTTTTAAGAGCATTCTTATCGTCACCGACGGATTCCTCTTTTCAAGCGGAAAGGCAGATCCCATTATGGCTGCGTGCGAAGCAGAGGGCATGAAGAGTTGCTGCTATCATGACGTCGTTCCGAATCCGACCATTCAAAACATCGAAGACGGTCTCAAAATGTATCACGAAAACAACTGTGACGCGATTGTCGCGCTCGGCGGCGGCAGCGCAATGGACTGCGCAAAGGGTATCGGCGCAAGAGTTGCTTGCCCCAAAAAGAGCGTTCCGCAAATGAAGGGCGTGCTTAAGATTATGATCACGGGTCACAAACTTCCTCCGCTTGTCGCAATTCCGACAACTTCGGGTACGGGCAGCGAAGCGACGCTTGCCGCAGTTATTTCCAATCCCGAAACGCACGAAAAATATCCTATCAACGACCCGTTCCTCATTCCGAGATACGTCGTTATGGACCCCGAACTCACAAAATCCCTTCCGCCTCACCTTACCTCTACGACGGGTATGGACGCTCTCACTCACGCGGTTGAAGCGTACATCGGCGGAGAGAATACGAAACAAACCAAGAAAGAGGCTGTCGAGGCAGTGCAACTCATTCACAAATACCTCAAACAAGCCTACGACCACGGCGACGATCTCGAAGCGAGAGTGGAAATGCAAAAGGCAGCATATCTTGCAGGCAAAGCGTTCACTCGCGCATACGTCGGCTACGTCCACGCAGTCGCGCATACGCTCGGCGGCGAATACGGCGTACCTCACGGTCTTGCAAACGCCGTCATCCTTCCGCACGTTTTGAAAGCATACGGCAAATCCGCGCACAAGAAACTCGCTCAACTTGCCGACTGCATCAATCTCGGCGGCACTACCAACGAAGAAAAAGCAAATTTGTTCATCAAGTGGATTGAAGATATGAACGCTTCGATGAACATTCCCACCAAGATTTTGTCACGCGACGGCGGCAAACTTATCGAAGAAGAACGTTTGCCCCGTATGATTGCGCATGCATATGCGGAAGCCAATCCTCTTTATCCCTGTCCGCAAGTTTGGGGCAAGAAAGAAATCGAGGCTATCTACCGCGAAATCATGTAAAAATCGAAATCGTTTTTCCAAAACGATTTCGAGGGTTTGACATCAAACCCCGTTTGGCGAAATTCGAGTTGTCGGCGTTTTGGCAAACGGGGTTTTCTGTGCGCTTTTTCAAAAAGTCGGTATATCGCGCAAAAGAAACGGATTTTTGCGCAAAAAATTATAGTCTATGCTGTTTGGAAAATACATCAACAAATATTATGCCAAATACTCGTGGCTGTTCATTATAGGGCTTGTCGGGCTCGTCGCCGTTGACGTGTTCCAACTTTTCATACCCGAATATCTCGGAAAACTCGTGGATATGTTCGACGGCGGAACAATCGATCATGGCGCACTCAAAGAGATTATTCTCGGCGTTATGGTGGTTGCGCTCGTTATGTTTTTCGGGCGTATTATGTGGCGACTTTCCATATTCAACGCTTCGCAGAGGATAGAGGCGGATTTGCGCCACAATATGTTTCTCAAAAGCGAACGGCTTTCTCAACGCTACTATCACGAAAACAAAGTCGGCTCGGTTATGGCGTGGTTCACCACCGACCTCGAAACGATAGAGGAATTTTTCGGTTGGGGTTCGGTTATGCTTGTGGACGCAATGTTCCTTTCGGTGCTTGCGCTCTACAAAATGTTCTCGCTCGACTGGGTGCTGTCCTGCATTCTTTTGATACCTCTTGCGCTTATAATCGTATGGGGTATGCTCGTGGAAAAGTTTATGGCGCTCAAATGGGAACAACGCCAAAACGAATTTGACAAACTCTACGACTTTTCGCAAGAGAGTTTCACGGGAATACGCGTCATAAAGGCGTTTGTCAAGGAGACGCAACAACTCCACGCCTTTGCAAAAATCGCAAAACGCAACAAGGACGCAAACATCGAACTCGTCAAGGTGTCAGTCATATTCGACGCAATAATAGAAATTATTATATCGGCGATTATGGCTCTCATTTTGGGGCTGGGCGGCTATTTCGTGTACAAATACGTCACTGGTTCGCCCGTTTCGATATTCGGTCACACGATAGATATGACGGCAGGCGGACTTATTACTTTCGTCGGATATTTCGACACTCTTGTGTGGCCTATGATTGCGCTCGGACAAGTGGTGACCATGCGCTCTCGCTCGAAAGCGTCCCTCAAGCGTATAACCGATTTCCTCGACCAGGAAGAGGAAATCCGCAACCCTCAAAACGCCGTCGTTCTCGAAGACGTAAAGGGCGAAATCAAGTTCGACGGATTTTCTTTCGCATATCCGAACAGCGACTTAAACGTGCTTAAAAACATAAGCGTCGAAATCAAAGCAGGGGAAAGCGTGGGAATCGTCGGCAAGATAGGAAGCGGAAAAACCACGCTCGTCAACACCCTTTTGCACCTCTATAACGTGGAAAAGGGCAAAGTGTCCATTGACGGTTACGACATTATGGATTGCGACATCGACAGCCTCAGAAACGCAATCGGCTACGTTCCGCAAGACAACTTCCTTTTCAGCGACAAGGTGAAAAACAACATCGCATTCTCCTGCGAGAATCTCGATATGGACAAGGTGTACGACGCGGCGAAATTTGCCGACGTTCACTCGAACATCGAGGACTTTACGGAAGGCTACGAAACCGTGTCAGGCGAGAGAGGAGTGACTCTTTCGGGCGGACAAAAACAGCGTATATCCATTGCGCGCGCGTATATAAAAGACGCGCCGATTATGATTTTGGACGACTCGGTGTCCGCAGTCGACGTGAAGACGGAAGAAACGATACTTGCAAACATCCAAAGTCAGCGCAAGGGCAAAACAACGCTCGTCATCGCTTCGCGCGTGTCCACGGTGTCCCATCTCGACAAGATTCTCGTGCTAGACAAGGGCGAAGTCGAAGCGTTCGACACGCCGCAACGTCTTGAAGAAATCTCGCCGACCTATAAGAAAATGGTGTACTTGCAAAAACTCGAGAGAGAAGTGGAAGGAGGTGAGGCGTAATGCAAACGGAAGTCGAAAAACTCAAAGGCGACGTCCACATCCCTTCAAAAGATATGTATAGGCGCATATGGCACTATCTCAAACCCGAAACGGCAAGATTTGTCGGCGCAATGCTTCTCATTCTCATCAACGTTGTGCTTGACATCATTTTGCCGCTTTTCGTGAGCAGAATCACCAACAACCTCAAATCCGACGGAATAAACATCGAATTTATCATAGGTATGGCGGTTGCCTACCTCGCCATAGGCGTATTCAACCAAGCGTTTCTCGTTTGGGAATCTATGCTGTTGCAAAAAGCGGGGCAAAGCATAATTTACACGCTTCGCACCGAAGTTTTCGAGCATATAGAAAAGTTGTCGCAGAATCAGTTTGACGAAATGCCCGTCGGCTCGCTCGTTACGCGCGTCGCTTCATACACCGCGTCGATGTCCGACTTGTTTACGAACGTCATTGTCAACGTAATCCGCAACGTACTCACGGTCGTGGGCGTGTACGGCATTATGCTGTACATATCCTGGCAACTCTCCCTTGTGATGCTTGCGTTTATCGTCGTGGTGTTTGTCACCTCGTTCGTATTCAGAAAAATCGTAAGGAAGGTCTTCACAAAGGAAAGACAATATATATCCGACCTCAACACTTTCCTCAACGAAAACCTGTCGGGTATGAAACTCATCCAGATCTTCAACCGTCAAAAGAAGAAGGACGACGAGTTTCTGGAAAAGAACGAGAATTTGCGCAAATCCAGATACGCCGTCGTGCTTGCCTTCGGCATATACCGTCCGTTTATAACGCTTTTGTACATCAGTTCCATTGCGGTGACGTTTTGGCTGGGTATGGAATTCGGACTCGACGCCGGTATGATAGTTGCGTTCTATTTGTATCTTTCGAGGTTCTTCAACCCCATACAAAACCTCGCCGACCAACTCAACAACTTGCAAAAAGCGACCACCGCTTCCGAGAGGTTGTTCAATTTGCTCGACGTAAAACCGGAAATCCGCGACAGAGAAGACGCCGTGACGGTTGACAAATTCGAGGGCAAAATCGAGTTTAGGAACGTGTGGTTTGCGTACAAGGACGAGGATTGGATTCTCAAAGACGTATCTTTCACCATAAATCCGAAGGAAACGTGTGCGTTTGTCGGCGCGACGGGCGCGGGAAAAACCACAATTCTTTCCCTCATCGTGCGCAATTACGAGATTCAAAAAGGTCAGATTCTCATTGACGACAGAGATATAAGCACAATCGATATCCATTCTTTGCGCAAAGGAATAGGGCAGATGCTTCAAGACGTGTTCCTTTTCAGCGGCACGGTGAGAAGCAACATCACTCTCAATGACGAATCGTTCACCGACGAGGAAATCGAGGCGGCGTGCAAGTACGTCAACGCCGACACTTTCATATTTGCGCAGGAGCACGGACTCGACGAGGAAGTCATCGAACGCGGCGAAAACTTCTCGCAAGGTCAACGTCAACTTCTCTCGTTTGCAAGAACTGTGCTTCACAAACCGCAGATTCTCATTCTCGACGAGGCAACCGCAAACATCGACACCGAAACCGAAGTCGTAATCCAAAAATCGCTTGAAAATATCCGCAATATCGGCACTATGCTCGTCGTTGCACACAGACTCTCGACAATCCAGCACGCCGAACAGATCATCGTGCTTCAAAACGGCAGAATCATCGAGAAAGGCACGCACCAACAACTGCTCAAAAACAAGGGATATTATCACAAACTCTACGAATTGCAGTTTGAAAATCGCGATTGAGTTGCAATACAAATGTCAAAGATATAATACATTTTGTTGTGCAACCGTCATTTTGTTGACTTTTTCGGCATAAGTGCTAAAATAGGCTTGTATATTTTATACAAATAAACATCGGAGGGCATTATGTATCACATAATAGTCAATCCTCAGGGCGGAAAGGGCAAGAGTATGAAAGCGCTTGCAACCGTCGAGGAAATCTTTAAGAATAACAACGCCGAGTACATCGTTCATAAAACAGAATACGCAGGACACGCAACGGAGATTGCCAAAGAATTGTCCCAAACGCCGGATACAAACATCGTGGTTATGGGCGGCGACGGTTCGTTCCACGAAGTGCTTTGCGGCATAGACAACTTCGACAACGTCACGCTCGGTCTCGTCGCGTGCGGCAGCGGAAACGATTTTATCAAGAAATCGGGGCATTCTGCCAACGTCAAGGAAGCGGCGCAAACCATCCTCAACGGCAAAGTCGGTTACGTTGATTATATGGAACTCGGCAAATATCGTTGTCTCAACGTAGGCGGCGGCGGTATGGATGTCGACGTGTTGCTCAAATACGCAAACTGCAAAACGTTGAAGGGTAAAGCGGCGTATTATTATTCGCTTTTCTACACTCTCTTGCACACAAGATTCCATCATCTTCGAATCACGGCGGACGGTGTGACCAAAGACACGAGCGTGTTTATGATAGGCATTGGCAACGGCGGCTTTATCGGCGGCGGCATTCCCATTTGCCCGAATGCGGTTGTCGACGACGGACTTTTGAATGTCGGCTACGTCAGCGAAATGAAAAAGAGCAAAATCATTTTCCGCCTTTTCAAGTTCCTCAAAGGCAAGCACGTCGGCACGGACTGGGGCGGCGAATACACCGCAAAGAAAGTTACAATCGAAGCGCTCGACGACAGCCGTTTCGAACTAGACGGCGAAATTATCGAGGACACCAAACTCGATATCGAGGTTGTTCACAACAAACTCAAAATGTTCAGATAACCTCAAAATAAGCGTTTTATATGCGAAAAACACACATATAAAACGCTGAATCGAATAAAAACAAAAAACGGTCCTGCAATTCTGCAAGACCGTTTTCCATAAAATGAATCAAAGAAAATTAATCTTTTTTGTTTTGGGATACGATATGCTTGAACAGGCGTTTTACGTCCTTGCTCGACAAGAACGGATAGAGTTGGTCCATATTCACGTCTTCGAGTTCGCCCGCGATATATCTGTCAACGAGTTTTGACAAACATTCTTCGGACACGAAAGGCGCAAGCGACGCCAAAGAGTATTCGTGCTTTTTGTTCGTGTCGAGTGCGATTCTCATAAACAGAGCGTTGCAGTCGCTCTCGCTCAAAAACGGCATAATCGCGCAGAGATTGAGCCCGTCGTATTTATCGGGGTCGCTTAGTATGTCTTCCACGATTTCGTGAATGTCATCGTCGTCGAGAAACGGGATGATTTGCATAAGGTTGCCGCTGTTTTTCGACTTTCCGCAATTAACGCCCGAAAATAGATTCCCAAGCGAAATGTCAACCGCTTGCACGCCTTTTTTGGCGATTCTGCCCGCTTTTTTCAACGCGCTCTTTACGTCGCCCCACGATATGCTTATTTCGTCGTCGTTTTCGCGCTCGTCGTCCTTTTCGTCGGATTCGTCGTCGCTTTCCTCTTTGAGTTCTTCGATTTGTTCGACCACATCTTCGAAATTGTCCTTTTCGTCTTCGTCGGTGAACAAAAAATCGTCTTTGCCTTGTCTGTTTGCAATCGCGTCTTCAAACGAGATGGGTTCGTATACGGTTTTCCCGTCTTGTATTTTCTTTTTGAGTATCATATTAAGACCTCCGTTTTTATAAATTTTTGCTCGGCAGGCGTAAGTCTCGGTTTCAGATTCTCGAGGTTCGTTTCGAGCGTGCCGTTTTTTATCGCTTTGAGAATCATAATCCGTTCCGCTTGCGAAAAACGATAAAAGTTTTCGGGAATATCGATTTTTATCTTGCCGTCGATTATGCTTTTGACCACGAACAACCTCTCGTGCCCTGCAAATATGTCGTCCGGATCGACAGTTGCAACTTTGTTCAGACACAAAAGGTCTTCGATAGTGATTCCGAAAATCTCGGACATATTCAACAAATCGTCGATTGAAGGAACGCCCGTACCGTTTTCCCATTTTGACACAAGTTGACGTGTCACAAACAATTTGTTTGCGAGTTCCTCTTGCGTTAAATTACGTTCTTTGCGCTTCGACGCTATGTTGTTGCCGACGGCGATGAAATCGATCATTTCGCGCCTCCTTACGATTGCATTATATATCGCATTCCGAAATCTGTCACGCAACTCAGCGTTGCGTTTGCGAGTCTTGAAATTTGCAAAATGTCATAATTCTCGGCGATTTCTAAATTTATATAGTAATGGCAGAGATATACAATGAATATAACAGTCAGTATGGCATATATCTTATGAGTTCGATTGTCAAAATAACATATAATTCTAAGATAATATTGCCAAAAACACATATAAATGTAAAAATATAAGTGCCATTATGACATATTGTGTGATTTAATATGTCGCCTAAGCATGATAAGCGCAAGGTTTATCGATATCGTCGCTTGAACCTTTTTTATAAATAAGTCAATTAATTTGACAAATAAGTCGATTAAATTGATGTATAAAGTCAATTTGCAAGTCAATTAGCAAGATAGATAAATCAATTGATGAAATCAATTTATATATGAATTATCACAAAACGCATTCTTGAATATTAATGCCGTCGGTGGTATAATTTACATATTAAAAGACGGGAGACAATAATTGGCGATTTTGAATTGCTCTGCATTGCGAATCTCTGCCTTGACAAACAGAGAAACGTACAAGCACTTTGAACGGATGATAATTTTGCCTTAAACGACGTTGCAAACGAAGAGAAAAATCGGCGCAAGAAATGAACTTTGCGTTTTTATTAGGGGCAAAGCGTAGAAATTTAGTATAGGCGATGCCGAGAAAGTCGCGAATCTTGCAAAAAAAGTTGGGTAGTTGCTTGCTATGCGACATTTTTGTCGCATAGAAGTCTTTATAATCGAGGTGAACGAGCATAGAATAGGGCATACATTTTGCAAATGAAAATTTGCAAACGCGGTTGGATTGGGCCATTGCCAATCGAAGAATATATCCAAATCAAACAAAAAACTCGCAAAGCGAGTTTGGAGTTTCGCACAACGTGCGAACCGAACAATCGGCGATTTGAAAAAATTTTATTTGAACTAATGGTGTTATTCAAATGGTAGTCAATCATTTGATTAAAGCTATTATAACACATGATAAGGAGATGTCAAGATATGGACAAAAAATATTATATCGGCTTCGATATAGGCACAGACTCGATAGGTTGGGCAACTACGGATGCCGAATATAATTTATTGAAAACTCGCGGTCAAGATTTCTGGGGTGTGTATCTTTTCGACGAAGCGAAAACTTCCGAAACACGGCGTGCAAACAGGACTTCTCGCAGACGTACCGCGCGCCGACGTCAAAGAATCAAACTATTGCAAGAATTGTTTGCGCAAGAGATCGCAAAGACGGATTTTTGCTTTTTCGAGAGACTGAACAACAGCAAATATAACGTCAATGATAAAAACGATAACGTTGCATACCGGGATTGCTTGTTCCACGACGAGGCGTTCGGCGATAAAGAATATTTCAAAAAATATCCGACGATCTATCATTTGAGAGCGGCGTTTTTGGATGCGCAAAGAGTGAAAGAGATAAAAGACGTACGCCTTTTGTATCTTGCCGTCGCGCATATTATCAAAAACAGAGGACATTTCCTATTTGAAGGGCAACAATTCAGCGTCGGGAATAAAGACGTGGTTCTTGTTGCGTTTTCCGATATAAACGAGATATTGACAAATATCGACGAAAATGCAAAGACGTTGTCGCTTGCAAACGTCGACGAGGCGTTGAAAGTGTTATGCAACGGCAAATTAACCAAAAGCGACAAAGAAAGGAGACTTAAACTGTTGCTCGATACCGAAAACGATAAAACTTGCAACGCGATAATAAAATCGATAGTCGGATTGCAGGTTAATGTCAAAAATTTGTTCGGCGAAGAAGAACCGCAAATAAAGAATTTCTGTTTCGACGACGCAGGCTTTGAAACAGAAAAGTTGAAAGACGCTTTCGGCGAGGACGAATATGCGTTGATTTGCGAGGCAAAAGCAATTTATGACTGGGCAGTTTTGTCGCAGATATTGAAAAATCACAAATATTTGTCCGAAGCGATGTGCGAAATATACGACGCGCACGCCGCCGATTTGGAATTGCTCAAAGCATATGTAAAAGGGAATTTCGGCAAAGAAAAATATGATGAGGTATTTAGCCGAAAACCGAAAATCAACTGGGATGCATTGTCTAAACTTTTAGGTGATAATGAGTATTTGTCGCGAGTAACGTGCGCCAAATACGATGAGTATAACGAAGCTTTGAATTCGCTCAAAGCGTACGTCATAGAACGTTTTGGCAAAGAAAAATACAACGATATCTTTAACCAAAAACCGCAAAATAACTACGCCGCATACATCGGCAAGGATAGGAATCGCTCGTTTTGTCACGTCTCAAAAGACGAGTTCTACAAATATTTGAGGTCGTTCGTTACGGACGAGGAAATTCTGAAACGTATGGACGAAGGCTCGTTCCTTCAAAAACAACGCTCAAATGCAAACGGGGTCATACCATATCAAGTTCAACTTGCAGAGTTGGAACGAATCCTTGACAACGCAAGCGACAATTTTCCGTTCTTAAACGACATAAGCGATGGTATTAGCCTAAAAGAAAAGATATGCTCGCTTTTGACGTTCAGAATACCATATTACGTCGGACCTCTCAACACTGCGCATATGGATAAAGGTTTTGCGTGGGTAAAAAAATACGACGGCGCGGAAAACGTCAAAATTACGCCTTGGAATTTCGATAAAGTCGTCGATAAACAAGCGTCAGAAGACGAATTTATCAAGCGAATGACGAGCAAATGTACCTATCTCGTCGGCGAGGACGTGCTTCCCAAGCAGTCGCTTTTATACAGCGAATTTACATTCTTGAACGAACTCAACAACGTTACGTTCAAAGGGCGCAGACTCGACAAGCAGGCAAGAGATGTTATCGTCGAATATGCCAAAAACAACAACAGAAAGATAACGTTGAAAGTTATCGCGGACGTGCTGGCAAAGGCGGGGCTTATAGAACAAAGCGAAAAGGCAAAAGAGAATTTTGCGGGAATCGACGGCGAAATCAAGAGCGGTTTTTCCACGTTGAGATTTTTCAAGCGGTTGTTCGGCGATAATTTCAATCGAGAGCAATGCGAAACAATCGTAAGATGGTTCACGGTAATGGGGAACAAGTCGGACGCCGCCGAGCGTGCAAAACGCGCGTTTAAGTTTGACGAAGCGACGACGAAGCAGTTGAAAGGCTTGAATTGCAGCGGTTGGGGAAGATTGTCAAAAGAGTTTTTGGACGGAAGCGAGATAACGACCGTCGACGAAAACGGCGAAATACTGACGATTATTCAAGCGATGCGCGAAACGAGTTGCAATTTGATGGAATTGATGTCCTCGAAGTTCGGGTTTGAATCTTCCGTAAACAAGTTCAACGACCAATACGCGGGTGACAAAAAGGTCACTTACAAAACGATAGAGGATTTGTATTGCTCGCCGTCGGTCAAGCGCGCGATTTGGCGTACGGTGTGTCTTGCAAGAGAAATCGAAAAGGTGCAACGTTGCGCACCTTCCCGAATTTTCATCGAGATGGCAAGAGGCGAGGACAAGAGCAAAAAGGGCGCGCGTACTAAGTCGAGAAAAGAGCAGTTGCTCGAATTGTATAAGGCGTGCAAATCAGACGTTTTGCAATGGGTAACGCAAGAGTTTATCGACAAGTTGGAGAACGTAGAGGACACAAAATTGCTCAGCGATAAACTGTATTTGTATTATATCCAAATGGGCAGATGCGCATATACGGGCAGACCTATAAGCATCGAAGAAGTGTTCAACACAAACGTTTGCGATATTGACCACATATATCCGCAATCGAAGATTAAGGACGATAGCATAATAAACAACAAGGTGTTGTGCTACAAAACGGCAAACGCGGCAAAAGGCGACGGCTATCCAATTGCGCATGAAATACGCGAGAAAATGTTGCCGATTTGGACGGTTTGGCACAACAAAAAGTTCATAAGCGACGAAAAGTTCAAGAGATTGACGAGATCCACGCCGCTCAACGGAGATGAACTTGCGGATTTTATCAATCGTCAACTTGTCGAAACACGGCAAAGCACAAAGGAGATTGCTAAAATACTGAAACAAATGTACCCGAATGCCGACGTTGTGTATTCGAAGGCAAGAAACGTGGTCGATTTCAAGAACAGAATAAACAAAAATCGCCCCGTACTCGTCAAAGTCAGAGAAATCAACGATCTACATCACGCGAAAGACGCTTATTTGAACATTGTTGTCGGAAACGTGTACTATACGAAATTCAATCGCGACGCCGCTATTTTCTTAAAAAACAACAATGCGGACAGTTACAATATGAACCGTTTGTTTGAAGAGAATATCAAGAATGCGTGGGATCTGTCCTACAAGCAAAAAGTCGTGTCCGTTGCCAGCAGAAATATATGCAAAGTGGTTCGTTTTACGTCGGAAGGGGAAGGCAAACTGTTTGACGCAACCGTAAAAACAAAAGGCGCAAACGACAAACTGATTCCGCTTAAACGGAATTGCCCGCTCGAAAATACCGCCGACTACGGCGGATACGACAACGCCACAACCGCATACTTCTCGCTCGTGCGGAGCGTCGGAAAGAAAGGCAAAGTGCAATTGTCTATCGAAGCAATTCCCGTTTATATAGATTTGCTCGGAAAGGATAAGGTGTTCGACTATTTGAAAAACACTGTCGGGATAGAACAACCCCAAATATTGATAGAGAAAATCAAAATCAATTCTTTGTTGAAACTCAACGGAGCGTATGTTTGGTTGAGGGGAAAAACGAACGATTCGTTGACGATTTGCAACGCAAATCAAATGGTTTTGGATTCCGAGATGACGGCGTACGTCAAACGTATCGTGTCGTACAACGAAAAGAGGAAAAACAACAAAGACGCAAAAGTGGACGAAACCTACGACAAGATAAGCAAAACTGGCAATCTAACGCTATATAATGCACTTTTAGACAAACTGACGTCTCATCCTTATATTAACTTTTCCGCACTGCAAAAACAAGCCGAGTTCCTCAATGAGAAACGGGATGTATTCTGCGAATTGTCGGTTGAAAATCAGTGCACGTTGCTGTTGGAAATTTTGCATCTAATGCAATGCAACAGTACATCTTCAAACCTTACGCTGATAGGCGGCGGATCAAGAGCCGGCGTACTGACCTGCAACAAAAAGTTGCCGGAAATCGGCGAGTGTTTGCTTATTACGCAATCGCCGACGGGATATTATAAGAATATCGTGAATCTAACGGCATATTATCGACAATGAGTTGGCGCACGGTGGTCGTTTCTACACACAGTAAACTCGAATACAAAATGGGTTATCTCGTGTGTAGAAACGAACAAACTCAAAAAGTACATATTTCGGAAATATCCACGTTGATTATCGAGTCGACGGCTGTTTCGCTTACGTCCGCACTCGTTTGCGAACTTATCAAAAACAAAATAAACGTGGTGTTTTGCGACGAACAACACAATCCGCACTCGCAACTTTTACCGTTAAGGGGAAGCCACGACGCAAGCAAAAAGTTGAAAATGCAGATAGAGTGGGATACTGCGATACGAGCAGACGTGTGGACGGAAATCGTCGCGAACAAAATATACCAACAAGCCAAGCATTTAAAAGATGTCGGGTCGGATAAAGCAAATCTGTTGATGTCGTATATCGAACAACTTCAACGCTGCGACGCCACGAATCGAGAAGGCCATTCGGCAAAAGTATACTTCAACGCCTTGTTCGGTTTGTCTTTCTCAAGGAATAAGCAAAGTTTTATAAACAGTGCGTTAGATTACGGATATTCAATTGTTTTGTCGGCGTTTAACCGCGCGATCGTCGCCGACGGATATAGTACGCAAATAGGCTTATTCCATCGCAACGAATTCAATCCGTTCAACTTTGCGTGCGATTTGATGGAACCGTTCAGAGTGCTGATTGACAGAATGGTTTTCCAAATGGCAGGTGAAGAATTAGATACAAACGTAAAAAGGCAATTGCAAAACATTATGAATCAAAAGATTAGGCTTGCGGGCAAGGAATACACTGTTTCGGATGCAATAGGAATTTATTGCAAAAGTGTTTTTTCCGCGCTCAGTACAAAAGATTTGTCGAAAATATGTTTTTATGAGTTATAGATTTATGAGAATACTTGTGTTTTTCGATTTGCCGGTCGAAACCTCGAAAGATAGGGCGGAGTATCGAGCATTTCACAATTTCTTGGTTAAAAGCGGTTTTGTTATGATGCAGGAATCAGTGTATAGCAAGATTGTGCTTAACAATACGGTCGGAGAATCGGTAAAAGAAAACGTGAGAAAACATTGCGCAAAACACGGACTCGTGCAAATGTTGACCGTAACCGAAAAACAGTTTGAAAGGATGGAACTTATTGTCGGTGAAGTAAAAAGCAATGTCATCGACAACGACAACAGGTTGGTGGTTTTATGAAAATATGTCATTACGATTTCTCAAAACCGTTTGATATCGGCAACGGTGTAGGGGTGCTCATCGTAGAGAACGCAAACAAATTCGTTCAGTATTGCAAAGATTTCGTTGCGCAACAAAACGGTGAGGATGGGCGTTTTATCATCGACGACGGCGACAAGGCGTTTTCTTTTAAGAAAAACGGCTGCATTGTGTTTGATTTTTTCGGATTATCGCTCTGCGATAAGAAAATTATCTCAGGGTTGTACGAGCAAATGAAGTCTGTCGTAGACGACAAGTATTTGCAAAATTATTACGAACTTATCGGGCGTATGAGCGAGTTCTGCGACTCGCTTTCGATTGAATCGCCTGTCGAAATCGAGTATAATGCCGATTTGTCCGTTTATGATTTTCTCAAAATCATGAAAGTCAAGCCCGTCGAACATCAAAAATCTTTTGCGGAGAATATCGCCGATTGCCTTGACGCTCAGGCACAGTTTGTAGGGACAAAATTGTTTGTGCTTGTCAATTTAAGAGCATTTCTGGACAACGACGAATATGTGCTGCTCGTATCACATTTCAATTATGCACCTTATTCGGTTTTGTTGCTGGAAAGAAGACAATTCGATAGGGCAAACAACGAGCCGATGCTAATCATCGACAACGATTTATGCGAGATTGTTGCACAATAGCCGTAATCGTGATACTATAAAAACAACACCTTTACCATTTAAGATTTCTGCGTCGGTGCGCAAAAATGCTCAAATTTGAGGTTTGAGTATGGTGTTATTTTAAATGGTAGTCAAACATAAAAGCACCGCCGCACGATACCACGCCGGTTTGAGTATGGTGTTATTTTAAATGGTAGTCAAACGATTGCTGTATCGACATCGTAAAGAAGTGGGTTTGAGTATGGTGTTATTTTAAATGGTAGTCAAACGAAAGCACTGTGCTGTTTCCGATTTGATCGGTTTGAGTATGGTGTTATTTTAAATGGTAGTCAAACTACGGGCGAGACGTGGATTGACAACAAGGGCGTTTGAGTATGGTGTTATTTTAAATGGTAGTCAAACAATGCCAAATAAGTATGTTTAATATGTTATCGTTTGAGTATGGTGTTATTTTAAATGGTAGTCAAACCCCGGATGACAAAAACGACAGCGAGAACAACGTTTGAGTATGGTGTTATTTTAAATGGTAGTCAAACTCTGCTGCCATATACATACACATGCAAATGTGTTTGAGTATGGTGTTATTTTAAATGGTAGTCAAACAGACCTTGACGAGCGTATGGCGCTGTTGTTGTTTGAGTATGGTGTTATTTTAAATGGTAGTCAAACCAATGTATTAGCGAACTGCATACGAACTCTGTTTGAGTATGGTGTTATTTTAAATGGTAGTCAAACAAAAGACCGTGATATAATCATACGTAAACTGTTTGAGTATGGTGTTATTTTAAATGGTAGTCAAACGTTTGATTTTTTTATTTAGTAAGCAATCCTGTTTGAGTATGGTGTTATTTTAAATGGTAGTCAAACGGTGCAAGTTGTTTCCCGTTCCGCAAAACCGTTTGAGTATGGTGTTATTTTAAATGGTAGTCAAACATGCGAGAATGCTTGTAACAGAAAGAACACGTTTGAGTATGGTGTTATTTTAAATGGTAGTCAAACTGTACTGTTATAATACAAAAAATGAAAGGAAATATAATATGAGAGTTCAAGCCTAAAATTTTTAGATTGCACTTAGGCGTATGCTTGTCGTTTTAAAAATTAGGCGCATAACGCAAAAATTGTACATGCAATATATTATTAT
>CAVKUX010000001.1:0-41317 GCA_963659595.1 Anaeroplasmataceae bacterium | reverse complement strand
TGACGTCATTGCTCATACAAAAATAATATCATACTTTTTGTATTTTACAACGGTTTTTTGATATTTTGTAATAAAATTTGATATAAATCTATCCTTTTATAAAATAAAATGTACGTAAACGAATATCGAAGGGGGTATTTGATATGAGCAATGAAAAGAAAGACTGGACTCGTATGGTTGAGGGCAAACTCTACAACTCGTTGAGCAAAGACATTTTTTGGCAACACGCAAAGGGTATGTGGCTGACGCAAAGATTCAACAAATGCCCCGTTTGGAACGTCATCGGACAAAAACGACTTCTCAACAAACTCATCCCGTCCACAAAGGGCAAATCCGTTTGGGTTTTCGCGCCGTTTTATTGCGAATACGGCGTAAACATTCACGTCGGAAACGATGTGTTTTTCAACTATCACTGCACGCTTTTGGACATCTCGCCGATAACTCTCGAAGACGGCGTATGGCTCGGTGCAAACGTCACTATCGCAACGCCGTGTCATCCGTTTTTGACGAGCGAACGCCTCAATCAACAGTACCCCGACGGCTTTCACGATCTCGAATATTCAAAGCCCGTAACAATCAAAAACGGCTGCTGGATTGCCTCTAACGTGACAATATGCGGCGGCGTTACGATTGGCGAAAATACCGTTGTCGGCGCAGGCAGCGTCGTAACTCGCGACTTGCCCGCAAACTGCATTGCGGTAGGCGCACCCGCACGAGTGCTTCGCTATCTCGACGAAAAGGACAGAATCGACGTTTGGAACACATACATCAACGACGAAATGCCGCTCTCTATCCGTGAAAAAGAAAAACTCGCCGCTCAAAAATAATTGTATATCCGATTGCAAAATTCATATTGAACGTTGAGTGCAAAAATGATATAATGAAATATAGTTTTTCAAAACTCGTTTGATTATATAAATAACGCGCACGCGCATTAAGTCGTGCGACAAAAAGACGAAAAACACAGAATCGGCACTTTATCGCCGAAAAACCAAAATATAAACACTCTGTTGGAGGAAATTATGAACGACAAGGACTATTTGGAAATACTGGGCAAGTTGACGCTTGACGAAAAAGTGTCTATGCTTTCCGGTTCTACAAACTGGCTCACCCAACCCATGAAGCGCGACGGAATCGATATTCCCGCCGTGCGTATGAGCGACGGACCGAGCGGACTCAGACGTGAAAAAATCGGCAAAGGCGTCAACATCATGCAAACGCCCGAGCCCGCAACTTGCTTCCCCGGAGCAGTAACCACCGCTTCGAGTTGGGATGTCAACCTCGTCGAAGAAGTCGGCGAGGCTATCGCCGTAGAGGCTCAATCTCTCGGCGTTTCGACCGTTCTCGGACCCGGCGTAAACATCAAAAGAGGTCCGTTGTGCGGAAGAAACTTCGAGTACTTCTCCGAAGACCCCTTCCTTGCAGGTCGTATGGGCGGCGCGTGGGTTCACGGCGTACAAAAGAAAAACGTCGGCACTTCCCTAAAGCACTATCTTGCAAACAACCAAGAATACATAAGAATGACCATCAATTCCATCGTTGACGAGCGCACTTTGCGCGAAATCTATATGCCCGCCTTCGAGCATATCGTCAAAGAGGAAAAGCCCACGACCGTGATGTGCTCCTACAATCTGCTCAACGGAACGTATTTGAGCGACAACAAACGTTTCCTCACCGAGGTTCTCCGTGACGAATGGGGCTACAAAGGACTTGTCGTGAGCGACTGGGGCGCAGTCAACGACCGCGCGGAAGGCGTCAAAGCAGGTATGGACCTCGAAATGCCCGGCAGCAAAGGGCTCAACGACGACACCGTCTATAAAGCGCTCGAAGCAGGCACTCTCACCGAAGAAGACATCGACAAAGTGGTGCTTCGTCTCATCAGATTCGCATACGAAAATACCGTGCGCGAAATCGAAGGCGTAACCTTTGACATCGAAAAACACAACGCTATCGCACGCAAAGCGGCGGAAGGTGGCGCTGTTCTTCTCAAAAACGACGGCATACTTCCCTTGAACAAGAAGCAAAACATCGCCGTCATCGGCAAACTCGCAAAGAAACTCCGCTATCAAGGCGGCGGTTCGAGCCACATTCTCCCCACAAAACTCACGTCTTTCACCGACGCACTCGACAAAGTCGGTCAACCCTACGAGTACGCAGACGGCTACGTTCTCAAAGGCGAAGGCTACAAAAAGAGCCTCATAAACAAGGCAGTAAAAGCCGCAAAAGGCAAAGACGTCGTGCTTTTGTTCATCGGTCTTACAGACGCGTTCGAATCGGAAGGATACGATCGTCGCCACATCAAAATGCCGTCCTCGCACGTCACGCTTATCAATGAGATTTTGAAAGTCAACAAAAACGTCGTCGTCGTGCTTTCCTGCGGTTCGCCCGTCGAAATCGGCGACTGGGACAAGAGCGTCAGGGGCATTCTCAACCTCTATCTCGGCGGTCAGGCAGGCGGCGAAGCGGCGTACAACCTTCTCTACGGCAAGGTCAATCCGTCGGGCAAACTCGCAGAAACCTTCCCCGTTCACGAGGACGATTATCTCGGCTCGAAATACTTCCGTATGGGACCGAGAACGGTTGAATACCGCGAAGGCATTTACGTCGGCTATCGCTATTACGACAGCGCAAAGAAGAGAGTCAAATATCCCTTCGGCTACGGACTTTCCTACACGCAATTCGAATACTCCAATCTTCGCATAAGCGCAAACGCAATCAACGAGGGCGACCCGCTCACCGTCACTTTCACCGTCAAGAATGTAGGCAAAGTCGCAGGTGCGGAAATCGCGCAACTCTACGTTTCGGACGTCGAAAGCACTCTCTATCGCCCCGCAAAAGAACTCAAGGGCTTCAAAAAAGTGTTCTTGCAACCGGGTGAAGAAAAGGATGTCGAAATCACTCTCGATTCAAGAGCGTTCGCATACTACAACGTCGCAATCAAAGACTGGCACGTCGAAAGCGGCGACTTCAAGATTTTGGTGGGCGCGTCCTCTCGCGACATCAAACTCGAAGGCGTCGTAAACGTAACGTCAAAAAATCCCGACGCACCTATCCCCGACTACAAGGCAGTCGCGCCTTGCTACTACGACATCGCAAACGCAACCGAAATCCCCGTCGAGCAATTCGAGGCACTCTACGGCGCAAAGATGATCGAGAACAGACCTTTTGAAAAGGGCGAATTGCTTGCAAACAACACGATCGGTCAATGCAAGGTTTCTCGCTTCGGCAAGTTTATGTACAATCTTTGCGTAGGCGTCATCAATCTCGTCGCGCTCTCGTCCGAGAACCCCGAAATGCTCACCAATTCCGTCAAAGATATGCCATATCGTACGATAGCGGCGTGGTCGATGGGCATCATATCCAAGCGTTCGCTTGACGGACTCGTGGATATGCTCAACGGCAGAAAAGGCGGCTTCCGCAGATTCCTCAAAGGCTTCGGCAAGGAAAAGAAAGCAAAGAACAAGAAATAATCGTTCTGCACATTGACAAAAGGCACTCGCAAGAGTGCCTTTTGTATACATCGATTTGAAAAAATATTTGCTTTTTGAAACCTTATTTATTGTTTTCCGAAATGTATCGTTTCTGCAAAAATACGTTTCGTAAAACCCGAGTTTTTTCGCAAACTTATTTGTCGTTTCTGTGCAGAACTTCGTATGCCATTTTCGGATTGTCCGTCATTATGCAGTCCGCGCCGTTGGCTTGAAGTTTGGCTACGTCGTCGGGGTCGTTTATCGTCCAGTACTGCACCGCAATGCCCATGCTGTGCGCAAAGTCGATAAACTCTTTTGTGGACAAATCGAAGAAGCCGTTGAAGCCCATCGGAATTTGCAAAACCTTGAAGTTGAATTTTGCGTTCGTATTGCCGTAAAGGAATGCATAATAGAAATCGAGCACTTCCGTAATACCCGCCGAGCGCACGACGTTTTGCTCAAAAGTGCCAAGCGCATTGCACTCGTCAACGTACTTGCTGATTTCGCCTTGAAACGTGCCGAACACCGTGCGGTTGACTATCTCGTATTTGACCATCATACGATAGAGTTTGTTCATAGCGCGTCTGCCAACGTCGTCGCCGTCCTTGATTTCGATGACGTAATTCATAGATTTGTCGGGGCGAGCGACCTTTTCGACATATTCCAAAACCTCTTCGAGCGTGACGATACGCACGTCTTTAAGTTCGTCGTCGGACTTGTCGCGATATTTGTATACGCCGTCTTCGGTTTGGAAGTTGTATCCGAAATTGTAGGTTTTGAGTTCGGCAAGAGTCATATCGCAAATCTTGCCCGTGCCGTCTGACGTACGGTCGATTTCGTGGTCGTGCATAAGCACGAGTACGTCGTCTTTTGTGAGGTGCAAGTCAAATTCGAGAATATCGACTTTATAGTTCTCTCTTTGCGCTTCTTCCATACATTGCTTGAACGCCGCCATCGTTTCTTCGGGTTCGAGAACGCCGCCGGCGCGGTGAGCGGAAAGCATCAAGCCTTCGGGCTTGTGGAAAGCGATGTATTGATTGTCGCCAACGTAATCGGTGACGTGTTCGACGCGCGCGCACTTGCCCGTAAGCGGCAAAATCACGACGTTTAGTACCAACACAAACAAAAGCGTACCCACAATCGACCATACGATTGCGTCTTTCACGGTTTTTTTGTGCTTTTTCACTTGCGCTTTGACTTCGGGAGAATCCGTAAGCAACACGTCGACGCCGTCTACGTCACGTCTGAAAAATTCGTTCAATTTGATTTTCATTTTTCACCTTATCACAATATAAAGTTTATAATATTGACATTATATCACACGAATTTCGACTCGTAAATACCTGTTTGCAACTTTTTTAGACATATGTATGTTTGCGCATACACGAATGCGAGAATTCCGATATGCATATATGCGCAACGGTTGATATCAGAAGCCGCATATCCACCCTATCTGCCCCTAAATTTTGATGCAGAAATAATCACTTGATATGATTGAAAAATGCGATTTCATTATTTAATTAAAGATATGAAAAATCCGTGAACTAATTTCGCTCACGGATTTTGAATCGATTACGACAAACACAAGGTAGAAACTTGCTTTTATAATCTGTCACCAAGACTGGACGGCGCATATCTGAATGCGAGAACAAATATCGTTTTTTCTTCCTCGTTGATTGAATAAACGCCGACATAATTGTTTATGAGAAATTTGCGGTATTTTCCACTCAATTCGTCCCAAGACACTTTCGGTTTTGAGAGAGGATATTCGCCGATTATCGTCAATTCATCACGAATCTTTCCGAGCAGATTGCTTGCAGCCTGTGGCGATTGCAATTTTTCGGCGATATACGATAACGTTCCAGAGATTTGTTCGAGTGCGTGCGGCGTGATTTTAACTGCGAACCCCATATTTTGCCCCCAAATCTTTGAATACATCCTCGAAAGATACCGCTTTGCCTTTCTCGATTTCTGCTTCGGATTGCTTTATGTCCGCCATTATCAACGATTTGAAACGTTCTTCGGCTTTTTGCGACGTTGTTGCTGCTATCGGGAACGGAATCGCTTGCTCTTTTACAGCCGTGCGAAGAAAAAGATTGATAGCAGTTGTCATATCGAGTCCGAGTTCTGAGAAAAGTGCTTTTGCAGAATCTCTGATGTCGGTTTCCATTTTGATATTTACGCTTGTTTTCATAGTACTACCTCACTTTGTCTATAAAATAGCACAACATGCGCCCATTGTCAACACATTGGATATATTATGCGCTTTTTAAGAAAAAAGAATTCAAAACAAATCTACGGCGATTTTTATCCCGAATTTTGACACCCTTTTGACACACGATTCTGCAAAAAACGTGCAAAAAGCGGTCATTGCGAGTGTCAATTTGGGTAAAAAAGGTAAAGAAAAACGCCATTTTCGGAACAAACCACGAAAAATGGCGTTTTTGGAGCTGATGACGGCGAGCTAAGGCGATGAGAGCACGAAGTATTCTCAATCGCCGTGCGATGACGACGAGCGCTCCGCACGATTGGAACAATCGTGCATTCATTTCATTGGAAACAATGAAATGAAAAAATCCGTGAACGAATCTCGTTCACGGATTTGGAGCTGATGACCAGACTTGAACTGGTGACCTCATCCTTACCAACTGCCTTTGATGCACAAAAATGCTACTGTTTAGTGGCAAAAATACAAAAATAAATTTCAATCCGACACACATTCGCTCTCGTGTGCATCAAGAAAAAGGGTCAGTTTTGCCGCAAGAAAAAGGACCTAAAAAGAATTAGCCTTACGGCAGATTATTAGCAACAACTTTGTTGTTGCAGATGTTTACTTTTACTAATCTTTATCCAGGACTTCGAGGACAACGGACAGACTGCTCCCTTTCCCCGACGGAAAGTCGGGAGGGAGCAAGTCAGCGTGATATTCAGGTCCTCTGAGGTATCCGGCAATGACGTATCGGAAGCCTGCGCACATCTCTATCCCTATGCGCTCTTTGGCGGCAACCGAGCCCACAAATAGAGCATCCAGCCTGGCAGTTACGGTCGAGCCCACCGACGCGCTCATATGCGTCTGAGCGTGCGAGATACGGTAGCCCTGCTATTTAACGTCGCAGGCTTCACGACGCGGCAGTTTTTGCTAAATAATTGTCTTACCAGGACAAGGGTGAATGCGGTGCATTCCTTTGTTTATTCAGTTGTAGTTTTGCTATAATTCCCCCTTTCCCCCACACGTGGGGGATTGAGGCGGCTTTATTCGGATAGATTTATATCAACGGCGACGTCGCGCCGACATTCACCACTCGATGTCTTTCAAACTGTCTATGCTTGTGTACACGCTTTCAATTTCCGCATTGGTGTACCGACGTTGCACAAAGTTCTTCGATATAGAGGATTTTCGGCGCGAATATACGCGCGTCAAGCAGCCGAGTATGAAGAACAACCGGTTGTTGGCTCGGCAATTCAGACACGCATTGACTGTTTGCAGTTCGGACGTAGTAATTGTAGTTGCAAGGTCTTGCCACGTTCGTTCATTCATATCCATATCGGCAAATCGGCGAGGGTTCTTGAAAGTACAAGCATACGCAAGCGCAGCGATTATTTCGCCGTATGCGGCAAATGCCTCGTCGCCGACGCGGCTTCTGATGTTTGATTCGACTTGTGTTTGGACTATTTTTTTGTCTGCGTTCATAATTCACCTTTTTCAAAAACAGTGACAAAACCTTGACAAATACTGCGAAAATGCATATACTATAATTGTTCTTACGGAGAACACTTGGGCTTTGCCCATATCAGTTATGTGCAATCGCAGCAATGCGGTTGTACTTTTTTTATTTACGTTTTTTCAATTTGTGTAGTCTTTTCCTATTTTCTTTGCCGTTTATCTTGTCCTCGATGCAATCCTTTTTTATCTTATTGACAAGTTTTTTAGGCATATCGTTTTTCGGTTTGTCTGCTTCAAATCGAGGTTTGCTCGTGCCTTTATTTTCCGCCGGGGTGATTTTTATCGGATTGTTGTTTTTGTCAAGCGTCAATATGTATTTGCGATATTTCGACTTGCCGTTTCTATATTCCGGCAACGGAATCCCTTTTGATGATGTCGTCAGTTTTACAATGGCAAGTTCGTCATCAGAATTGCTGTCGACCACTACGGCACCTCGATACAAACCTTTTGAGCCTTCTTTTTCGTAATAATTTCCGCCTTGCAAGTCTTTATCTCTTGTGCGAATTATTCTGCCGTTCGGTGTATTTTCTGATATGTTTTTCCTTTTTGACATAGTGTGCTCCTTGAATATTAGTTGCATCTTTATGCAATTTTTCGTATGTTTTTCGGCGGATTATTCCGCACGGTGAGGCGCGCGGATTGCTCTCAGAGCGATTTAGAGGCTCTAAACGCTCCGGCACAATCGAGATTGAGCAGTTTCACGGCAAATCCGATTGCATCGCGCTGACTTTGATATGCATATTCCTCGAACTTGCCGAGATAGATCGCTCGGATCATGTATCGATTTTTCGACGTTTGGGCAAAATGGAACGCAATCCCGGGCGAGTTGTAACTGAATGCAACGCCGTCCGATGCGAAAGTCACGTATTTGCCGACGTCCGCCGCTCTGAACGGCGCGGTCAGCGTTTGGAAATAACTCAAATCTGCCATTTTTCAATCCCATTTTTTGCGAGTGAAACAAGTTTCCCTCGCTTACTGTGTAGGGAATTAAAATTCCCTCACATACGGCGGATTCGGATTTTTGTTTTCTCTTTCCCGAACCGCCTATCTCAAAAGCCGAAAAAATTGCTCTCGCATCTTTTTCGGCTTTATTGCTTGCCGTTTATGTTCAACAAAACGGATACGCTGCCGCTCGTGTCGTGGGATTCATCCCGACTCGGACCGGACGTCGTTTCATTGCTTTTCTTGTGCCGTGTCGTCATAGTTGAGTGCGTTCTGACGGCAGTATTTGTCTACGCCTTCCGGACTCAATGCGTTTTCCGGATGCTTTTCGATTGTGAATTGTTTTATGCCTCGATACCAGTACGGCTTTCCGCTTTGCGAGTTATATTGCGAATAGATATTGCCCTCATATATGAGTCTGCACTTCCGAGCGTTTTTCTCGTGGATCTCGATGCCCATTTCGCTTAAAGAAGCAGCATTCTCGGCTTGTTGGTGTTTTACCCAAATAAACTCCCATTCGGTGCGTAGCAAGGTCTTTTTGCGGCTGAAACGATGTTTTTTGCCGTATATGTCTTTTTTGCCGAGTATGTAGATGACATCTGTCGTGAGTTTCCTAACAGCAGCGTCAACCTTGCTGAAATTCTGAACGTCGCCGAGAAACACGAGGTCGTGATGTCTGATGTACTTAAAACCGTCTATAATGTCCGCTTTCATAGAACCGTTCTTGTTCCACTCGCGGCAGTCCATAAACGAGTCTATCTCATCGCATCCGATGACCGTGAACGGCGGAAAGTATTGAACCTCAGAGCGACGCCCGGGCAGCCCGAATTGCGAGATGTCCGTATGATACGTCGGCTTGCCGTTGGGCAGAAACAGTTTCGAGCGTGTGCGATACGGACACGGCGGCAACGTGAGTTTGTAGCCTATGTCGTTGAGTTTGTCGATTTCGGCTTTCGCCATTTGCAGCCGCTGCGCGCCGTGATACTTTGAATCAATCGAGATGAGTGCATTCAGAAACGACGTTTTGCCAACGCCCTGAGGTCCGACGATGATATACACGCCCGGCGGAATGGGTTTGTCTATGAATTCGTCCGTCACTGTGTTGGTGCGCTCGATTGGCACTTCTCGAAAGTGCTTGCGCAGTATTGCGTAACTCGCTATTGCGGCAACGATTCCACACACGCCTGCTATGATTATGCCGTTGATACTCATCAGAAGACCTGTCCGTTTGTGTTGCTCGATTCGTCTTTTTCAAGGCGTTTGATATAGTCGTCTATAAAATCCGAGATATACTCGAATCCGTATGTCCTATCCTCTGCGCGCTGCTTTGCGCACTCGTATTTGTATTCCTTTTCTTTGCGGTCGTAGTGCCAATTTCTGACAGCCTCGAACCACGCTCCGAGTTTGCTTCGAGGGCTGTGCTCGAGGGCGGCTTCTTCTGATACAGATGCTTTTTCGGCGTTGCTGATCGCCTCATCAACCGTCATTTGCGGATCGGGTGATTCCGATTCGGTTGATTCAACAAGTTGAGCGAGAGTTTGCCCGGGCAAAACCGCTCCGTCAAAATCACAGCGTTCGGGATATGGCTCGATCTCTTCTTCCTTTATTGCGCGACCGCCTCTGCGCTCGATGCCGATTTGACGATGACATTCGAGTTGGATCTCGCGCAGTATAACCATTATGGTTGCGTCCATTGTTTTGCTCCTTAGAGTTAGATGAGTGGCGCGCGCACGCACTTAGACGTGCGCGCACCAATGAGGGAAAATTATGATCGTTAGTTTTTAGAATCTCTTAGAATTTTATTGCTGTGTTGTCCAACGAAATAGAGGTTGGATATTGATAAAATTTCACACTGTATTCGGCAATCCTATCCTGACCATAATCAATCGCTATATCACAGTATGTGTTCGAAGTCAGACCGGCAGATGTCAAATCGATTTCATCTGCACGCTCTTCATCGAAAGACACATTATTTGTTACGCTACCATAAATGCGGTCCCTCACAATAGTGCCGTCGCTATATGTAGCATCAATCGACACGGTATATTTCGACGCGACAAAATATCCTGTCACTGTCGTGTCCTGATCCTGACCGATGCCTTTGCACACAACAGTTGTTGCGCCCGTGAAAGTAATTGTCAAATCGGTAACGTCTTTGTAGCAATCTACGGTTGCCGAAGCCTTCATATCGGGTTTCAAAACGCAATACACGGTGACTTTGATTTGTTCACTGAAAGCCTTTTTGTATGTAACGGTCGCTTTTAGTTGGTTCGAACTGTCTTTGGTAACCGTCACATAGTCCGTAACGGTTTTTCCTTTCGCCCAAGTGGAAGAAGAATTGACAAACTCAACAGTCCAAGCATAATCCAAAGTGCTTGCATCCGAAGGCGAAACCGTTGCCGTCAAGGTCTTTGTCGTTGTGCCGTCCGATGCCGCTGTTGCTCCGCTTGACAGAAGCGAAATGTTGTTTGTTTGGATCACCTCAATCGGAATCGGATCTTGTTCTGCATTTTCCTCTTGCTCTTGACCTTGATTCTCTTGTTTGGGCTTGAACCAATCGTCAGTATTCTTGCCGTACACGCCGAAGCCAACGCCGAGAACAGCAGCCGCGCACATTATAAGCGCAAGCAACACGGCGACAATTGCGCCGAGTGCTTTATTGCGATTTTGATAATCTTTTCTTGTTGCCATTTTTAACTCCTTCCTGCGTTTTTCGCAGATTTATTTTTGTGTTTTGTTTCTTTGGATTTTGATTTGCGCCGCGTCGTGCTTTTTTTTGCGCGTTGCTTTTTGTGATAGTTTTCGAACGATTCACCAACTCGTTTGAGAGGATATGTAAATAACCAAACGATGCCCTTTATCAGATATGGCAATAACGGCGCAAGCGCAATGATTGCAATGACAATGCAAAGCAAAATAAGCAACCACTTAAAATTCTTTTTCAAACTTTCTTTTATTTCAGGATTGACATCGACTTCGATGTCGGTGTCGTTGATAGGATCATTGCTGCCGCTTTGCTTGTTGTCTATAACGCCGAGATTGTAGACCACTCCGTCCGTTTCAAACTTCAAACGCAAGATTGTAACGTCGGCGACTATCGTAAATTGGTACGAATTGGTGAATGGTGCCGGATGATTATATAAATAACTTGTTTCGGCAAAGCGCAAAACCCACTTTTTGCCTTTGAGTTCGCTGAGCGCATCATCTGATATAGCCGAGTCTGTTCCAACGTCGATGATTGCGCCTTCATATATGGTTTTTCTATTCTCACCGGCGATAAAATCATCGACGGTCTGAATCCTATCCCATTTATAAGTTTTAGCGAACCAACCTTTTGAATGTTCAACCGAATCTGTGTATTTCAAATATGCATATTCATCTTTTCCTTCATCAAAAGAGATATTGTCGGTATCTATAATCGAATATTGTGTGAAAACACAATGTCGCGATGTATAATACACATCGGCTTCGAGCAATTTGTCCATCGGTTTATCCGTATTAAAAGCGACAAAATGAGAGTCGCAAGCAGTCGGTAAAAGCGTAAAGCCGTTTTCGTAACGGACAAAACCGACAAATTTGTCAGTGACAACAATCGTTTCAATCTCAATACATTCAACGTACGGCTTGCCGTCAACAGTTCCGAAAGCATATTGTCTGTTTACCGCAAACGGCACTTCCGTTATCGTGTTGCCGCCGCTTGCCTGCTCGTCGACTTGCTCGTCAAACGGACGATATATCGACGTAATATTGTAATAGCGGATATTGTCTTGTGTTACCGTAAGATCTGTGATTTTGTATTTGTAGAAAACGCCATAACTATTGCAAAATTCCAACTTGTAGTTGTAATAAGAAATAGCGTCGTTTATCGATGTCGAAACGTTGATGCTGCTCGCTTTGTAGTCTTTCACTTTTCCGGACGGCTGATAAACGTAAGCATATACGTCGTTGTTTTTGCCTTCCGCGATTGTTATTAGTGAAATAGAATAATCGTCGATTTTACTCGGATAGTTATCCGCCGAGAATGACGAATCGACTTTCAGATCATCCAAAACATCGGAGTATTCAACGTCGGCAGCAAGCGCAACGCGCCCCAAATCTTGCACGGCAAAAAATACCGTGCAAAAGATGAGCGCAAATACAACTGCATATAGCAAAACTCTGTTTTTATGTAGTATGTTTTTCATCAAAAGACCATCCTCGTTTGATCAAGTTCGATGCTTTGAATCGTTGATATACAAATTCCCAGCGTGACAGCCGCCTTTTTATCGTGTGAATATACTGTGAGATTAAACAAGTTTTGGGTATAGTCCACATCGGCATCCAACACAATTTCGCTATCCGGATATACGCATTGCAACAGTTCGAGCATATCCCAGCCTTTCAGCGTGAGAGTAAAACCGTTTTCTTCTTCTGAGATGTCAAAGCACTTGCTCCAATCGATATCGCCGCTTTGGAAAGAAACCGTTTCACCGTCAACCGAAAAACTCAAATCGACATTCGGATTTGCTTTTATCTCGAATGAATATCCTGTTTGATTCTTATCCAAAAGCCCCAAAGTATATTTTGCTTCGATGCTCAGAGGCTGCGTCGGCACGATCGTCAAACTGTCCTTGTCGTTCATCACGGTTTCGCCGTTCACTTTTAAATAAAACGTTTTGAAGTCAGACGAAAACCAGTTTGTGAAATATCCGAAAAACACCAGAACACCGATCAGCGCAAGCAAAATGATCGCATACGACACAAATCCGATGACTTTTCCGTAGTTTATCTTTTTTGCAGGTTTTTTTGCCATAGTGCGCCTCACTTTGATGCTGCGAGATTCTTGATCCATTCAAAAGCCGTGTTCATAACGGTTACATAATCCTGTTTTGTTACGAGCGCGACAATGCCTATGCCGCCAAAGAATAGGATTGCAAGCGAAATAATCGCGCTTACGATGCCGGATAGGACTTTGCCAAAAATTGTTGTGATTTTCATATATGCAACCTCACTATAAGGGGGATAGCACACCGGGCGTATTTGGAAAGATGTATTTGCGCCCGGTGGCTCCACGTCGATGAGCGAGTGGACAAGGGAGAATGGGTGCCGTCCGAATATCCGGAGGACGATACGCGAACGGCACCCAAGAGATGATCGACCGTCAGTTGTTCATCCGGTATTTGAAGTCATCCATAATGATGTCAATCGTTTGCTCGATGCTTTTGACTTTCGCATCGATATCTTCATAATCGACAATTTCGCCGAGTTCAAAATTATCCCCGGCGTTTTTGACGAGTTCGTCGTGATATGCTTTGAGTGATGTAAGCAAAACTGCAATGTCTTTCAAATCTAAAATCATAAGTGCCATTCCCCTTTGTGCGTGCGTGTGCGCCTATATGCGCACGCTTGCGCTATGTGATTGATATTTGCCTTACTGACAACGCGAGTGTTGTCATTTTGGCTCTCATCGCACAAAATGTGCGTTTGTATTTATAAAATAGCGCACGTTTCGGTGTTTGTCAATGGCTTTTTGTATTTTTATTGATTGAAATCGCACAAAACGTGCACTATATAACTATGAAAACTACGTTGTTTGAATTAAGAAAATCGAAAGGCTTATTGCAAAAAGATGTCGCGCAAGCGTGCGGAATGTCTACGAGAGCATACGGCAGTTATGAGGCAGATGAGAGAGAACCGTCTTTATCTGCACTTAATACATTAGCCGACTTTTTCGGCGTTACGGTCGATGAACTACTCGGAAGGTCCTCGTCGGATATTTTTGACAATGCACGAATCGAGCAACCGGAAATATTGCAACTGTACGAACGTATGACGCCGGAAGAACAAAGCAACCTCGTCAATTATGCTCGCGGTATTATATCCGGGCGAGAACTTCGCGCGTCTTACGAGAGTCGCAAAAATCGTCTGGCATAATTCGGTCCTTTCAGAATAAAGCCTTTGATATAATTGATGCGTTTACTATCTTTTAGGGGGCATCATTATGGATGAGGCTTTATTTTCAGTTTTGGAACAAATAAGCGGGATATTATCCGGCTATGTATCCGGGATTCGCGCAAGCGCGCACATAAGCGACGCGCCGACTATTCCGCATCAGACGTTGCCGTCCGAGCAACGAACGCGCAAGGGCAACGTCATTCAATTCGTGCCGCGCAGCAAGCGCGCCGAAATAAATAAGGAGGCGAAAAAAACAGAGAGCGAAAGCGTGTCGGATAAAGGAGCCGATATGCAAAAAGTAAAACCCGTCTTGCGAAAAGACGGTCGGTATCAATTATATGTCATTTATGGCGGAAAGCGGCATTATGTTTACGGTAACACGGAGCGCGAGTGCCGCCACAAAAGAGCCGAATTAGAAAAAGAACTCAAAAAGAACCCTCAACAATACTTTGCGTCGGGCGTTCACGAATGTATGACGTTGTACGAGTTCGGGATATTCTACGTCGAGAACTTCAAAAAGCAATACGTTGTCGAAAGCACCTACAAACAGTATCTTTCGACGGTGAAAAAGTATCTGAACAGCAACACGCTGCTATGCAAATTGCGTATCGAGGAAGTGCAAGGGTTAATCAATGCCCTTCCGATGACGTCGCTTCGGGGCAAAGTGTTTTCGTTGCTCGTGCAAATTCTCAAAAAGGCGTATGCTTTGGATTTTATAAAAAAGCATCTCGGTGACTTAATCGAGAAAGGTAAAACGCAAGACGAACGGCTTGACGCATTGAGTATCGAGGACCAACAGCGACTCGTTCAGAATCTCGACCTCGATACAAACTTCGGAAAGCGCGTGATGTTTTATTTGCTCACCGGCGCACGCCCGGCAGAGATGAAAACCGTCACGGAAATCAAAAAAGGATTCGTTCATCTTGTCGGCACGAAAACAAAGCACGCGGACCGTTGGATTAGGTTATCCGAGCGCGCAATGACGTTGTTTGAAAACGCGCCGAGCGAGTTCTATCGTTTCGACCTCAAACGCTTCCGTCAGCGGCTGCAAAAATTCGTAGAGCAGTATTGTGGGATTAAGTCGTACGTCACGGTTTACACGTTGCGACATACGTTCGCAACTAACCTATACTATTTGGGATGCCCGGACAAAGAGCGCGCGGCGTATATGGGGCATACTACGACAAAGACGACGAATGACTTTTACACGAGTTTAGACCCGACGATTTCGGCGATAGATATTAAGAATATCTACGGCGATTTTTATCCCGAATTTTGACACCCTTTTGACACACGATTCTGCAAAAAACGTGCAAAAAGCGGTCATTGCGAGTGTCAATTTGGGTAAAAAAGGTAAAGAAAAACGCCATTTTCGGAACAAACCACGAAAAATGGCGTTTTTGGAGCTGATGACCAGACTTGAACTGGTGACCTCATCCTTACCAAGGATGTGCTCTACCACCTGAGCCACATCAGCATATTTTTGGCGGAAGCGGAGGGATTCGAACCCCCGTGGGCTTTCACCCAAACGGTTTTCAAGACCGCCTCGTTATGACCGCTTCGATACGCTTCCATATAATCTAAAGCAAATCGTTTCTTTTTTTGCAAAACCGTTTTCTGCCCAAACGGTTTGACGCTTCGCTACCAAGCAAGACACGCTCGTTATGACCGCTTCGATACGCTTCCATATAAAATCAAAGCAAATCGTTTCTTTTTTTTCAAAACCGTTTCCTGCCCAAACGGTTTGACGCTTCGCTACCAAGCAAGACACGCCTGCTATGACCGCTTCGATACGCTTCCATATAATCTAAAGCAAATCGTTTCTTTCTTTTGTAAAACCGTTTTTCCTCAAATAGTTTTACTTTTCGCCATCAAGCCTATTCAGTATAACAAGAGTTTGAGGTTGTGTCAAACATTGCCGTTAAATTTACTAAAAAACTTGCGGCGTTTTGCGATTTAACCTTGTGCAAACTGAATTTGTCCGTTTGTGACGGTGATTTGTGTGCCGACAAAAGAGGTGTCGGTAGGCGTTACTCCGCCGCCGTTGACGTTGTAGACGGATGCGAGATTGGTGCAGCCTGCAAACGCATACTCGCCCAACGTGCACGGCATTCTGTTTTCAAAATACACGGCTTTAAGATTTGGCAGACCTGCAAAAGCGGCAGCGTCTATCTCGCATACGCTTGCAGGGATATGAATCGTTACGGGCAAGCTTTTGAGTGTCGAATCGGCAAAAATGCTGTTTGTAATGCGATAAACGCTGTAAGTTTCATACGCCCCTGCGCTTACGCCGTCCAGCGTTGCAAGCACTTTGTTTGTGCCATTTTCCACCCAAATGACTTCGGGAATGTACAAGTCGGACAAATTGAGCCCCTGACTGTTTGCGCCGTCGGTGTAGAATGTGGATATTTCGACGTACTTGCCATCCTTGCCCTCGACGGTTATTACCTTATAATTGAAATACTTTGCCCAGACGTTGTTTGAGTCGGGCGTAACGGACGGAGACGCTTTTGACGAGCCGCCGCCACTCGTGCCGTCGTGAGAAATCCAAACCGCATAGGAAACGCCCATCGCCGAAACGGCGACTGCAAAAAGCGCTATTATTGCGACCAGCATCGCGATTTTGTTTTTGCGAAGAGACATCATGCGGGCATAGTTCCTTGTCTTATATCCACGTCATCGCCGACATTGTATTTTATTTCAAATTGGAACGCTATCGATTTTTGCGTGCTTTCGAAGTATATGAGTTTCTCGTTGCACTCCTCGTCGATTTGGTTGAAATAGATTGTCGCTTTGACGTAGTAAGTTTCGCCGGGAATTACGAGCATATAAAGTTTGTAACTCGGCAATTTTGCGTCGGTTGTAAACGGTTGATTGTAGTATATCGCACTCGGATTGCTTGAAAAATCGCTCGGCGCAACCGACGTTATCTTTTCGCTTGTTTTGGAGTCGCCGTCATCTTTCAAGGTGACGAGTTCCATTTCGACGTTGAAAGCGGACAGATAATCGTTGACCTTTTCGGTGTCGCTGTCGAGATACGCCGAATTGACGCTGAGCATAAGCGATTTTCTTCCGTCAATAGAAACTTGGTTTCCGTCTACGGTTTGCGTATCGGACGAGCCGACAAACGCAATCGGGAAGTAAATCACGGCGCATTTTGCCGCAATATCTATTGTGCCGCTTTGCGTTTTTTTCAAGTCCGTACCATATGGCGCAAAATTGCCTTTTGAGAGGTAGCCGGACGTTGCCACGGCGGGCCAAACCGCAGTGCCATAGTCGCTTGCGGCGTTCTCGTCGATGGTTATGCTTGCACTTTCCGACAACAGTGCGGAGTCGGTTGTGAAGCCGTCTTCGTTGCTGTCCGACACGTTTGTAAACCACGCGGCGGTCACGCTGACGACGGTGACGACAAATATGAGTGCCATAACAACGGATGAAACGATGAGAGTGCGCTTTGTCTTATTCATTGTTCTGCGCCTCCTCGTGCATTGTCGTCACGTTGATCACCGCCGAAAATTCAAACGTAGAACCCGAATAATCCATATGCGAATAGTACATCTGATTGGACAATGATTCAAAAATCTTTTTGGTGTCGTCGTTTTTCGTTTCGCCGTCAACCGTAGTTGTGTAGATGTCGGTTGCGGTGTATTTGTCTCTGTCTTGCGAGAAAAACTGCATCCAGAACAGTTTTTCGGGCGCAAAAACGATGTAGAAATCGAACAGTTGCGACGTGGAGTCGCCTACGCCCTGCGTGCCGAAATTGTCGATGACGCGCTTGTCAACGTCCCTTATGCTCGTTGAATCGATTGTACTGTCGTCGTTTACGAGCGCAACGAGATTGTCGTCGCCGAAAGTGAGTTTGCCGTAAGGTGTGTACCACACTTCATTCTTTTGCGGCTGGAATTGTTTGAGTTTTTTCCCTTGCGTTTGCTCGTCGATGTCGTAGATTTGATAGTTCCTCACCACGCCGTCTTCATCCGTTTCGCCGTGCGCTTTGAAAAACCAAGTGAACGCATAAGGAATGTCGCTCATCGGCGAAACGTTGTCGCCTTGCGCGGCATAGATTTTGTTTGTTTTTTCGACAATATTTGCACCGTTGTCATCTTGGACAATCTTGCCGTCTGCGTCGCGTTTATATTTGATGATTTTCACGCCGTCAAACGCCATACTCATATCGAAGGTTTTACCCTGCGTGTCGAGCGCAACGGTGTTGATGAAGTAGTACGCGCGATTGCTTATGTCGACGTCGTTGTTGCCTGCAACGGCTGCCGACATAAGTTTGCCGACATTTGCGCCGCTTGCGCAAAAAGCGGTCTGTCCGACGTACTGCATGTTGTCATACAGTGTTTTGCCGTCGGTGGACGGCGGCTGACGAGTAAAGTCGATTTTGTAAGAATCCGCCGTAGACATCGTGATTTCGGTGATTGTGACCTTGTCGGCGTTGGTGAACCACGCAAAAGACGCGCCCACCATAACGACGGTGGTCACGATTATCAAAAGCGGAATCATAATCGACATTACGATTTTTAGGTTTTTGCTTTTGCTTGCTTGCATGGTCTATCCTTTCTTTTGCTCTTCCTTGCGGATTTTTATATATTTATATATAAACTACAATCGAGCACGGCGTTTTATTTGATTTTTCGTCGATTTTTTCGCGCGAGATTTCATTGTTTTGAAAACGCGCGGTTAGAATCACGATTTTGCGGCATTTCCGCAATTATTTTCTTTTTCGAGCGATTTGCGATATTTGCGCTCGTTTTTCTCGCGCTCGGACGGCTTTTGCGCCGTCCGAGAACGATTTTATCGATTATCTAACCAAATCAAGTTGTCAACCAACTCGAACTGCTTGGGGCGTACGCTTCGAACATATCCTTGTTGCAAGTTATCTTATATCCGAGCGACGTGCCTGTGCTGTCCGTTGCGCTTTCGACCGTTCCGAAGAAAGCGCCTGCAAACGTGCTTGTTATATCGATTGCGATATTTTTCTTGAGCGTGAACGTCGCAAACGGAAGTTGTCTTAAAAGCGACACGTTTTGCTTGTTTGCAATGGCAATCGGATTGCTTTGCGTGCCGTCCGCATTGCCCACGAGCCAACTCGAACCGAGCGCATATACGTTGACATTGAACGTATTGCTTTCGCTTGTGAGCGTTCCCGTCATCTTTGACAAAGAATACATCATTAGATATACGGAAACTATATCTTTGAGGCGCATACTTTGCCTCTCGTTTGCTGCGTTTTGCGCGCCGATTGCCGACAGTGCGGTAAGTTGTACGTCGTCGAGAACGTCGAACGTACCTTTTGTCGGTGCGCTCTCGCCTGCGTAATAATACTTGTTTTCATTGCCGTAACCCGAAACCGAACCCGACATCAACTCGTTGAAGGTCTTTGAGTTGCCCGAAACGTTGACGAATATGCTTCCTTTTTGCCACACGGCGTTTGTCATATGGTAGGAATTTTCAATCGTTGCGCTCGAAGTCGTGATCGGATTGACCGTGCCGCCGTTTGCGGTGATTTGCACGAGGGAAACGACGTTCTTTACGCTTGCGCTCGTCGTGCCGACAACGCCGCCGACGGTTGCGTTTTGAGAGATTATCGTGCCGAGAACGATTGCGTTTTCGATATCTCTCGCACTCGTTCCGAACAGACCGCCAACCGTGCCGCCGCTCACGTTGATTGCGCCGTGTGCGGACACGTTCTTAATGCTCGTTTCGCTTGCAGCCTCTGCCGCGGCAAGCACACTGCCCGCTATGCCGCCGACATTGCCGCCGCTCGCGTTGATTGTGACGTTTCTCAAATGCACGTTCTTGACGATACCGCTTGCGCCTATGATATCGAACAAACCGACGTTCGTCTTGCCGTAGCCCATTATGTTGAGATATTCGATGACGTAGCCGTTGCCGTCGTAAGAGCCGTCAAAGCCTGTCAACTCGTTGCTTCCGTCTGCTTTTGCCGTTGACTCGAACAGACTGCCGTTTATCGTCACGTTTGCGCCCGCTCTCGCCTTGAGTACGTTGGTGAGGAATTGCTTGCTCGATCCGTTCCAGTTGTATGTCGTAGTGGTGACGGTGCCGTCCTCGCCCACGGACGATGTTGTGAAGAACGCATTGAGAATTTCGATATCGTCCGTCGTAAACGTACCCGTGATGTCCTTGATTTGCACAAACTTGGTCGGGATTGCGGTTGTGGTGGATTGCGTGGATTGATAGTAGCCCCACTCTTTCTTTTCGGTGTCGAGGAACACCGCATAATCCGCCGCTTGCAATTCGGCAAGGTACTCGTCCCACGTGTTTGCGTTGGAGTTTGTAATCGGCGAATTGCTCGGCTTCTCATAATCGCCGATGTATGCGCCGCTTTCATCCACTTTTACGACCGTAACCCACTCGTAGCCCGAGGATACGATCTTGATCATATCGAGGTTTTGCGGATTCTGATGCGCCGTGTAGTAGAAGGACGCAATGAGCAATTGCGCAAGCGAACTTATCTTGTACTCGTCGCCCTCCGCCACGAAGTACGCAATGGTGAGCGTGGGCTGATTGCTGAGGCGATAGTTGAGATTCATACCGTCTTTTGTGGTCACCGACGCGCCGAGCCGCGAATTGCCCGATCTGCCCTGAATGGTCGTATAGCCGTGATATTCTCTCTTTTGGTCGGTGGAATCCGCATCGCGGTCTATGCCGTCCGAATACATCCAGCCGTTTGTGACGATGATGTCCGCGCCTGCTTTGTCCGTTTCCTTGTTGGTGCCTGTAACACGCTTCCAGTCGGTGTTGTAGGTATTGTCGTCGTTGGCGTAACTTTGAGCGGTGTTGGAGTATTCCACCTTGACGGATTTGACGGTTATTTCGATTTGGATGCTCGGCGAACCGCTCGCATTTTTGCGGCTTTGGTCGGTTTCTCTGCTGTCGTACACGGTGACTTTCGTCACATGGTTTCCGTCCGAATTGCCGTATGCGCCGTCGCTCGAATGGTACACGTTGAAGGTATAGTTGCCTGCCGACGTGCCCGTCATCTCGAACACGAGTTTCTTGAGGTATGTGCCCGACGTTGCTTTCTTGAACGTGCCGTCCGAGTCCTTATATACGTCGTTGACGTATTTTGCAAAGTCGAATCCGCTGTTTGCACTGCTGTTGCGCGAATCCAACGCTTCTGCATAATTTGCGTTGATTGTCACGCTGTCGCCCGACAAAACGCCGCTGACTCTGAATCCTTCGCCTGCGCGATATGTGCTGCTCGTGCCGTTGCCGCTTACGCCGTTGCCGCCGTAGGTCGTGCCGTCGGTGTACGTCCTCGTCGCCTTGTTGGAGCGCAGTTTGTCGAGCGTCACTTTGATGTGTGCGGGCGTAATCTTGCCGACGTTGTATGCCGCCGTATCCACGCTGCCCTCAATATAATCTCCAACGCCTGTCGGGTCGGTGAACGTATACGAGAACGTGACCGCTTTGCCGCCCGTTACGTTGTTGTTTGAATCGTAAACCACGTTTTTGTCGTCATATCTTCCGCTGATTGTAAACGGATTGCTCGGAACGTGTCCGGTTGCGCTCACCGTGAAGTAACTGCCGAGAATCTGACTTGTCGGGACTGTAGCATTGCCGTCGTACACTTTTTCGAGAGTTGCGTTCGGTGCATTAAAGCTTATGGACACAACGGACGGAGTTATCTCGAACTCGCCGCTTGTGCTTCCCACGGAAATCGCATAGTTACCCTTTATCGAATCCGTCGAATTGTCGGCATTCTTGCCCGTAACGCTGCTTATGGATGCCGTCATAGACTTCTTGCCGTCCGCAACGTGAGTGATTGCACCCGATACGGTGATTACGATAACGTCTTTTCCTGCATAGCCTTTGATTCTCGCCTCCGTTAGAGTGGACGACGAAACCGCAAGTTGTCCGTTTCCGCCCTCGCTGACGCTTTCAACGCCCGTGATCTTCAAGCCTTGCTCCGCGTTGTTGAACACAAACGCCGTCGCACTATCCCAAGAGAGTTTGATTTGTCTTGGTGCTATCGTGTAAGTTGCCTCGTCGGTGCCTGCAACCGTATAGTTTTGCGTTGTGTTTTCCCCATCGCGCATTGCGACAATCGCGTCGGTTGCGTTGCCGCCGATACTAATCGTATACGTTCCTGCATTCACTATGTCGCCGTCGTGCAACACGCCGCCAACGGTTGCGGAATATTTGATTGTTATCGTATCCGCACCAAATCTAATCTTGCCGTCTGAAACTTCACTGCCGTCGACTATAAGTTTTGGCGTTACGGCAGTGCCGTCATAGGTTTTCTCGCCGCCGGTCAATCCGCTGAGTCGAAGTGTATACTGGTTGATTGTCCAACTCGTGCTTACGCCTGTGTTGGAGATGTAATAGTTGCCGCTGCTCGTTCCGCCAAGCGTTGAATTGATTGTTGCGGTGTATGTCCCGACGTTTCTTGTGTTCACCCTATCTTTTACATCAACCGCATTGTTGCCGTTTGACGAAACGCTAATGGAGTTGTTGCCGACGTTTAACGTAATATTGACAGAATCCCACACATTGCCGACTTGGCACAGATTTGAAATCTTGACGGTGGAAAGTCCTTGATGATAAGTGTTGTACACATACGGCGAGCTGCCCGTTTGCGTAAATTCGACGGTGAGCTGTCGCTTCGTAATCTCGTAATAGTATGTTTTCGGTACTGACTGGGTGTGAGAACAGTTCTTTGACGCTTCATCATAGCCATCGCCTTTGTTTAGCGTTACGCTGTACTTCTTGGCATTTATTCCTGTTTCGAACACCCATGTTACGGTTGTATTACTCGACGATGCGGACGGCTTTGTCTTTTCTGTAACGCCGTTTGTTGCTACTTTAAAGAATTGTTCAACGAATGTACCGAGATTTTCAATACTCTTACCTGCGTCTGTTGTGAACGTCAACGTTATCGTTCCCTTTTGACTGCCGTTGTAGATATGAGTTCCGTCTGACTCATTCGTGCTTTCGGTGATCGTAATCTTATTTTCGGTTATCGAATAGGTCGGCACGCTTGCGCCGTCAAATGTCAGCGTATAGTTGCCGACGCGATATCCCTTTCCGCCCTTGGTCTGGATATAGTAATCGCCCACTTTGGACACGCCTGTCAAATTAAAACTCAACGTCCTGCCGCCTTGTCCTTCGGTTGCGCCGCCATAGGCGACTTGAATCACATTGTTGATTGTGATCGTATTTATCAACTCGCCGTTTGCGTGCATCGCTGTTTCGGTGATTTCTTTGGTGGTGTTTTGTTTGCCCAATTCCATCACAAACACAGGTTCGAATGCGGCAAATTGCAATGCGCCGTCGCTAAATTTGAAGCCCGAAACAGTCCACTGTGCGCCTTTACCCGTACTGCTATTATCAAAGTAGTGCGAAGCGCTCGTAGTTCTCGTCAACGTAAGTTCTGCGGGGTTGACGGTTATCGTCTGGTCTTTGAGTATCGGCGATGGATTGTATTTGCTTTCCTTATTCGGCGTACTAACGCTGACTTTGTACGTCTTTGCGTCCAAGAAGTTAATGTTGCAACTGAACGTTCTCGTTGTCAAATCGAGGCCGTCGATATTGTCGACATTAAACTGCAAATCGTCGCCGCTGAGGTCATCTCCGTTTCCGAAGCCGCCGTTTGAAACTGTAACGTTGTTGACAACAACTTTGCCGTCTGCCGATTGACCGTTAAATCCGGTGCCGTTCCAAGTGAACTTCGCAATTTCGTTGCCGTTCTCGTCTTTTACCGATATTTCAAATTGGGTGTTGCCCGACGCACCTTGATTGTTGCCGTCGATCGGCGCGACATTAGCGATTGTCAAAACTGCGTTGATGTCGGGATCGCCGTATGTCAACTTGCCGGAAGGAACGGACAACTCTGCTTCGAGGTCGCGCTTTTTGATTTCCCAGTCGATTGCGACGCCGCCGACAACGTGAGGCGTGCCTTCGCTGTCGAAGTAGTAAATCTTGACGTTCGACTTGAATGTGCCTGGTTCGGTTTTCGTGCCGTCCGCCGACGTGTCGGAGGAATAGCAATAGGAATCCGCCTTTGTCGTGTCCGTTGTCGGAGTTGCGATAAACGGTACGGAAACGCCTTCCGAAGCGGTGATTCCGACGGGCGCGAAACGCGCGTAGCCGTTGTAAGTGAGAGATTTGCCTCTCGAAATGGTGCGATAGTACACGGCGACGTTTTCAGCGAGCGCGTCTTCGTTTGCGGTGAGGGTCTTGATGAAGAACAAGCCGTCCGAATACGTTGCGCTCGGACGAGAGTTGCCCGACGTTGCCATATACAGATAATATCCGCTGTTTTCGCCTGCGGAAGTCGCGGTGGCGTAGAGGGTGGATTTTTGCGGTTGACCGTCGCCCGAGACGATAAGCGAAGCGGTGAGAGTCGACTTGTCTGCGCCCGCTTTGCGCTCGCTTGCGGTGTACGCGTCGGCAATGCGTTTCCAATAGGACAAGTTGGCGTTGGGAGAATGCTCCGCGCTGATAGTGCCAATGGTCGTTGCGCTCGGATTTGCAATCTTGTCGTTTGCGTAGACGAAATACCAGCCTGTCTTAGCCGTGCCCGTCGTGTAGGTCGTTGCGCCTGTTGGCTTGACCCATGCGCCGTTGTTGATTGTCGCACCCGTGATGTTGAGACTATTTTCAAAATACTGCGCCCACGTCACGCTCTCATCGGTGACGGCAGTCACGGTTGCGTTGCCGTACTTATGCGTGCCGGTGTAGTCGGCGTAATAGGTCTTTGGCGTGTACAACTTGCAGAATTCTTCGGTGAACACCACCTCTTGACCGTCCACGGTTTCGACGATGGCTTCATACTTGCCGAGTTCTTCTTGCAGGTTTTTGACGTCCGTACCTGCGAGGATTGCGTTGGAATAGCCTTTGACCCAGTAGGAAGTTTTTGCGTCGGTGTCGCTTGCCGCAAGACCGATGATGCCGCCGACGTTGCCTGAGCCTTCGAACGTACCCTCGACGGCGTATGCCGACTTGATGACGGTGCCCGTGCCCTTTGTTGCGCCGACGATACCGCCGACGTTGTCGCCGCCCTTGACGGTTGTCTTGTGGGCGAGCATATTGCTTATGACGATATCCTTTGCAAGCACAAGTCCGACGATGCCGCCGACGTTGTTGATGCCGCTTGCCACGACATTGCCGTTTGCGTAGTATGTGTTGCTCAAACCCCACTCTGCGACTTTCGAGCCGATGACGCCGATTGCGCCGCCAACGCCGCCCCAACCTGTGGAAGCGTCCGAAGCGGCATTCTTTGCCGCCGTTATAACATCCGATGTCGCGGATGCGGTGAGATTGCCTGCAGCCTCGAAGTGCGTGTTGACGACCTTGATGTGCTCGTCATCAAGCGTGATGCCGAGCGTTGCGAGCACGGTGTCGAGCGGAGTGGGTATGCCGATATAGCCGACCGAGCCGCCGACCGAGTTGACCGCGCTCACCGTCAAGCCGTTCGATTTGTTGACGAATTGCGCGTATTTGACATGACCTGCAAGCACGCCGATTGAGCCGCCAACAAAGCCTGCCGCGTTGACGTTGCCCTCGTTCTCGAAATTGACCGAATATTGCGTGGTGCCCTCGATTGTGCCGACGAGCGCGCCGATTGAGCCGCCTGCGAAGTAGCCGTGCGCCGTGACCGCGCCGTCGTTGTCAAACAGCGTGTCCGTATCTTTTGCGGTGATAGTGACGTTTTTGCCCACAAAGCCGATCGAGCCGCCGACGAATCTGCCGCCCTCGACCGTGCCGACGTTTGTGAACGTACCCGCGATTGCGCCCTTGCCCTCGTCCGTGGCTTTGAGCTTGTCGGGCGAATCGAGGAAGCCTACAACGCCGCCGACATAGTCGCCGTTTACATAGGTGCCGTCATTCGTCTCGCCGCCCTTGACGTTGCCTTTGTTGGTGATTGAAAGGTTTTTGATTGAATTTATTTGCTCTGTCGTGAGGGTTGCGCCGCCCACTGACGTATCCGCCTCGCCGCCGCCTGTTGTGAGCAAGCCTTGGTTGAGACCGATGATGCCGCCGACGTAGTTTTTGCCGCTGATTGCGCCGTTTTGCGTGATAACGCCCTTGACGATATCCATTGTTGCGTAGTCGGTTGCGCCGTTTGCGCTTGCGCCCTCGTTTTTGCCGACGATACCGCCGACGTTCTCGCCCGAGCCTGTGACGGTTGCGGTGATTGTGATGTTGAGCGTGCCAGATTTGTACGGCTTTGCGTTTGCGACGTTGGAGCCGATGTGGAGGACGCTTTGCGAGTTGTTCACGCCTATGAATCCGCCCACCTCGCTCGTGCCGACGATAGTGCCGCCGATTGAAATTTGCGTGCCGTTGAGTTTGCCGTCTGCGAGTTTGTCGGTGTTGTCTGAAAGGATATACACCGTGCCGATATTCTTGCCGATGAAGCCGCCGACGTTTTCGGTATTGGCAGTACTCATATTCGGATGTACGTCGAATTTGCCTATGAACGTAGCAGTGTTTGTACGTCCCGCAACGCCGCCGACGTTTGCCGCATTGGGCGTAACGGAAATCGTGCCGCCGACTGTTACGACAGAGCCCGAAGCGAAGTTTGCGCCGCTGCCCATATCGCCCACGATACCGCCGATTTGGCTTATAGCCGCGTCGGAATCAGCCGATTGGTTGGTAGCCGCAACGCCAACCGTAATAGTGCCGCCGAACGAGGACGTACCGCTGAACGTTGTTGTGAGCGGGCTGACCGTGTCCGTCGAGTTTTGCGTAAATCCGACAAGACCGCCGATTGCGGTGCCGTGATCCGCGCTTTCTGCGACGTTGCCGTCTCCGCCCTGATCTATACGAGTTATGCTTGCATTTGCGCCCACCGTGCAGGAATCGATATAACCGCCCTGTGCGTTGGACATACCGCCCGCAATGCCGCCGAGACTATGCTCGCCGCTTATCGTGACATTGCCGTCCACGCCGACCTTGCAGCCTGTGACAAATGCCGAAACGTATTGCGAACCGAATCCGACAATACCGCCGATGTGGCTTGATGTGGTTGCGCTGCTTGCGGCTTGAATCGTTGCTTGTTGCACATTGCAGTTTTCAATACGCACGCTGTTGCCTTTTCCGCTCGCTCCGCTTGCGCCGTCTACATACCCCAGCACGCCGCCGATGTTATTCTTTGTTGCGACAATCTTGCCCGCAAATGTACTGCGGTCGCCTGTCGTGGTGGCGATATTGACGGAGCAATCCTTGATTGTGAGCGTTGTGCCTGCGCTATACGCACTGCCTTGCTTTGTATCTACCAAACCCACAATACCGCCTGCAAACGTGATGTTGTCCGTTGCAAGGTTGGTGGTGTCCGTCTTGCCGTATGCGCCTATTGCCGTCGTTCCGCTCACGGCGCAGTGTTCGATTGTGGTATTCCCCGTTGCGTAGCCTGCGATTGCGCCCGTTGCGGCAATTTGAGAGCCGTCCGAAGAATACGCCCAGATGTTGCTGTCGCCTGTGATTTCGATGTAGCCGATGTATGCGTCATGGGCGTGACCGAACAGACCTGCATATGCGCCGCCTGTTGCCATGCCTGTGGACACACGCAAGTTGTTGATGGTGGTGTTTGTGCCGTTGTCCTGCTTTCCGCTTATGCTCCCCTCAAACGTCTTGCCGTTTCTGCCGATTGTGAGTAAGTTTTGAATCTTGAACGTACAAGTAGCAACATAGCCACCGTCTCTGTTTCCGTATGCTCCGTTATAATAGTGGTTGTGCCCGAGCCAATAACCGTAAGCCGTGTTTGCGGTGGTGCCGTTGTCGTCGGCGCATACCGCGCTCTTTGCGAACAAGTGATAGCTCTTGCCCGTTTGCGTATATCCGCCCGATGTTCCCTTTGCCTTGTACGCAGTGCCGTTTGTGGCGTCGAGTTTTGCGGTTGTGCTGTTGGATGTCGGCAAATCAATGGATTGCGCCACGTCCGAACTCAAATTCTGGTCGAGCGTGATGTTGTTTTTGCCGTTTGCAAACTCGATATATTTGCCGTCAAACGAATAGCCGAGACCGACAAGCGTTTGCACGCCCATGAGGTCTATGCCGTCACGAATGACGTACGGACTCAATTTTTCGCCTGCGGCTTGCTTCACGTAGGAGCCTTCCTCTCCGTAGGTTGCGTCCTTGCCGTAGTTTGTCGAATTCATGCTCAAGCCGTTGTATGTGTCAACGGAAAAAACTGCAAGTTGCGGCAAGCAACCGTAAACGTAAACGTATCCGGCGAGCGTGCCGTTTTTGTAGGCGGCAGTCTCTTGCGCACCGATTGTTGCAATGCTCGCAGTCCACAAATTTTGCTCGGATGTGCCGGAATACGCTTTCGGTTTCACCGTTCCGTCCGCACGCATAACCGCAGTCAAGTCAGCAAGAGAATTGAGTGTGATTCCTTTTGCATATGAAGTGCTATCGATAGAACCTGCACTATTCACACCGGAATAATATGTCGGGTTGCCTTTTCCGTCGGTATAATTTATTATGTTATTTGCAATGCCATAACTGTTCGTGATTGTATATAAATTACTTACCGTCCCATCGCCCATATAACCGATTATATCTGCGCTATACCTTACTTCACTGCTTTTACTTTCTTTAAGTTCAATCATCCCGACGTTGTAGCAATTTGTTATATCTGCCCTATGTTTATTTGCAACACTGCCGACATTACTATTGCTGTGCGTGGTAAGTTCGCCGATAATTCCGCCGTTTCTTGTTTGCCAAGATAGAAAGTACCCAACACCACCATAACCTGTTATATGACCGGCATTGTATGTATAAGCAATGCTGACGTACCCTGTTACGCCGACAATACCGCCTGCGTTTGTTCCGTTGAAGTTGTAACCGCTACTTCCCCAACTTGGAATTCCGCCCCATGCGACATTGCCGACTGTAACCGCACCGGTGTTGTAGCAGTAATTAATCTTCGACTGATATTGTGTTTCCGTATATCCGGCTTTATTGTTGGATGAACCGCCTGGAATTGTTCCGATAATACCGACCAAACCGCCGGCAATGTTACCTATTGCACGCACTTCGCCGGTGTTGTAACTTGCGCACATTGTCATTTCGGTGTAATAGTCTACTTCGCCGACAAGTCCGCCTGCCTTTGACCAAACATTAGCAGATTTTTGTTTGGTATCATTTTCATTATATGGATTATACTCTTCCGAATAAATCCTGCCCTTGTTTGCGCAGTTGTTTATTGTGAGAATTGTCTTTCCTTTATCTTCATTTGTAACTCTGCCGACAAGACCGCCTATCTTTGAGCCGCCTGTAATATTGCCTGTGTTGAGGCAACTTTCAAACACAATATCTGTGCTTGCATAAGCAATAAATCCGCCTGTTCCATAAGAATAGTCGTACTGATTGCCGATATCTTGAGTTCCACTTTTTTCCCACGATGACCACTCAAACGAGTGAATGTTACCCTTATTGACGCAACCTGTAAAGGTGAGCGGTGCAGATTTTGTACTATATCCTGCAAAGCCTGCAATAATGCGCAAACCTTGGATGTCAACCGCCGCCGTGCAGTTTTCAAAAGTTATTGCGCCAAACGGCTTGCCTACAAATGCCGCAATGTCGTAACCCGAGTCGCTTGTGTTTGTGCCTGCCGTAATTGTGCCGTCTATTGTCAGGTTTTTGAATGTTGCGTTTGCGGCGTTCGGGAAAACACTCAGGCGATGAGTACCGCCGCTTGTATAGTTAATTATGATTGTGTGCCCGTTGCCGTCAAATGTACCTTTGAAAGACGGCGTTACGCTGCTCAACGTAGTGTTGCCTTCGCCAAAGTATATTTTTTCAACAGTGCTACCGCCTTGCGTAATGTTGCCTGCAAAGTTGTAGCCCAAATTCGACGCGGCGTTTTTGCTGTCATCGCTGTTATTGTTGGGCGTACAAGTCGTGTTGAAATTGAGTGGTTGTGTGCTGCTTGCCGTGCCGTAATGCGTGCTATTGTCAATGACGATATCATCGGTGAGCAACTTGACAAACTTGCCGTCATAGTCGTTGGCACCCGAATAAATACTATACGCAAAGTCGTTCCATTCCGCTTGAGTGCTGATTGTGTACGGCGATGCTTCGTCGCCCGGATTGAACTCTTGGTCGTAATCGCCCGTTTTTTCACTTGCGGTGTCGCTCTCGCCTATAAGCGTTGCTTTCCCGTCATTGTTCCAATCGAAATAAACGCGCGCTTTAATGCGTTTGATTTGGTTTGTGTCCCCGACGTCGAATATTGTTTCTTCAAGCACTTCAACAAAATATCTTGATGAGGCGGACGGTTTTTTGTAGCAGTTTTCGACAACGGTGATTCTTGCGTCATCGTTTGCATAGTGTTTAGGCACGTTGACAAATTCCACCTTAATGATGCACACTTGCATGCTTGTGCCTGTTTCCATATCGAGTTTGATTGTCAAAACGCCGTTTGTGTTGTTGCTTTCAAAATCGCTTGCGCTACCGCCGTTGGTCGTCTCGCTGTCGCTTCCGCTTGCGTCGTAGAAGGCGAGTTGTCTTTGCGTGGGAACGTTGAGGGCAAATTCGAGTACGCCTACAACGCCGTTTTGCAACGTGTTTGCAATGCCTGCAAAAGCGCAAAGTTTTTCAAACGACGGATAAGACGAGCCGTTTGACGTTATGGTGTCCTTGTCCACGAGGATATATTTGCCGTATTCGTTTGCGCTGATTGTTGAGTAAGTCGCGCCCTCGTTTGCGATGTAGAACGTCCAACTTGCCTCGATTGTCGGGTTCGTACCGCCGCCGAGCACGCCGCCTTTGGTGATAGACGTGCTTTGAAGGTTGAATCCCGTCGCGATACTGTCCTTTATGGTCGCGTTTTCGGTTTTACCCACGAGACCGCCGACGTATTCGGTGCCTTGGAAGTTGTCCGTGTCAAAGGATATGCTCTCGCCTGCCGCCATTGCGCTCACGGCCACGCAACCGTTAATCGCGCCGCTGGTCATTTCGCCGATAAGACCGCCCACTCTCGTGGCGTTTTTGTCAATAAACTTGGCTTGAACGACGATGTATTGCAATTCGTGTTCGAGGTTGTCGCAAAAGCCTGCGACGCCGCCTGCATAACTGCCCATAAACGACACGTTCGTGCCGCCGCTGTACACGTTGAGCGCACTTGTATCGATATCGCCCGTTTGCGGAGCATTTCTAAGCACAAGGCGCACGTTTGCGCCGCAGTAGCCCAAAATGCCGCCGACGTATTCGCCGCCGACGTTATCCTTTTTGGACACATACACGCTCGCAGTGTTGCGGAGTTTGCCGTTTGCGCCCGAAACATAGTCGCTGTCGGTGGTGGGCGCAATGCCGAGCGTTGAGCCTGACAAGCCCTCTCTCACGCCGCCTACGAGGATTTTTTGAAGAATATTAGTTCTGTTATCTTGATTTTGCGCAACGGATATTTCGTTATAAACAGCGCCGACGCTCTGCTCTATCTTCGAAAGAGCGATGTTTCCGAGTGCGCCGAAAATGCCGCCTGCGAAGCCTGTGGCAGAAATGTTTGCGGTGTTTTCAAGTTTAACTGCGTTGCCGAATATGGTTGTGCCGTCATTCCAGAAAGTGCCTGCTTGCGAGGAAACGTAGCCTACAATACCGCCCACAAAACTGCCTGCGTTGTACACTCCGTAGGAGCCGAACTGCGTATTCGCCGTGATTGCTCCGTCAACGGATGTGAGCGTGGAGCCGTCGTCCTTGTTGAGAACAAACATTTCGATAGTCGAATTTTTGCCCATAACGCCGACCACGCCGCCGAGGAAGGACGTCGAAGTTTTATTGAAGTCGAAAGTGATATTATTGGTGTTCCAACTCGTGCCGAAAACGAGTGCCGCACTCTCGATAAATCCGACAAGACCGCCCACAATTTTGGGCAAATACGTCGAATTTCCGTCCGCATACGTCACGGGTTTGAGCGTGACGTTGCCCACCTTGCCCGATTCGATGACGATTGAAGTCAAGCCCGTGCTGTTTGCGCTTTGGCGATATCCGTTGCCTATGAGCGTGCCGAACAGCGCGCCGACGTATTCCGTGCCTTTCACTTCGAGCGTTTTGTTTGCGGTGTTGTTGTATTGCGGCGTAAAGGATACGCTTCCGCTGCAATTTGACAAATCCAGCCAGCCCACAAGACCGCCGACGTACTTCACGCCTTCGACATAACTGCTGTCGATGGGCGTAAGTGTGTCGTGTCTGCCGAGTCCGAGTTGGTTTTTGTCGTTGACTTGCCACTCGCCCGCGATTCCGCCGACGTAGAATCTGCCTTTAACATTTGCGTTAAAAATCTTGGCAGAGTTTGCGATTGTCGTGTTTTGGGCAAAGCCGACTATGCCGCCGACATAATCGTTGCCTTGGACGTAGCCGCCGTAGTCGAGTTGCACTTCTTCTATGGTGGAATTCACCGCCTTGCCGACAACGCCACCGACGTAATCTCTGCCGTAAACGCCCTTATACGACGCATTATTTACGGTTACGCTCTTGCTCTTGACGGTGAGGTTTTGGATTGTTGCGCCGTCAATATAGCCGAACAGACCGACGTAATCGAGCCTTTCGCCGCCGCTCGAATTCGCATTATTAACGAAAAGATTGATATTATATATATAGGTAATACTATAAATGATACGCTCACTACCGACGTTGTTACTGCCGTCGAACGTCGCCGAGAACGGATGCTCCCCGTCGCCTATCGGCAGGAAGTTTGTCAATCCGTCCGTGCTGACGTAGTCGGTCATATCTATGTTTGCGCTCACGAGGAAGAAAGTGCCGCTGTACGTCCGATTCTGTGCGGTTGCGGTGGCTTGCGGCGCATAGCAGTATGCCGTGTTTGCAATCGAGTTCCACGCCATGCCGCCGTTGACGATTTGGCTGAGGCGGAGCAGATATTCGGGTCTGTCGATGACGTAGGGATTGTCCGCAGTGCCCCAATTTGCCGAACTCGGATTCTTGCCCGACTTCCAGCCGAAATCGCTGTACAAAACCGTATAGTATTTGCTGAGATCTCCCGCAAAGTTGCCCAGGCCGCTTGCCTTCACGCTCGTGTTTATTGGCGTGGGATTTGCGGCTGTTGGTGTGTCGAGGTCGGACAGCGTGTATTCGGTGGCTGTTGCGTTTGAAAGTTGCGCAATCCTGCCGTCATTGTACTCAACGTAGATGACAAACTTGTCCTGCGCATAGCGTGTCTGACCGTAGACAAGCACTTGTTGCACGCCGTTTTGAGCGGATTGCAACGGATAGTAGTCAACGCTTACGCTGTCGCCGCCCCTCGTCGTTCCCGAAATTGTAGAAGCCGACTGATTGCCGACGATAAGCCCGTCATTGCCTGCGATACCGCCGAACCAAACCTTTCCGTTTGCAAAGTTGTTTGCGATGTTGTACTGCACAATCTTCCACGAATACGTCACGCTTGTGCTTGTCTTTGACACGCCTTTTTGCGTTTTCAACAACGTGGTTGTGTTGACTATTCTCGAAGAACAATTGCCAATCTCATAGTTGGTTGTATTGTTGATTGTAAATGTGCGCGTGCGCGTGTATGTGCCGACGTTGATTGTGCCAACGTAGGGAGCAATGGTGTATGCGCTGCCGTCAATTGTGTGTGTTATATTTTTGGTGTCGGGTTCGACCACGAGAATAATGCCTTCGTTTTCTCCTTCTCTTTCCGCAATGCCTTGATGCGCGGCGTTGTATTCAAAGACGTAGATATTCTCTTCACTGCCCACGTCTGCGCTCGTCCACAAGTTGGTGATGTACAACTTATTCTTGCGAATAATCCACTCAAACGTAATCGACGTTCCCGACAAATCCACATTTGTATTTGTCGAATGAATCTTGAAGTTTCTCGTGTCGCCAAGCGTGTATGTGCGAGAATATGCACTGCCGCTTGCATTTATTTCCGTCAACGTGCCGTTTTCTGTTGTGAATGTTCCGTTGCCTGTCAACGTAAACCTCGACAAAGCGGTGTCCGTAAAGGTGTTGTTGGCGTAAGCAAAAGTCACCCCGCTCAAACCTTGACCCGCTCTGTTGTAGATGAAAACGTTGTTGGTTGTACTTGTGTATACCGAATTTTGTGTACGGTTGAACTTGTCTTGCCACAATCCGTCCGTCCAAGTCCACGAAACGTTGATTGTTTCTTGATCGATTTTGTATGTAACGCCGACCTTTTTGCCGACGACAACGTCGCCTATCTTGATGAAAACGGTGGTGTTGTATTCGCCCGCTTGAGAGGGATTCGCCCCCGAGATTTTGTTGCCGTCCGCGTCGAAAGCGCAAATAAACCCCTCAATCGGCGTAACGCTCGCATTGTAGTAGTCAAACACAACTCCGTACACTTTGCCGCTTGCAAGAGGCGGATTGACGTCGTCCTTGTCAAAGCCTTGCTCGCTTCCGTTGTATATTTCTGTTGCGTTTGAAATTGCGATGCCCTCTGTCGCGCAATAGATATTGCTTTGCGTATTTGCGCCGTACCACGCCGTGATTGTAAACGCCGTCGTATCTGTCCTCGACGTAGCGTTTGCGGTATTGCTGTTTTCAACCTTGCTCGGCGCAAGATATTCCGTCGTATTGCCAGACCCCTTTGACGAGAGGAAATAGTTGTCGGTTGCAACGCTTCCGCTGACCTTGAATCCGTTGATATTTTGAGTGAGGATATCCTCCCACACCCAATCGCCCGAGCCGTCCGTCCACACACTATTGCTTATCGTACCCACTCTCGGCGCAACCGTAAAATCGGTCGTCAACGTATGGTTTGGCGTATTTATGGTTGAGGGAGTATTCCCTGTAGAGTTGCGTTCTTTGATTGCCCACGAATTTGTGACCGTACCGCCCTCGCCGACAACTGCACCGACCACACCGCCGTGTTTCAAACTGCGCTGACCCTGCACGTCGTAGCAAAAATCGATTGTGCTTGATGATTGACCGGCAATGCCGCCAATTTTGTCGTTGCCTTCTATTCGTGCGCTGCTGTCACTGTTTATTGACGAATCGTAAATATTTGCGCAATATTCAATCGAGCCTTGCGCATAACCGACAATGCCGCCCACAAAGTTTGCGTATGAAACCGCGCTGCCGCTTGTCGACGTGCCTGTAATATATCCCTTGTTGTAGCAATGCGAAACCGTGACGCCCGACGATGTCACGCCGACGATGCCGCCCACAAACAAGCCCTTGCCCAAAGCGTCATCAACGGCGGTTGTGCCTCTGACGGTGCCTGTGTTGTAACTGTTGCTTATTGCTTTTGCCGAACTGCCTGCAACGCCGCCCACATAGTTTGCACCTGTGACCGAGCCTTCGTTGCCGACGTATTTTATAGATGACGTTGTAGAATCAACCACGCCCGCAACGCCGCCCACATACGAGCCTGTGCCGACAACCGCGCCTTTGTTGATGACGGTGACGCTGCCGCTTGTGCCGATTGACCCCCAGTTTTTCCGACCTGTGATGCCGCCCACTTTGGTGGTGCCGCTGATTGTGCCTGTATTTTCGCTTGAAACGATGTTGCCGCCAAAGCTATACGCCGCAATGCCGCCGACCGTGTCAACGCCGCTGACGGTTCCTGTGTTTGTACAACCCGAAATTGCCAAGTCCTGCGCATGTCCTGCAACACCGCCCACATAGTTATGACCCGTTATGTTTCCGCTGTTTGTAGCGCCGCTTGTAGCGCCGCTCAAATTCAAACTTGCGTTGCTCAATCCTTGCGCATATCCTGCGATACCGCCCGTGTAAGTGCCGCCCACGACATTGCCTGTGTTTTTGACATTTGTGATAGCCTTTGCAGTGTCGGTGTAAGCATGTCCGACAATGCCGCCTGCGTCCTCGCCTGCCGCCAAAAAGTCGAACTCTGCAAATTGAATCAGTCCGCCTGCGCTTATGATATAAACCCAGTAATATTGATAGTTGTAAGTCTTGTTGTTTGCAAACGCAAACTCGTTTCTTTGATAGTTTGTCGTCGGGAAATTGTCCGTTGTGACGGAATACACAAGTGTCCAACCCGATTCGCCGGCACCCGACGGTGTGTTGCCGCCGCTGCTCTTGTTGTTGTAATTACTGCGACTTGTTCTTGTGTCCGAACCCCAAATTTGAATCGTTTTCGGACGCCTGTTGGTCTGTGTTGCCGTATCGTTCGCATTTGTGATTGCAAAGCCCGAAACAGCAACATTACTGTTCAAATTCGCAACAAAACTCATGCTTGAGTTTTCGTTTCCGCAGAACTTTGTTGAAATGTTGTTGTCAAAAACTTTGTCAAACCCTTCATTAGTAGCATTGCCGCCGTCGTATTGAAGAATTGATGTGGGCAAATCGTTGTCTGTGGAATATCGTGCGGTGACGGATGCGTTGTTGGTGACGTTGTCGATTGTGGTGTTGAGCGCATAGCCCACAACGCCGCCGACGTACTTCGAGCCTTTCACACTGCCGTTGACGGTGAGATTCTTGATAGTCGCGCCGCTCGTATATCCAAACAACCCGACATAGTTGCCCGCCACATTGATAGCCACGGTAACGGTCTTGCCGTTTCCGTCGAATATGCCCGAAAACGCTGCCGAATTTGTGCCGATTGGCGTGATATTGCCCACCGACAAATTGTCTGCAAGTTTGAAATATGCGCCCGAATACGTTTTGTCGGTTGCGGTGACGTACACATAAGCACCCGTCTGTATGCTGTTGAGCGCACCGTCGTTGCGCACAATACTTGTCAACTTTTGAAGTTGCTGAGGAGTGCTGATTATGTACGGATTGTTCACGCTGCCCCATTTGTTGTCGGCGATATTGTTTGCGTCTATGCCGCTGTTTTGGACGTAGAAATCGCCTGCAGAAACAACTATCGTAAATGACGTAATCTCATAGTTGCTCGAAACGTCGTCGTTTCCGCTTTTCACAACGATGCTTGAAATGGTATATGAATTAGACCCACTATTAGATTCATAAAAATTATAAGCGGAAGTGTCCGGCACCACGCTGTGTCCGCTCACCACGTTTTCCCACACAATCTTGCTTTCGACATTCACGCCATAGTTGACTGCGAGTTTATTGTCCGTCAACCCCTCCACCGAGAGTTTTCTTTTGTCGATTGTCCAATCCGCCTGTTTGCGACCGACAACGTAGGTTGTGCCGTCAACCGTAAACTTGACGTCCGAAATGACAACGTATGTGCCGGCATCCGTTCTGCTTGTTGTCGGCGTGCCGGTGGGATTGCCGCTACTGTCACGATCGAAATAGAATGTTGCGAGCGTGTAGTTGCTCGGTGTTGTGAAACTGCCGACCTCTTTTGCGGTTGCGTCATATGTTTTGCTTGTGGTGTCTATGCCGATTGCTTCGCTTTGCGCGTATATATCGCTTGAAGTTGTAGCATTGTAATATATATCACAACTTATATTGCCTTGCGTGATTGCGGTTGAACTCGTGCTGTTCTGCTCCGTATAACCGTTTGCAACCTTATACGGAAGCACACCGTTGCCGTTGTTATTTGAAAGTTTGAGATAATTGCCGCTTGAAACGCTCGTCGAAATCTTGAAACCGTTTATGTCGGCAGACAAAATATCCGTCCACACCGCTTCCGTTTCGCCGCCGTTTATGACAAGCGGAGTGACTGTGAAACTTGTCACGAGTTTTCTGCCACTCGTGCTGACAGTGGCGCCGGAAATTGAAGCATTCCAAGTCACGTCTTTTTCCTTTATTGCCCACGAATTTGTGACCGTACCGCCCGAGCCTGTGATTGCGCCGAGATTGCAGTAATCCCAGCGATAATTTCTTTGCCCCTCTACGTCATAGCAATAACTTATACTTGTTGTGCTTGACGCATCGCCGACTATACCGCCGATATAATTGTTGCCGTCAATCAATCCGCCGATATTTGCACAATACTCTACCGTTGCTTGCGCATATCCGACGATGCCTCCCAAAAAGTCACCGCTGGATATATACTCACCGCTTGCTGACAACGCCGAAATATCACCCTTGTTGTAGCAATGTGAAATAGTGGCGTTTGCGGTGGTATATCCCGTGATGCCTCCTGCAAAAACGCCTGTCTTACTTCCTGCAGCGATTTCGGAGTTCGAAACCGCCGACGTACCTCTTATATTGCCGGTATTATAACTGTTTGAGATTTTGTTTTGAGTTCTTCCTGCGATACCGCCAACCGACGAGCCGCCCGTGACGCTGCCTGTGTTTGCAGCGTTTCTAATCTCGCTGTCCGTAAAGCCCGTAACACCGCCCACCGACGCGCCGCTGCCGCCGTTTATCGTACCGCTGTTGGTAAATGTGCCGTAGTTTGCACTTGAATCGCACCAATAGCCGTGATACTGCCCTGCAATACCGCCGACAAAACCGCTGCCCGTGATATTTCCGCTGTTGGTGATTGTTCCGTAAATTCTTCCTCTTACATCAGCGAAATTGTATGCGACAATGCCGGCAGTTTTGCCTGTGCCGCTCACATTTGCGCTGTTTGAACAATTGAAAATCTCCCCGTTTTCCATGTATCCGACCAAGCCGCCCGTTGCCGTACCGCCGACCACCGTGCCTGCCGTCTTTATGTACGAAATGCTCGCACCCTTGACATAGCCGAAAAGACCGACGTTGCTCTCGCCGCTCTGTTGGATATTCAAATATATCGTCTTTTGCGAGTTGTTTTGTCCCGAAATGGTGCCTGCAAAATAATTGGTTGCATTCCTACCGATAGGCGTGAGTTCCATCGGCGCACTCGCCGACCCGATATCCGCCGAAATGACAAAATAGCAGTTTGCAAACGTGACAACACCGTTTGTCTTTGTCGCTGTTGTTGTTATACTGTTGCCGTAATATGTGCCTGTGACGCTGTCCACAGGATCACGGAAACCGTTTACTATTTCCGACAAGTTTTTGAGATGTTGCACTGTCGAAATGACAAAAGGATTGCTTTGCGAACCCCAATTGTTTTCACGGCTCCCGCCCGAAACTATCCCGAAATCGCTGTCAATCCAAATGGCATACAAATTGACCGTCGCATCATTGTTAGCGGACGGCAAGAAACTCACTCCGCCGATTGATTGTGTTCCGCCGTCGGTTGACGTTCCGTAGCCATGCAAAACAGTACCGTTTCTTGCGGTTGCCCACCCGACAAAAGTTTTGCCGTCTGTTTTACTCAAGTTGTAAAACGCTTTTGCTTGTGTGTATGTAAACGTATTTCCGTTTGGGTCTGTCAGTTGCGTATTATCGCTGTCATTAAGATTGCGCCAATACACGACATTGAGTTTGTTGAGTGCAAAATTTGCAGTGTAGGTTTCCTTTGCAGTAATATTTGTGCCTGTAAAGGTTTGGGGATTATTTGAAAACGCTTTGGTTGAGCCGACATACCAACCGTCAAAATGATAACCTTCATTTGGTGTCGCCGTGCTTGTTACACTTGCTGTTGATGAATTAAATGTTTGCGTTCCGCTTGGTGAAATTGCCCCATTTGCCCCTGATTCAAGATTGATTGTTGTAGTAACGCCACCGAACGTGACTTGCAAATATGTCAATTGACCATAACTGCCACTCTTTATTTCCCTGCTATTAGCATACCAACTGTCAACATACTCAAGATAAATTTTCGAACCGGGCGTAAAACTACCATTTATTGTTTTTTCCATTACAGATTCCGATTCTTTTGAATACTCCCCGGAACCTGCGACTTTTCTAAACATATAATGACCATAACCATCAGAACCGGCATTGCCTGGTCCCCTATCAAACCCATGTGCTGCGGTTGATATCCAATCGTAGTCTGTTCCATTGGTAGAATACCTTAAGCTTGCACCTTTGGTAACGGCCGTCGTTCCACCACCATATTTAAGCAGAACATACACCTTACAGGATATCTTTATTGAAGTTGCTGAAAAATTTCCAAGTTCGATGGTATGATATGCTCGTCCCACCTGTAATGAACTCTTTGACATACCGGTAGTAGAAAAGCCTATTATATTTGTTCCGGTACTCGCAGTTGTGTTCGTTGGTGTGGTGGTTACATTCCAATACTGCGCTTGTCTTGTTATATCAAATGAGGCAGAATCTCTCGCATCCGTCCAATACACTGTTGAAGTGTGCGTGCTTGCGTTTGGAGTAACCGCATCTGCCACATTGCTCTCGATTATGCCGTTTTGTTGGAGGTTTTCTTCAATGCCGAAAGACGCGGAGAGCGTGCCGGCAAAGACGAGGACAAACATCACCGCAAGCAGCAATCCGCTCGCAGTCCACTTCATACACTTTTTCAGTTTTGTTTGTTGTGTTGTCCCTGTGTTTTTCATTGTGTGTCTCCAGCAGTGATATTGCGGCTCTGCCGCAGTTTAGGTATATTTTAATCTTCCATTCGGGTGTGGGTGTCCCCACCCTCTCGTCATTCCGAGCGTAGCGTGGGAATCCAGCCGCAGGCGCATTTCGCTCCGCTTGATTCTCACGGTCACTCCGTTCCCTCAGAATGACAAGGAATATTTTTATGTTCCCTTTTGGCGAGGATGTCGCCTCTGGCGATATCATTGCATTAATGCCTTGCGTATGCACGCATTATTTATATATTTTATATTATATATACAATCCACGCAATCGTTTTATTGGACGATTTGCAAATTTTTTCAAAAAATTTTCCATATGCGCACAAAGTGCGCTTCACCAAGCAGATAATTTGGCGAAACTGTGGCTTAATTTTTGTCCGTGCTTGAACGAATAGCGCAAATTCTCTGCGCGGTAGTAGCGCAAAAATCAAGCAAGGCTCTCGGCAATACTCACTCTTGCGTTTTGCCGTTGCCTCGACGATGATTTTTGCGCCCGTCATTCCGAGAAGCAAAGCGACGTGGGAATCCAGCGTGCGAAACGCAAATCGGGTGCGGGCGTTCCCGCCCTCTTGTCATTCTGAGGAAATAAAGATTTAAAAAACTTGTATATCATTTGTATTACATTTGCATTAAAAATGCGCATAAAATGTCAAAAAATATTGACATTGTGTGTATAATGTGATACATTTTGCGTAGAATATAAAAGGAGGAAGGCTTATGGCGAACAAATCTATTTGCATAAGAACCGATGAAGAAGTGAAAAAAGACGCCGAAGTGCTTTTTGACAGCATGGGTATGTCATTGTCGACTGCTGTCAACGTCTTTTTGAAACAGGCGATTCGCGTCAACGGTATGCCTTTTGAATTGAAAGGCTGCACCCCCAACACCACCACGAGAGCGGCAATAAAAGAAAGCGACGAAAAAGTACTTTCGGGCAAAAGCAAAGGGTATAACGATATTGATAGTCTTAGGTCTGCTTTGGAAGCATGAGATACAAT